>JAFGMY010000142.1 GCA_016927325.1 Actinomycetota bacterium | reverse complement strand
CATTCCTCTACTCAATTTAAACTCCACGTGGGTATTCGGGGATGCAGAACCCATGAAGGGGTCACCGCCTTCACAAGCCAACGGCAAAACTCAAGGTCAAACTCCGAGATGTTCACATCCTGCAATTTGCGCGCATTGCAGGACCCGTTCATCTCCCCGGTCACTCTCCCCTGTTGCTTTTGACCCCTCTAAGAAAGTGGGGCAGTCACACTTTTTTACACAGTCTGGACCGCCAAACAGCAGGAAAAGCGGAAATGAAGAACCAACAAGGCCCGGGGCCTTAGTTCTTTGATTTTGAAAGCTACAACGCTGATACATAATACCCGGCTTCCGGAAGACCCCAAAAAATATAATAATTTTCCCATTTCCCATTTAAATATTAATAATTGCTTGATAAGATTAGCGCCGGAATAACAATCTGTCATTTATGCCTCAGTTTCTACTTAACTGGCAAACCAGTGGAAAGGAGGGCCATTCATAGTATTCACCAAGATTATTCATGCCGGGTGACAGAGTCTTGATTTCCTTGAACCCGCAGAAAAGCTTGTCGAGATAACAATGATTCTAATCAATTGATTCGCAGCGAGTAACAGGGGTGATCGTTTCATGGATTATGATGCAGTTATTATAGGGGCAGGTCTTGGCGGTCTCGCCGCGGGTGCGGCTCTGTCGGGCGCCGGGAAAAAGGTTCTGGTACTTGAGAAGACCGGCGTCGTCGGTGGCAAGTGCTGCACCAGCATGAAAAACGGATTCAAGATGGACCACGCCAGCCATCTTTTAATGCGCTCGGCTTTCGGCCCGTTTACGGATGCCCTCAAGAGGGTTAACAAGGAAAATGATGTGAAGTTTTACCATCTCGACGATGTCATGTTCAAGATTCGCGACCAGAGGTTTAATTTCCGCGTAAGCACTGTGCTCAACTTTATGAACCGCCTTCTTCCCACCACCGGCTTGAGGATTATGCTGGCAACGTCGCCCCTGGCCAACAAGGTCATAAGCATTTTCTCCAGGCTGTTCGACAGGATGACCATTCAGGACGTCGTAAAAAAGTGGACCGACAGCGTTCCGTTCCACAACTGCGTCGGCTGGATCAGTTTCATCCTCTTCGGCGGCCCTTACTATGAAACGCCTTTCGGTGAGATGCTCAGAACCTTTACGGACGTCAGCGCGTTGTCGAAAATGATCCTCAACGAAAAGTGCATGATCGGGTACGTCAAGGACGGCCTCATCTCGTTTCCAAACGCGCTCCGCGATGGCATTGAGGAGCGCGGCGGCAAGGTCCAGCTGAACACCACCGTTTCGAAGGTGCTCGTCAAAAACGGAAAGGTAACCGGCGTGCAGCTCGAAGACGGCCAGGTAATCGATGCCGACCTGGTTATCAGCAATACCGGAATCAAGGAGACCGTAAAGTTCCTGGTCGGCGAAGAGCACTTCGACAAGAAATACACCGAGTACTGCGAGTCACTGAAGCCCGGCTGTCCCGCGTTTGCCCTGAGACTCGCCCTCGACAAACCGGTATTCGACTACGACCTGGTAATGAGCATCCCGATGCCGAGCCTTGAAGAGTATTATCACGAGATGTGGGACAGAAACCAGGTTCCCAAAGAACTGTGCGCGATTATGGCAACATCACCTTCGAATATGGACCCCAGGCTCGCACCGAAGGGGCAGCAGTCGGTAATAGTGATCGCCCCGCTGGCACGTGACCGGAAAACCTGGGCCGCGTACGAGAAGATAGCGATGGATACGATCATAGACGCCGTGCCCGAAATCAAGGACCATATCCTCTGGTATGACTACCTCGGGCCGGAGTTCTACGAGGTACACGGCGAGATCGGTTCCCCCGCCATCGGACTGGCGCAGTGTATGGGCCAGGCCGGATCGACAAGGCCGTCTTCGGTGTCACCGATCAAAGGGCTCTACTACGCCGGTGCCGAGGCCGGGAGAAACGTTTCCGGAGTAGCTACCGAAATAGCCACCCACAGCGGTCTGAACTGCGCTGATTACATACTCAAAATGGAAAAGACACCCGCGCTTGTAAAGAGAGCAAAGAAGATGCTGGGCATCAAACCGTCGGCCTGAATGAAGAATGAAGTACCGTAACGTGAATCGTGAAGAACACCATTAGACATTAAGGTCGGATTCTTACCGGATCAGCTTTAACTCAAGATTCACGCGACGTCAGAAATCCTTATTATTAAGGGGAAGGCGGCCGGCAACTCTTCATAACCATAAGGCGGAAACCCTTGGGGGATTGTTGAAATGGCCTGAATACAAACGTACCCGGCCGCCCATAACAGTATTGTGCCACCTTATGAGAACTAGTTCAACTAAAAAAAACGATCTATCCCTTCTTTACGAGAACGGCGACATGGATTTGCTCATTTTTGAGAACCAGTGCCCGAGGAAGACTCGTAACACCTGCGATAACCGGTATAAGCAGCCCGTGAGAACTTTCTGCCGGACATCTTTCAAAGACAACCTCTCTGTCCTGAAAGTAAACGCCGCTCCCCTCCTTTGATAATAAAAGATCCGTTCCCCGACAGGCAATAACCTGTGACTCCTTATATTCCCGGGAAATACCGGTTCATGATTTTTTGTCGTCAATTGAGCCGCATTCACGATTAATTTCTACGTGAACTTGAATTATTCTCAAGAATTTCAACTCAGGATTAAGAGCCCGCGGGCTGTAAGCCCGGAACCAAAGGTCGAGGAACCGGAAACCGGGGAGAATTACCCGGCCGCAATTTTGTACGCGGTTACGGCAGTGGTTATTTTATCAACTTCTTCTCATATACCTGTATGTTGAGGAGCCTGTCTTCGTCGCCGGTTGTTTCAAACCTGTAATTAACCAGCCTCTTCTTGTTCTTGTGATAATGCATATCGGAAATCGTACTGATATTGTCTTCGTCTTTTCTGACAAGCAATCTCTTTTCGAGTGAACAATCATCATATTCCTCTGGAATTCTCGACAGGGCATCTTTGAATTCAAGAAGCTGCATCCGGCTGAACTCACCCTCTTTGAACTCCGCTCTCAACTGCATCCAGTTCTCAATAATCCTGACCACCTCCTCTTAACCTGTACACCGGTAAGCATATAAAGCTGTTTAATATTTCCTGCCGTAGACTTATTTACCCTTCGGGGTGGGTTTTCCTCCAGGAAACAGGCCGGTTCATCGTGTTGCTCTCCCGGGCCTGAACAAACCAGGGCTGAAATCAAAATCCTCAGCCTTGTATACACCGGAGTACACGAACCACGAACAGGGTCTAAGCTCATCAGCGGTTTTCCAGGTACTTCCTGATACCGTTTCTGATGCCCCAGGCCGCTTTCCACTGGAACTCTTCCTCGGACAGAAGCTTGTCCTCACCGGTGTTGCTCAAATACGCGACCTCCACCTCGACGGCCGGCGACCTCGACCAGTTAAGGCCGGAGTTGTCCTCTCTGGCGAAAATGCCCAGGTCCCTGGTTTCACATGCTTTTGAGAGTTCCGACTGCATAAAGATAGCGGCGGCTTTGCCATACTTGAAGGTCTCGGTGTTATAGCGGGATTCGGAAGGGTAAAGGGTTGCGGTACCGCTCATTTCGGGGTCCTGCGAATAAGCGCAGTGGACCCTGACATAAAGGTCCGCCGAAGCGTTGTTGGCGATCTCCGCCCTGTCTATATTGGACAGCAGGATATCGCTTGTTTCCCTTGTCATTACAACCTGGATTCCGTCCTTTTCGAGAAGATCTTTGCATTTCAGTGCTATTTCGAGGGTAATTTCGTACTCCGGCTTGCCGGTAACCGTTCCCTCGACCCCCTGCTTCTGCAACTTCCTGGAACTCTTGCCGGGGTCGACCCACTCACTCAACTCCGCACCATCCTGATGGCCTGGATCGAGACAAATGACATCCCCCGTGGATTCGACACCGGTGTGGTCGATATCAGACCGCGAACCCGGAGGAGCCACATCGCTTCCAAGCTCCGGGGCGGGCCCCTTGCTGACTGTAAGCAGCACCGACCTGTCGTCTTTTTTTACATCTTTGTTCGCGCCCGGCTTCTGGGAAATCACCACCCCGTCTTCGATGCCGCCCGAGTACTCCCAGCCGTCTATTCCGGGTTTGAAACCGGCGTCGCGCGCGATCTCCATCGCTTCTCCGATACTCTTTCCCGCCAGTTCCGGAACCTTTACGGTCGAAGAAGGCCAGAAAAAAGCAACGGCCCCCGCTACGATCGCCGCAAGAACGATAAAGGGCACAAACTTGAAGTAACGCCCGTACTCCCTTCTCGCTCTACGCGAATCCAGCATCAGGCGGGAGGGTTGGTACTCCTTGATTTCCTCCTTGGAGGAAAGACTGAAAAACTCAGCTCGTCCGTCTGCTTGCTCCTTTATTCCCGGAGAAGGGCTTCCTTCAGTATCGATGTACCTGTCTTGCGGCTCTCCATCAAAACCTTCCGGTTTGTTTTTCTTCTTTTTGCGTCTTCTTATCTTCATATCTTAATGATTGCCTCAATTTGCCGTGGAGTTCAACCGTAACGGTGGATCCGCGGCCGCACGACGGCCCGCAAATCAAAGGTTCTGGTAATCACACATGTAATCCTGCACGGCAGGACATGTCCGCCAACGGTAACCCGGGATTTTCTCCATGTTCAATCCGAGCAGATAAACAATCGCGCGCCGGCGCCTCAGCAGAACAAGTCAACGATCTCAAAGCGGCCTACATCGACGAGCCCTTTGTCGGTAAGCTTGAGTTCAGGTATCACCGGAAGCGCCATGAAGCTCATGGTCATGAAAGGATCTGAAAGCCCGCAGCCCATGCCCACGGCGGAACTGTTGAGCCTGTCGACACCCAGTGCGACTTCTTCGATGGGCAGTTCGGACATCAAGCCTGCTATGGAAAGAGAAAGTGAGCTTTTAACCACCCCGTTTTCAACAGCCACCTGCCCCCCGCCCATCTCAATGACCTTTGCCACGGCGGCCGCCATATCCGAATCACTGCAGCCGACAACGACTATATTGTGAGAATCATGGGCAACACTCGAAGCCAGCGCTCCCGATTTAAACCCAAAGCCCCTTACAAAACCAAGCCCGATATTTCCGGTCCCGTGGTGCCTCTCGACCACAGCAATCTTAAGGATGTCCCGCTCAGGGTCCTGCACCGCCACACCATCCAGCAACTTCGCTTCCAGTCGCGCCGACCCGGTTACAATCTGGCCGGGAACAACCTCTATCACCCTCACGGTGTTACCCGCCGCGGGCACCTTCAAGCGCTCGATGCTGAAGTCGCCGACACTGAACGTTGACGATATTACCGGTGAATCCCCCGGTGGAACTTTCATTTCCCCGTTTTCAGCCACCAGCATTCCGTCCTTGAAAACTTTGAGCACATTAAAAGCATCGAGGTCCTCAAATACGACGATGTCGGCGGCGAAACCCGGAGCAAGGGCGCCGCGCCGCTTCAGGCCGAATCTCCTCGCGGTATTTATTGTGGCCATGCGCACCGCGGTTAAAGGCTCGACCCCGGCCTCGACCGCCATAGCGAGCATCGAATCCATATGGCCGCGCTCCAGTAGATCGCGCGGGTTTCTGTCGTCGGTGCAGAGGCAGCAGTTCCAGCCGCCAGATTCCACCGCAACGGGCAGCAGGTCCAGCAGGTTCCTGGCCCCGGTTCCTTCCCTCAGGAAGATATACATGCCCTTTTGAAGCTTCTCCCTCGCTTCTTCCGCCGTGGTGCATTCGTGATCGGAATCAGGTCCGGCGATGATATAGGCACTCAGCTCTTTGCCGCTCAAACCCGGCGCATGCCCGTCAATCGGCCCTCCTGGAAACAAGCCGATCTTTTCAAGGATCGAACCGTCCCCGGCAACCGTGCCCGGGAAATTCATGAGTTCCCCAAGTCCCAGCACTCCTGGTTTTCCGACAAAAGGCCTCAGGTCGCCCGCTTCCAGGACCCCACCCGAACTCTCAAGGCCGGTCGCCGGAACGCATGGGGGGAGCATGACATATACATCGAGCATAACTTTAGAGGCCGACTCCATGATGTACTCGATGCCGGACGTCCCCATAACGTTCGATATTTCATGCGTGTCCGTAAACACGCCTATTGTCCCGCGAGGTATTACCGTTCCCGCGAACTCGGCAACTGAAACCATGGAGCTTTCAAGGTGGACATGCGCGTCGTAAAGGCCCGGCGCGACAAACCCGCCCTCGATGTCAACGACCTCTTTTGCTCTGTAATCACCGTCGATGCCTACCACTATGCCGTTTGAAACGGCCAGTGACCCCGAGTGGACAGTCCCGGACAGCACGTCAACCAGCCTGCAATTGACAAGCAGAAGGTCAACCTCATTCTCTCCCAGCGCAAAGGTTATTTTTTCTTTGATGTCCATCGAAACCTCCAGTATCGGCCGCGCGGCGGGCGCATACATGTTGTTCCCGTAAAAGCCAGGTTCCGCGGCACCGGCAACTTACATTATAGGTCATGGCGTTCGCTTGAATGGTCCATGCAGTAGGCGCACGCGCAAAACGACAATATCGATGGTATTAAGTAGTCGTAAGGTGTACCCGGCAAAGCCGATACCATGGCGTTCAGAGTATCCGCTGAAGCGGTCTTCAGCCCGCACTGGACGATCCCGCCTTTCGAGTCGATACTCAGAAAGTACTCGATGGCGCCATGCGGACCCTCCGAATAACCTGTCCCCTCACTGCTCTTTATCTTTATCTCCGACGGCGGCTCGATTTCCGTGACCTTTCCGGCGCTCAGTTTTCTTATAAGCTTCACCGAGTTCCTTATTTCACCGAGCAGGACCAGGATGCGGTCAATTGTCTGCCCGCCGTTCCTGAGGCAGGGTTTCCCCGAGAGCCTTTCGTAACAGCCGTAAGCGCTTCTCCCGTACCTCAAGTCACAATCGCTTCCCGAAGCCCTGAAAGCAGGCGCTGACGGCGGCTCGCCATGCATAAACGACAGGTCGAGTTCCGACCAGCAGTACCGTCTTCTTTGAAGATGGACTTTCCTTTCCCAGATTCCACAGTCCCTTGAAACCTTTGACAGGAGTTTCTCCAGGCCTTTCAGCCAAGCTTTTTCATCGCCCGGGGACACCATCGATACACCGCCCGGTACAACAGCCCCGGCCGCGAAAGGATGTCCGGCGGCGTCGGAAACAACCTTCCGTATTTTTCTTGTGCACCTGACCATGCTGACAAAAGTCAGGCTGTCTTCAACGTACCTCGCGATGTCTGCAAGAACCTCCAGGTGGGCGGCGATCCTTTCCAACTCCGCCAGAACCACCCTCAGCACCCCGGCACCATCATCCACGTCTATACCCAGAGCGTCCTCGATGGCGCGGCAGTAGGCAATGGCATGGGCTGTTGAACTCCTCGCGCATACTCTGCCGGCAAGGAGGAGCCCTTCCTCGACGGTCAACCCGTTGAACACCTCTCCACCGTTGAATCCCATAACGGCTCTGCCGGCATGAAACGCCTCCACGTTGCCGTTGTTCAACTCTAACCCGAAATACATCGGCTGCCTGAGGGCCGGATCGAAAGGACCGAGTTTCAGCTGCTCCCTCATTCCTTCACCCTCTTCACGCCTCCGCCCGCCGGTTTCAAACTGGATTCCCCGAGCGGCCGCTCGAAAGCACGTTTGGAAATCACACCGCCCTCGAAGGGTTGAAACCTTCCTTCCGGCCCTTCCGAAGGACAGGAAGCGCGATTCAGAAAATAGAAAGCCACTACAGTTAACGCGACAGCCGTACAAAACACAGCCGGGTCCGTCGCCCACGTTTTGTAGTAGTCCAGCGCCCCCACCGCGGCCGATCCCGAACCGTGGAACGCAACACCGGGCCCCGAAAAACCTGACGGAACGAGATACCTCGATGCCTTCGTCAGCACATCACCTGTCAACAAGCCCGGGAATAGCCCAAACGCGTATGCAACGGCGCAAAGCCCCAGCGGCACAAGACCTTCCATACGAGCCGGACCCGAAACCGTTCTCGGAAGGTCTTCTTTCTTCATTGAAAAGAGCTGCGAAACCGCCTTTACGAGGGAAACAACCGCAAATGCGCAGGCAACGGGTATTAAAGCGGCAACCAGAGCGTTGAAACTCTGAACAAATGACTTGTCGACAGCTCCGATAAAAACAACAGCCTTCCCGAGGAACCCTCCGGAGGGAGGCATGCCGGACATCGCCAGGCCCGATAAAAGTAAGACCAGAAACGCCGCCGCGGCATTGCCGGGTGGGATCGTCCTTGAACCCAGCTCATAGGTACCCCTTATCTCGAATATCCTGCCGGCCGCCATTATCCCGGGCACAATAAAAAACGGGCCCGCAAGAAGACAGAACATCGCACCCTGCCAGCCCAGACGTGAAAACAACCCTGTTCCAATAATCAGAAAAGCGGTTTGAAAAACAAACATTCCGTTAATGAACGCCGGAAGGGTCTTCGCCCTTGCGGCCTGTACCGGGCCCGCCATAAGCGTCAGCAGACCGATGGCCGTTAAAACAATACTCCAGTCCGTTGCGACAAAGCGTGTCATCAGGGTAGCGGTGATCACTAATCTGGAGCCAGCCATCACATAATTAACGACCCCCATGAAGAAGGCCGACCATGTGCTGTCCGATTTTGAGAAAAGGTCGCCGGTAAGGAAGTTAAACGGGAAGGCGCCCAGCCTTATCAGGCTCGACGCCAGGAAAAGCGCCATAATGACTACCACCTGCATCTCGCTGCCGGACTTGAGCGGTGCTTCTATCAACACCTTGTTCTCGTTCAACCACAATAGACATAAAGTGGAGCCGGATATCAGCAACAGGTCTGATACGACCCATGGCGCAAACGACAACAAAGTCCTCTTCACGGATCTCAACCGGCTCCCGACCAGTGCCAGACAAGCGGCGGCCGAAATCCCGACCCAGAGAACGGTGTAAGAAATAATATCCGTTGACAGAAAAAGCATAGCCGCGAGAGTCCCGGCAACCGCGACAGAGGCGGTGACGACCCCCGATATGTCGCCGGCATTTCTCTTGAACCCAAGCCACAGCAGTACCGCCGCAGAAAGAAAACCGGTTAACGCCAGGGCAGTTACCGGAAACACACCGGCCTGCATCCACCATATCCTCAACTGACCGCTGTTCCCGTGAAAATAAGCGTACAGAAGTAACGCGTCAGCCGATGAAACAACAAAAGCATACAGGAAAACAAGTAGTTTCCCGCCCCTGGCCATCCATCCAGGCACCAGGAAAAACGGCGCGAACAGCAGTGGGGCGAATACGGCTGTTACCAGAAACCATTTCAACTCGAGCCCAGACACCGCTTCACCTCCCCGGCGATGGACTGCCGGCCGGCCGGACAACCTTCGATCCTGGAATCAAAAGAGATTTCGAAATCCAGACGTGTCGGGTCTTCACCGGTCTTGCGGTGCGGACCGCAACCGGCGGCGCAATCCCCCATAACAATAATCCTGCAGCCGGCGGGTGCCTGCTCTATTATGGAAACAGCCGCCGAAGCCGCCGGCGCGCATGAAAGCCCCGTTATTATGATAATGTCGGCGTGCCGTGGAGAAACGCATTCAGTTGTTTTCAAGCGGTCCCTGCCCGACGACCTGATCCATTCGTCGACGACGTCCGCGCAGCCGCCGCAGCCGCCGGCCCTCAAGTGGAAAACAACTGTTTCATTTCGCCAAAATGCAGATAATGGGTTCAAGTCCCAACCCCTATCCAGGTGAGAATGAACGCCGCCAGCGCCGACGTTCCGCCGAACCCCACCATCCAGTAAAATATTTTCAGTCTCTCGGCCCTGGCCGACATGAAATCGACCGATAACATCAGTATCACCGCACCTGCCACCTTGAGAACCCAGAAGACAACTTCAAGCCAGTTCGAAGCAGGCCCCGCAAAAAACAGTGCAATGAAAATCAGGGGCATCACAATCAAGGCGGACGTTTGTGACGCGCACAGCATTGCCAGCGGCGCCCCTGAGAACTCGCTCGCGATGTCTCCCGGCTGGAACGTGAAAAGCCTGGTGCCGAACGGTTTCAGCCCCGCCAGCGAAGTAAAACATAGAAATCCGGCGGGCACCATGACGATCGACCCTATTCTCGCGAATATCCCACCCTCCGTTGATACTACAAGAGGGCCGTATGCCGCCTGCCAGCCGATTATCCCCTGCATGGAAACGCTGTCAGTCCTCATGGCTATTGCCGAAAGAACAATTGACAATGGAACAGCCCAGCCGATTACCGCCGTCGCCGTCCTCCAGCACTGCTGCCTGACTCTCCCTCCACCTGACAGCCAGCAGACAAACAGGTCAACCGACGAAAACATCAACAGCAGCGTGAAAAAGAGGAACAGGTCGCCGGACATGAATCCAAAGACGATGCACATTACCCATGAAAGCGAAAAGATTTTCACCGCCGGCCCGATCCACATGAGAGCATGGAACTGACCTCCGGCCGCGATTGTTTCACCGGCGAGCAAACGCAGGAGCGCCCTCATGGATAAAGCGGGAAACGCGCTGTCATGGCCGTGGCCGCCCGCGGGTACTGACTGTCGCAGGCCCCTTGCCAGGGTCCCCCCTGTGAGGATAAAAAAGAACCCCGGGAAAACCGCCAGGTAAAATAGCTTGGTTGCGAATGTCATAAATCGACTCCCGAAAAAATTATACCCTCAAGGGATCTTAAGGGTCCGTGCCGAACGAGCCGATCCGTTTTCCTCTTAACCTCTTGAGGGCTAATCGACTCTATTAAATAACCCCCATCAAGTCAAGAGTCAGCCTGCCTTTTTTGCACGCAGGGCTTGCTTAATGCTTCGTACTCTAAATTGCCTGCCGATTCATTAAGTTATATGATATCCACATCGGCCGATACGTATCCGCGAAAGATTTTCAATCGGCCGAGAAAGGCCGGTACCGCATACTCAGAAGGGGTGTAAATTGGATAACCGCGTCGAAGCAATATTAATCGGCCCCAGGATGGAAGATCTCCCCATGATAGAGAAGCTCATTTCGAGCGGAGGCATGATCATTGCGGCGGTGATAGCGAGTGAAGACAACCCCGCGGCGAAGTGGCTTGTCGAAAGCGGAATAGAGCGTTTTGAGAAACTTCCCGAGGTCCCGAGGCTCCTTCCCGGACAGCTTCTGCTCAACCTGGACCAGCCCCAGCCTGACCCTGAGATAATGGAGCTTGTAGCCATGCACGGGCTTTCGATAGTAAACCGTGATGCAGCCCTCCGCATGACCGGCGGTCACACCGAGCCTGGAGCGGAAGACAGTGTCCGGACAGCAAATGTATTAAGACACTACCGCCAGCTTCTTGAAGACTATTTTCCGACATCCAAGCACTCCTCCACCGCGGTCAAGCTTGCAGCATGCCTGACTGAAGCCACGACTATATGGGAGGCTAGCGGCGGCGTTATATTGACCGGTGCCAGAGGGGGCGAAACCCTGGGGATAGCCGCTCAACGCGGAATAAATCTTCCGCGTGACATTGTCATCGAATCAGAGGGCAATCCCCTGCTGTCGCACTGTTATTCCCGCGGCAAACACAGTATCGTTCCGGAACTGTCCGAAGCGGAAGCCGAGTTACTGCCGGGAGTCAAACCGGCATCCGCGGCCCTGCTTTCAATAAAATCAGGATCGGTCGTCCGTGGAGTGCTTGTTCTCTGGTCAAATCATAAGAGGCATTTTGAAAGCAGCGACCTCACCCCTCTTTCCCTTTTCGCTTATTACATCGCGACCTTGCTCGAAATCGACGAACTCGGCGACAAGCTGGAGGAAAACCTCGTTATAGATCCGCTTACCGGTTTCCATAACCGGAGGCAGTTCCACTACCGCCTCCGCCAGGAAGTCCTGAGGGCAAAAAGGTATACGCTCAACGTTTCCCTGGTTGTTTTCGACATAGACCACCTCGACGATTACAACAGCGCATGCGGGCACATGCTGGGGAACCTCGCGCTGTCCGACATAGCTTCCATTTTCAAGAAGTGCACCCGGGAGGTGGACTTCATCGCAAGGATCGGTGGAGACGAATTCGCGGCCATACTTCCGGAAACAAACCGCCTGGGAGCGATAAGGTTAGCCGACCGTATGTGTGCTGAAGTCGCGAGCTACCCGTTTCCGGTCCCCAACAACAAGGCGTCTTCCACGTTAACCCTTTGCGCGGGTATAGCCGCTTTCCCAAGCGCCTCCGGCACGGAACAGGATATTCTCACAAAAGCATTCAAAGCGCTCGAGCTCGCCAAGAACAAGGGCTCGAACAGCATAAAGCTCTGGGACGACGACCTCGAGGCCGAAGGCTAAACGGCAATCCTGCCGCGTTTCTTACTCCTGCTCCGCGTAGTCCGGGCATGAGTACCCGGACACAAGTAATCAGGACACCGGTGTTAAACACCATTATTTCTGCCAGAACGGCTTCTTTGTTACGTCAAAGCCCGGGTTGCCGGCGGCTTTAATTATGTACACAGGTGTTTCCGGCTCGACCATCTCGAACAAAGCTTCGATATCCCGCATGTGCATTCTGATGCATCCATGGGAAGCCGATCGTCCGATCGACCAGTCGGACGACGTACCGTGTATCAGAACTCCGCTCGCGTTCAAGGGAAGAGCACGGGTACCCAGCGGGTTCCCAGGACCCGGCGCTATATACGGCGGCATGGTCGCCGCCCACGCGGAACCCGGATTGATCCAGGACGGGTTCCTCTGTTTTCCTACTATTTTCCAGATGCCCGCAGGTGTGGGAAATGAAGGTGAGCCGCAGGCTACTCCAAACTGGGCCAGAGGCTCCTCCCTGTTGTAAAGAGTCAGTGTATGATCGGCAAGACTGATGACTATGAACTTTCCCCAGACTTCATCGGTAATCGCCGCGGGAGTTCTGGCGACTTCAACCTGTACCTCCCGGTCCGCAGTACCCAGCGCCTTGAGGGTTTCCTCCAGCAACTGGTTGCGGTCCGCGTATCTTCCTTCTTTCGCGGGGACTATCACCGGAACGCCGCTGGTTACATCGATATATGTGTCGTGGGGGGGACGGTTGATCATATTCAGCGCCGAATCGACAAAATGCTCCACTTTCTCCCCGTCGCTCTGTACAGCGATAGCCGCATCTATTTCCCTGGGTTTGTTGATAAACCTGCGAGCCATGCGTTCGAAAATATTTACACTCCATGCACTCTCATAAGCCTGATCGACCATATCGCCGAGTTCCAGTTTCAGGCTGATCTCTTCAGGTGTTATCTGGTATTTCTCGTTGTCTATATTGAGGGAAACCGGTTTGTTTATTATCTCGGCCAGTTCCCTGTTGCACATATCAAACGCTTCCGCCCTGGTCAATCCACTCACATCCACACCGAGAACGTTGACCCCCGGCGGATAGGTCCCCATAGTCATTAAGTCCTGCACCAGGAGGTAAGAGAACGTTCCCAGCACAATCGCCAGAAGCAGAACCACGCCAAAAACCAGCATGACGCGAGATAATTTCTTTTCACCCAGCCAGGCAATCGGCCTGGATGACACCGCCATGGTTTTCAATATTTATCCCTCCGGAACAACCTCTTGATCAGAGAATCCAATGCCGGGGCAAAGTCGCCGTTTTCTTGACTCATGCTAAAACTTAGATACAAATCTTTCTATTCCTTCTCTACCGACTCCAAAGATGATTCCACAGCTTTTTTCAGCTTGCCCGCCCGTTCGCTCTGCAGGAATCCCGCACCTCGACCGGTCCTTTCCATCAGCCACCGTTCCATGTTCCGGAGCGTGCCTGACGCTTCACTCCGTTCAATCTTTCCAAGGGCACGCACGGCGATATATACTCTTCCCCAGTGCGGAGTGGTTAAAACATCCCTGGCCGCTATCCTTTCTTCGATGAATCCCTCCAGCAAGGCGACGGCACCGGCTTCGCGGTATCTGCCGTAAGTCGAGACAGCCTGGTGATCGAGGCATCCTTTTTCGGCCAATCGCCGAGGCAGATCAACGGGATCGGCTTGCCTGAACATCCGCCTCGCGCCACGAACAACTTTACGATTGTCCCCGGCGATGAACTCATCCAATAAAGACAGATACTCAAACTTGTCGCATATGGTTCCCATGAACTCAAGCGCGTGCAAACGGAGCTCGGGCTTTAACCTGGCCCTGTCCCTGGCAACTCCAAGCAGAGCTTTCACGGCAGCTCCGCCTCCGACCCCCGCAATAGCTTCCACGGCACACTTCCGGGAGTCAGGCTGATCGCCGTACACGGTTTCGAGTAGATACCTGATATCACCGCGTGACACCGCGGATTTCATTTCCTCATTCAATGACTTCCCTTAAACCTGGTATGATAACATATACATAACATATACATAAGAATATATTATTGATCAATCTCAAGAACATAATTTAAAAATAAATAGCATTCAGGCGAGTCTGAGTTGATGCCGGCAGAGTGTCTGCCGCGTTTTTCACTCGCTGAATCCGTCAAACGAACTGTGCCGGATTTGATTCTTCTCCTATATTACCCTATAATCTCGATCCCTGAGGACGTGTTCATCAGATGTTATTCGAAAATAATACAAGAACAGACAACCGTAACAGCCGCAACTCCACAGCCGCGGCGGAAAAACACATTGTAATAGTCACTATAACGCTCGTCTTATTATTAATGTTTACTGTTGTTTCCGCCAGTTTCAGCCCCGGCGCGAATGCGGAGCCCGGGGCGGAAGCCGCATCAAACGAGAGCGAAAAACTGGCGCTGGAGATTGTTGAGATAGATTCGGCGATAAAAGACCTGAATTCCCGGATGTCCTCATTGAAAACAGAGTCAGCGTCGCTTGAAGAAGAAATTGCGGGTACGCATGAAAAGCTGGAATCCATGCGCGGGGAAGTGGCTGAGGGAAAAGGCAGGCTGAACTCACGCGTCCGTGAGATGTACATGAACGGACGTACCAGCACCCTCGAGGTTTTTCTTACATCTGAGGATTTCGATGAGTTCATGGTTCAGCATGATTACGCCGAAATGGTAGCCGCGAATGACTCAAAACTCCTGAAAGAAGTAAAAAGCCGGTCTGAAGAACTTGACAGGACGCTGGCCGGGCTCAAGTCGAAAAAAAGTGAGGCGAAAAACCTGCTGGACAATCTCGAGACGGAGAAAGCGGCGCTCCAGAAGAGAAAAAATGAACGGGAGAGGGTTCTTGCCCAGGCGGGTTCAAAGAGAAACGAGATCGAGAGCAAATCCAGCCAGGCCAAGGCGCTTATCGAGGAGATCAACCCCGCGGACAGCGAACCCCCTCCTCCAGGCAAAGAAATAGTTATGGTTGCCACCGCCTATTCACCTGAAGAGCCGGGTCTTTCAGATACAACCGCAACCGGCCTCAAAGCACAGAAAGGAGTCGTTGCGGTCGACCCCTCTTTTATCCCTCTTGGGACAAGGGTGCATGTTGAGGGATACGGTTATGCAATCGCCGCCGACACCGGGGGTGCAATCAAGGGCAACCGGATCGACTTATGCTATAACACGCTGGGGGAAGCTCTCGCTTTCGGCAGAAGAAAAGTAAAAGTAAGAGTACTCGATTAACCGTCCGTGAAGAATTCCTTTATCGCCCGTCCGACTTCTTCCTCAGATACATTACGTCTTAGAGCGCGGGGCAGTGTCCTGAGCAGCACCTGCCCATAGCGCCTCTTGTTGATCCGGCTGTCCAGAATGATCACCTGTCCCCTGTCCCGGTTTGTCCTGATTAACCTGCCGACGCCCTGCTTCAACCGCAGCGCCGCCATCGGCAAACCCAACTCCGCGAAATCCGAGCCGCCACCCTGTCTTATCAGCTCCCCCCGGGCTTCAAACACCGGCCGGCCGGGACTTTCAAACGGTATTCGTGTTACCACGACCAGCTTCAATGTGTCTCCCCTTGCGTCAACGCCCTCCCAGAAACTGGAGGTGCCGAACAGGCTTGTGTTTTCATCTTCGACAAACTCCTCCGCCAGCCGGCGGCGGGAGTATCCCTCCCTCTGGCACAGTAACTTGAGTCCCTGTCCGGCCAGTTCCCCCGCGACTTCATCGTAAGTATTTATCATGAGTTTACGGTTCGTAAAAAGGACCAGTGCGCCCCCGCCCGCCGAAGGAATAATCTCCTTCAGCATGTGAGCCACTTTTCCGGAATACTCTTTCGAGGATGGGTCCGGCATATCGTGCACCACAAGTATCTGCATCTGGCGGTCGTAGTCGAAAGAGGATTGAAGAATAATGTTTTCCGGCTGGTAAGGAGAGCCAGGCCCCAGGCCGACACGCGAGCGGAAGAAATCAAAAGAGTTCTTTACCGTAAGCGTGGCACTGGTCATGATTACCGAATCAAGGTCCTCATATATGCACATTTGCAGGTGCTCTCCGATATCGACCGGCGTAACCCTGAGCGCCTGCCTCTCAAAACTTTCCTCTCCCGCGACGGTGGCCCATTTAACCGCCCCCCCGGTTTCGATCGACAGGAAAACCTCCAGGTCGTCTTTCATCTCGGCAATCCTCGCCGCCTTCCCTCCCAGATCGCTTTGCAGGTACTCGAGCCTCTCGGAATCGTCCCCTTTCTCCCGGAGCATGCCTGACACCCTGGAAAGCTGAACTGCCAGTTTATCAAGCGCTTTTTCCACGTCCTCGCTTTTCATCTGAAGCCGGGTATACTCAACCGACTCGATCTGGCCGGGCCCGAACCGAATATCCATCCGGCCCGGTGACTCTCCCTCGTAAAAAGAAGACAGCGCTATAAAAGCCTCTTCAGTTGTTTCCAGGGACAGCTCGACCGCCTCCATCGCCTCTTCGGCTCTAAATTTCAACGCCTCATAGTTATCGCCGCTGATATGGCTTTTCACATTATCCAGCAAATCCGCTATGAAGCCGTTGCCGTTAACCGGCGAGTACAGGGACTTGAGAAAACTGTTCACATCGCGATAAGCAAACTCACGGGTAAACTGCTCGGTGGCGACATCTTCCAGCGTGTGCGCTTCGTCGATGACCGCGCTTCTGAATTCGATTCCAATGCCTCCAAGCAGAAGCGAGTGGTTCACAACCACAACATTGGAATACTTCGCCCGTTCCACCGCCCTCCTGTAAAAGCAGCACCCGTTGCGGGCGAATTTGCATTTGGCGCCGGGACACTCCCTGAAATCCGAGAGCACGAGACTGTCGAGCCCCCTCAGATACGACACGTTCAAAAGCGAAACATCCCCGAACTCATTTTCCGATATCCAGTTAAGAAGCATGCCGAAGATGCCGATCTGCCTCTCGTTCAGCTTCCTTTTTCCGCTGACGAGGTCCTGCAGCTTCCTCAGGCATATATAGTTGCCGTAGCCCTTCAATACCGAGTACCGGAAGGAATCCTCCCCCATCGCCTCCTCCAGCAGCGGCAGGTCCTTCGTGCATAACTGGTCCTGAAGGTTCAGCGTCCTGGTGGACACCACAACCGGGGAGTCGTTAGCCTTCGACCATAAAACCCCCGGCACCAGGTAAGCGATTGACTTCCCCGTGCCGGTACCCGCTTCCACCAGCAGGAGCTTTTTATCGTCAAGGGCGGCCCTCACCACTTCAGCCATCTCATACTGCTCACGGCGTTCTTCATAGTTCCCGAACTGCCCCGCGATCGGACCTCCCGGCTCAAACATCGAACGGACATCTTCGGGCCGTACCGGGCGATCGGCGCGTTCACCCGCCAGAGGTGATACGCCCTTCAGCGACACGTTCTTCTTGACGACCCGTTCGAGCGCCAGCTTGTCCACCTTCCTGCCTCCCGACCTCTCATCCAGCACCCTTTTCAACAGTTGGGCAAGGCCGTCCCCCTGTCCCGGGGAATGGTCGAGAAGCGCCCTGATAAGAGAAAGGTCGGCGTTGTATAAACCGTTGAGTAAAATATTAAACACGGAGAACAAAGTCCGGGTATCGTCAAAAGCGCGGTGCACCGCACCTGTATCTATTTCCCAGATGGAAGCCAGGTCGATCTGCCTGTGACCGCGAATCGACGGCAGAAGTATCAGGGCAAGATCCATAACGTCCAGATACGGGTTCGTGAATTTGCCTCTACCGTACTCCGGGTAAAGGTTGCCCAGAAACTCCTTTTCAAAGTACGAGTAAGCTATCACGAGGTCGTCACCCAGGAAGTCGGCGAGGTCGTCTATGATTTCATCCATGGCAGGTTGTCCCGAGACCATTTCCTCGTCGATGCCGGTTAGAAGCTCTATGTGGAAAGGGATCGGTATGCCGGGGTTTATCAACTTTTTGAATGTATCGATGGTTGAAGATCCGCGGCCTTTAATTACCGCCACTTCAATAATGCGATCGCGCTGTGGATCAAGCCCTGTCGTTTCAATATCGATTACGCAATACTGGAGGTCCCCTTCGAGTCTCGCCTGGTACTCGCGGGATAGTCCGGGCATCTCCAGATACTTCTTCCTTACTTTTTCGTCGCACCACAAAAACAGGTCTTTAGCCACATAATCCTCTTTTCAATTCGGAGTTTCGCCCGGAGATTATGACATTTGTCATGAGGAACGCAGTTCCGCCCGACAGCAAAACCGATGCATTATCGCCTATTATTGTTTAAGAACCGGCTTACTTTATATCAATTATCGCTTTAACATGTGACATTACTATCTCTATTTACACGATTACATTTTTACACATATGACCTCTAAGTGCTTACAGAAACGCATAATCCAGTTGTCAGGAGTTATGTGTAAATCCTTTAAGCGCGTCTCTCGGGCGCGTTCCCACGGCTGAAAGCCGTGGTCTAAAGTTTGGGGGGTTAATAAATTTTGGGCGCGTCTCTCAGGCGCGCATGGTATACCCCGGCTGAGAGCCCGGGGGCTGAAGTGGTCGGGTTGGAGCTAAAGGGTATTGGTGGCCTATTCGGGAGGGGGAATGATGAACGTGTCGAGGGGGTGCCTGACCCCGGCTCTTTCCCGTTCCCTTGGATACCCGATCGCGATCAGGGCCACAAGCTCGCAGCCTTCCGGCGCTTTCAGAAGGGATTCGACTTCTTCGCGCTGGTTTAATATCTCACCAAGCCAGCAGGTGCCAAGATTCATGTCATATGCCGAGAGAAGTATGTTCTGTATCGCGGCCCCCGCTGACATCAGATCCCTGGTGCGGTCATACATTTCCCCGGTGTCCAGAAAAACAGCTACTAAAGCTTTAGCGCCGTAGACGACCCCACGATACTTCGTCATGTTCGAAAGCTTCTCGGACAACTCGCCCCCGCCCTTTATCTTCATGAAGCGCCAGGGCTGATTGTTAAGGCCCGACGGGGCCCAGTGCGCGGCATTTATCAGCTCGTCGAGCATTTCGCCGCTTACCGCGTCATCAGTATACTCGCGTATGCTTCTTCTGCCTTCGACAGCTTCCCGTATCTCCACCGGTTCAACCCCCTTACATAAACCGCCGTTCACCGGGTTCAAAAATCATCTGCCTCAAAACGGACACAGTCCCGATTTTTATCTCCATCCGAACACGCTCTCCGGAGAACCTGAAGCTAAATCGCCGGTTTCGACGGTTTCTTTGACGCTTTTCCCGCTTTCTCGGCCTTCTTCCCTCTGCCGGAAGGCTTTCCGGCCGATTTTCCCTGTTTCTTTGCCGATCCACCGGATTTCACGGCAGCCCTGGCAGGCTTCTCAGCCGCCTTTCCCGCCCCTGCCTTTTTCGCGGCGGGCTTCCCTGCCGCCCTGGCTTTCTTTGCCGCCGGTTTCTTTTCTGCTCCCGCCTTTTTCGCGGCGGGCTTCTTTGCCTTCCCGGCCTTTCCCGCACCTTCTACGATAATCGGCATGCTGATACCGGACGGAAACTTGTCGTCATGCAAAACCTCATATGCCGACGGAATGGAAGAAGGTTTCACATGCAGCGGGTTAGCCGCGCAAAGGACGGCTCTCAAGCGGTGCCCGGCCTTCAACCTGTGCGCGCATGCCACCAGTTCAAAGCGGTAGTTGTTCACATCGCCCGGTTTGACGTCTCTCTTCGTGGCGGCTCCATAGGTAATCAACCTCGCGAATCCCGAAGGCCGGACATCATACAGAAGAACGTTCAGTTGGCATTCGCCCGAGGATGACGATACATAAAGGTCGACCGAAGGCGCCCCCACTATCTCTACACTCTCCTCGAGAGGCGAGGTATCAAACATGATACTGTCTTTCGAGATGCTCCAGGGCACACCGGGTATCGGCAGGTTAAAAAGCGCGTTCAGGCGAAGCATCGGCGGACCCGAGGTGTGCAGGCTGGAAACCGTATTGTTTATAAGCAGTCCGGGGGGTTCATTCCGATCCGGCTTTTCCGCGCTGAGGAACCCTTCATGTTTTTCCGAACCCGGTTTACGCCTCAGGAAATAATCTCTTAAGGCAAGGTCGGGTGGAGGCCAGTTGGTGGTCTTTGCCATCCGGCCGTCCCACGGCTGGAAGTATTCCACCGCCGGTTCATCCATGATCCCGTTGTCTTTCTCATCTTTCAGCCAGTAGTCGAAGAACCTGCGTGTCTTTTCCCACGCCTCGTTCCTGACCAGGAAATCTCCCCTTCCCCCGTCGAAACCATGTATCCCGTTCGTCATGTACAACTTCTTCGGCTTATTGAACTTCTCATAGAAATCGAGTATCTGGTTAGGCTGGAACAGGTCGTCGTTCCAGGAGTGGACTATAAACATCGGGCACTTTATATCGTCAATTCTGTTAATTGCGCCGCGGCCGCCTATCCTGTCATCCACTTCATCGAAGTTGCCATTCCAGACAGTCTTGAGCCAGTATGCAAGTTCCCCGTTGTAGTCCCTCTTCATGCCCCAGACCGCCGCCACGAAAAGAAGCATGCTCCAGGCGAACTTCCAGCTGCCGTCGGGCAGAAGCGAGCGGGCAAGGTCTGTCCAGCCGTTCATGGGAACCGCCGCTGCTATCCGCTCGTCGTAGGCAGGCATAAGAAATGAGAAGCCGCCGCCGTAGGAGACCCCGGTTATCCCGATATGATCGGGATCGACCTTAACCGGCGATTTCGTAGAAGTTATCCATGTTATGAGATCGCTAATGTCATTTAGCTCATGGTCGGGATCGGCGCAGAAAACGGCGTCACCGGAACTGCCGTATCCACGGCAGTCCATTGTCAGGACCGCATATCCCCTCCTGGCCATTCCGGGGGCGTAAAGGAAGTCACACTGGGCACGCCATAT
>JAFGMY010000018.1 GCA_016927325.1 Actinomycetota bacterium | reverse complement strand
GGCGTCGTTATCGTCAGAGGCCTGAGCCTCGTCCCAAAACCTCCGACCAGCATAGCCGCCTTCAAATCAAATCACCTCCATAGTGTACATCGCGATCACCGGACATCCGTCTAACCGGAGACTATAAGCTTCACAGGTGCCAGGCCGTTTATTGTGCCTGCGGCAAAACACACAGACTGGGACACTAATCTTCACAATATTTGCCCACGCCAGTAATCGAGGGTGTCACGCAAAGTCTGTTCGACCGGTATCGACGGTTTCCATCCCACTTCTTCCCTTAAGCGGCTACCGTCACCTTCCAGGACCGGAATGTCGCTCGGCCTCTGCCTGCATGAATCATGCTCGACGGTTATTTCCGAACGGGTCATGCCCAGAAGCATATCCAGTATCTCCGATATTTTTCTTGCCACACCCGAGCAGACATTGTAAACGGAACCTCCCCTGCCGTTCTCCATGATCATAAAAAACGCCCTCGCGGTGTCCCGGACATCGATAAAATCCCTTGAGGCGTCCAGGTTTCCCACTTTTAAAACAGGCGGGATCTTTTCAGCTTCTATGAGCGCTATCTGCCGGGCAAACGAAGACACCGCGAAGTCGGGCGACTGGCCGGGCCCCGCCTGGTTAAAGCCCCTCGTCACCATTACCCTCCATCCAAGCGCCTGCTCATACATAAGTCCCATCATCTCCTGGGAGACTTTGCTCACGGCATAGTGGCTGCAGGGCTTCAGCTCCGTGTTTTCCTTTATGGGTACCATATCCGGCGTTACCTTTCCGTACTCCTCGCTGGAACAGGTGATCAAAACGGAAATATCATTGCACGACTCATGAATGGCTTCCAACAAATTCAACTGGCCAAGAAGATTGATTTCGTAAGTCCGCCTGGGATTTTTCCAGGAGAGCGCCACCGACGGCTGCGCGGCAAGATGGAAAACCACGTCCGGCGTTAAAGACCTAATATAATCACTCAACAAATCGTAATCGGTAATATCGACCACCCGATAACTAACGCCGGGTATTTTTTCGGACAGGCCGTCCTTTAACCCTATTCCGTGCAGGTCCCATTCCGTTTCGGAAGCCAGGACCCCCAGGAGATGTGACGCTACAAACCCATCCGCTCCTGTTACAAGAGCTTTTTTTCTTTCGACGCCGTCATTTGTCATATAAGCCCTTCCTGGAAGAACCTTTCAATTTATAGTAGTAACTTATGCATGTGACCATCAGGAATCGTAACATAATCCCCGCGGCTACAGCGGGGTCCACAATAAATTTCAACGGGCCTCGATAAGTCCTGCGATGAAATCTAAGCATGCTCAAATGATGATGAAGCGACATGCTGGTTGAAACCATCCTGCTGGTCATTCCGATATGGTGATACACGTCACCGGCCGGGACATAGCCGACTTTCCATCCGGACTGCCACATGCGCCAGCACAGGTCGACGTCCTCAACGTACATGAAGTACTTTTCGTCAAAGCCCTCTATATCATCAAACGCCTTTCTGCGGATACCCATAAACGCGCCGGAAACCCAGTCGACCTCCACGTCTTCCCGGTGATCCCAATCCATCTTCAGGTACTTCTTGGAGTACCTGTTTCCCGATACGAAATATCCAAGGAATGCGTGCATGAACGCGTCTTTTACGGACGGGAACTCTCTGCATGAAAACTGAAGGCTGCCATCGCTGTTCAGTATCTTAGGGCCGACGATTCCTGCTTCCGGATGCCTTTCGAAATACTCGACAATCGTTTTCAGGGTGTCTTCCCTCAATACCGTGTCGGTATTCATTACCACTACATACGGCGTCCCGGTTTGTTCGACGCCCTGGTTGCATGCCCTGGAATATCCCAGGTTTTTACTGTTCCAGACAAGATTCACACCCTTAAACTCGTTCAAGACCATCGCCTGGCTGCCGTCTCCAGATCCATTGTCGACAACCCATACGGGCACTTCCCCATCGATGTCCTGACTCTCTAAAGAGACAATGCACTCTCGAAGAAACTCCTTGGTATTCCTGTTTATTATCACGGCCGCGATTTTTTTCAACGCCTCGTTTTTTCCCCCTCGATTATCATTTCCCCCCTGTTAAGAAGGTGTCGTCTTATCCATTTGCCGTAGTAAAACGGCTGGAACCATTTATCAATGTCACTGTCCGATACGGTTTTTCCACTTTGTATCGTCTTTCTCTTTTTCAGCATTCTCGGCAGCAGCCTCAATACTTCCAACGACGCCAGAAGCGCCCGGGGGCACCTTATCAGCAGTGCCCCTCCTTTGAGAAGGTCGGTAAAAATAATCCCCGGAAGGTTTCTCAGGACGCATGCAAGCCTGTCGTTCTTTATTACCATCAGGCAGCGGTTCTTGTAGTTATGGTACTCGACCAGGACCGATTTGCGGTACCCGGCCCCGCCCCGCTTATGATATGCGATGGCACGGGGGTTATACACGCAGTGCCATCCACGCAACCTGGACCTCCAATCAACATCGAGGTCTTCCCAGAACGCGAAAAAGTCTTCATCAAAGTATTCCCCGCTGACTTTTATGTCTTCCAGCATCTCCCGTGAGTAGAGGGCGGCCGCACCACAAGTGCCGAATACTTCGGCGTCCTCCATATAAGCCGACGAGCCCGTCTCACCCTCGCCCCTGTTCTCAGCAAGCCGGTTCCTGAAAATCAGGTGGCCGGCGGAGTCGATAATGTTGTCGCGGTTATGGGGCGGAAACCGGAGCAGTTTTCCTGACGCGCTCCCAACCTTCTCCCCGTTCATGGACTGCATGAGGGTTGAAAGAAACTCCGGCTCCAGAACGACATCGGTATTCAGCGACAGTATGAACTCGCCGTTCGATTGCGAGATGCCCGTATTGAGCGCCGCGCTGAACCCCCTGTTGTCCCTGTTTTCTATGAAAGTGGGAGACTGGCCGGCAAACCTCTTTTTCGCTTCGTCCGAGCCTGTGAACTCTTTCAGAAACTCCCGTGAGCCGTCGCTGGAGCAGTTGTCGATAACCACCAGTTCAATATTCTCGTAGTCTTGATCGCGCAATGATTCCAGAAACTCGGGAAGGTCGTTAAGCCCGTTGTAATTAATTATTATTGCTGATACTTGTTTCATTCGGGAAAGCGGCTTCCGTTGCTAGGGTGGGTTCGGCTTTTCGTTCTATTGAAGTTTTGTCGCTTTTGTCATCATCACCGGCGGCAAGTCCCTGTCCCGCGATAACGACACCCGCCACAATCAAGATCAGTCCCACCCAGGTAAACCACTTGACGTCCTCCTTGAAAACCAGCCATGAATAGAAGACAACCACGACATATCCAGCCGCTACCAGAGGATAGGCTACACTTAAATCCACCCTCGAGAGAACTATCAGCCAGAATACCGCGGAAATCGCGTACAGAAGCACCCCAATTACGGCCCAGACGCTTTTTCCTATCCTGGAAGCCAGCTCAACCGGATTCTTGAAATCCGCGAATGAAAGCTCGCCTCCGTCCTCCACAACTTTGCTCATGCCGGCCTTCATGCTGAGTTGTCCCGCTACAGCCAGGCCTATACTGAGAACCAGCAACAGGATGCTCACTATCGTTGCCTTAGACACCTTTGCACCTCCCAGACTCCATGCACCAAGCATGGAATGCTAATTAACAAAACGGTACTTGAGCAGCGCCCATAGCGCCAAAACACCGTCTTTCCATGTTATTTTCTTGCCCTCGTAGTACTCACGCCCGGCATAAGAAATGGGCACTTCGTAAATCCTGATGCCTTTCTTAAGTAATTTCGCGGTGATTTCGGGCTCCACATCAAACCCGTTTGACCTGATACTGATATCTTCAAGCGTTTCTTTTGTAAAAAGCTTGTAACACGTTTCCATGTCGGAAATCGTAGTATTGTAGAGCACGTCCGTAACAAGCGACAGGAACTTGTTTCCAAGCATATGCCAGAAAAGCATATTCCGGCGCTCACCGGTAAACCTCGATCCATAAACCACTTCGGCTTTTTTCTTCAGCACCGGCGCCAGCATGTCCCTGTAATCATCAGGGTCGTATTCAAGATCGGCGTCCTGAATAATAATAAGATCACCGGTCACCTGTTCCAGGCCGGACCTGATCGCGGCACCTTTCCCAATGTTCCTGTCGTGGCAAATGACCTTGGTTGTTGAATCGGCTTCCATTTTCAGGATATCGACGCTTCCATCATCCGAACCGTCATCAACGGCCACGATCTCGATGGAGATTTCCCCCAGGTCAACCGAGCGCACCCTTCTCAAAATCTCCTTTATGGTATTCCTTTCGTTATAAACAGGCATTACCACAGAGAGCTTCATCTCCCAACTCCTTCATACGTGTATCCGATCTTTCTCAGTACAGCCGGGTCGAGGCAGTTCCTCGCATCCAGCAGAACAGGCGAGTTCATAAGCTCCTTTATCCGTGTATAATCCAGCCACTTGAATTCATCCCACTCTGTTAAAAGAACCAGAATATCAGCCTGGGCGGCGACTTCATACGCGTCACCGGCAAACTTCGCCTCGGGTATAAACTCTGAAGCATTTTCCATTGCTTCTGGATCGTAAACTGAAACCTCAGCCCCTCCGGAAAGCACCATGCTTACAATATTCACCGCGGGAGACTCCCTTATGTCATCAGTATTCGCCTTGAAAGCCAGCCCCAGCACCCCGATCTTTTTCCCGTCAAAGCCACCGGCCATGCGTTTTATCTTGTCCACCGTCCGGAGCTGCTGTTCCCTGTTGACATCCATTACACCTTCGAGAAGCTTGAAATTGTAGCCGTAATCGCCGGCAATCCTGAGAAGCGCGCGGCAGTC
Organism: Actinomycetota bacterium; assembly: GCA_016927325.1. Classification (GTDB taxonomy): domain Bacteria; phylum Actinomycetota; class Geothermincolia; order Fen-727; family Anoxymicrobiaceae; genus JAFGMY01. The sequence continues at coordinate 36,652 of JAFGMY010000018.1, read as the reverse complement.
CTTGGGGAAACACGACCCTCCGAAACCGGGGCCGGCCCTCAGGAACTCAAAACCGATCCGCTCGTCGTAACCCATGCCGAGAGAGACTTCCCTTACGTCGGCTCCGACAACCTCACATATATTCGCTATTGCGTTGATATAAGATACTTTTGTAGCCAGAAAAGCATTGGAAGCGTACTTGATCATCTCTGCACTGACCGGGTCGGTGATCAGCAACGGGGCGTTCATCTTGCGGTAGAGGTCGGTCATCATCATGATCGCCTTCTGTGACCCGCTTCCGATCACTATACGGGCAGGTTTCATGAAGTCGGACACGGCGGTGCCTTCCCGCAGGAACTCGGGATTGGATATCACATCGAACTCATGGTACTCCTTCAGGGACTCCTCGATAACTCTTTCCACCCGACGGGTGGTGCCGACCGGTACGGTGCTCTTGTTAATTATTATCTTATAACCGTTCATTACGGAGGCTATATCCCCGGCCACTTCATCAACATGCGTCAGGTCCGCATAACCCTGGTAGTCCGAAGGGGTATCAACAGTAATAAAGATCAGGGTACTCACATGAACCGCTTCTTTTGTCGAGGTGGTGAATTTCAGCTTGCCGCTCTTCAGGCATCTCGTGACTATTGCTTCGAGCCCCGCTTCAAAGATAGGGATCTCACCCTTGCTCAACTTATTTATCTTCAGGTTATCGCGGTCGACGCAAATCACGGAATTGCCCATATCGGCAAGGCAGGCCCCCGTGACCAACCCCACGTATCCGGTTCCAATTACACAACATTCCATTCAGATCCCGCCTTAGACCGGTATCGTCATACCGTCAGTATAAAACCCATATCGCCATCAAGCCTCGTTCTAAATACATGTAATCCACCGATAACGGCGCAGCCGTTATTCTACTACTGGTACACTCTAATAAAAACACGGCCGTCCCCGTGCTCATAAAAATGACTATTTAAAGTAGGCGCTCAAGTACAGGGATCGTCCCCTGCAATTGGATCCACCGTTTTAAAACAGGTTGCCCTGCGTCCCTTGCGCGTGGCCGGGTGATATCGGCTCTATCTCACCCTCGAGCCCCATGTCGATAGCAGTATTGGCAAGCCGGTCACTAACCTCATTCTCTTCCCTCGGAATCGCCGTGACTCTTACATCCTCGTACTTTTCGAGCAGCGATCTCACCCTCTCGGCCAGAGGCAACAGGTTTTTGCTTTTTATCCTGTACGCACCGGTTATCTGATATGCCACGAGTTCACTGTCGGTCCTTATGCTTATCTTGTTGAATCCCAACCCGGCGCTTTCCTCGAGTATGCGTATAAGAGCCCGGTACTCCGCTACGTTATTTGTGGCGTCTCCAAGAAATTCACATACCTCCGCAAGAACACGGCCTTTTTCGTCAATCGCCTGACCGCCGATTCCGGCAGGCCCTGGGTTGCCGCGCGAACCACCATCGGAATATATGTTCAACCAGTCTCCATGTCCCATAACCATATTCACGCAATCAGTAAAAGAATCATTTCACAAGAATCCTCTGGCAGAATTCACACCGGAAGAAGCCTTCCTCGTGCTGGAAACGGTCAACCTGGCTGATGCTGAACTCAATGTGACAACCCCCACAGTTCCTGCCGTGTTCAATCTTGACAACAGCAAGCCCGCCCTTTTGTCTCAAGAGCTTTTCGTAGAGTTCAACCGTCTCACTGTCGAGTTCCCCTTTCAAGGCGTCCCGCTCCTCTTCCAACACGCTTATCTGTTTTTCAAGGTCGGCAAGTTCGGCGGTGTATGCGCCTTTCGCCTCATCCTGCCGTCCGGCGATTTCCTTGAACTCGCTCCCGGCTGTCTTGACTTCCTCACCCGCCAGATCAGACGCATCCATCAACTCCAGATCTTCGGTCTCCATTTCATCACGCCTCTTCTCCAGAGACTGTATCTCCTCGTTTATCCCGTTAAGCTCTTTAGGGTTCATTATCGTACCGCTGAACAGCTTCTCTTTTTCCTTCTTGATCTTAAGCGTCAGCAGATCGAGCTCACCGTCAAGCTTGTGCTGCCTGTGTTCGAGAGCTTCCAGCGCGTTTTTCCTGCTTTGGAGTGACTCCCCCACGCTTTCGGCTTCGCGCTCGAGTTCGTCCAGACCGTGCTTTCCGGCAAGATTAATTATCTGGTTCTTAAGATCGAATATCCTGGTGTCGATCACCTGGACTTCCAGCAGTCTTCTGTTCCGAGCGTCGGAATCAATCCCGCTCACATACAACTCCCTTGATTTGTCCTGAAATATTCAACATTCATCATGATACCTCAAGAGTGACGTCTTTCAACTACCTTCCCGCACTTTTAACCACCTTTAAATATGTTAAAGATACCAACGGATGTCCCCATTACGGCGGTTACTATCAAACCGGCGGTAAGTACACCGACGAATATCCATAACAGGGCTTTGCGATATGGAATATCGAACACAAAAGCCGCCACGGAACCTGTCCATGCCCCTGTCACCGGCAACGGAATGGCAACAAAAATCGCGAGGGCCAGTTCCGCGTAAATTGCATACCTCTTCTCCAGCTTTCTCCGGGTCCTGCCGAATAACCATTCGAAAAACTTGTTGAAGATTTTCGAGTTCTCCATAAGCCATTTTGAAACCGGTTCCAGAAGCCAGAGGATGAAAAATATCGGGGTCATGTTCCCGGCGACACTAATAATATAAGCCTGCCACCACGGTATCCCCATGTGCCATGCATACGGGATTGCACCCCTGAGCTCCGCAATCGGAATCATGGCGATAAGAAACGTGGCAAGGTACCTGTTCATTTCTGAAAATATCGCGGTCCAGTTAACGGCGAACACCGTCGGCATAGCAACTCCTCTGCCCTGCTTGAGCCTTCCATACAATAATTACGGGCCGGCCTGTCCGATTCTGGAACTTTTTCAGGCTCCGCAACTCCGCAATGATACAGAATGCGCAGTGCAAAGTCGAGAAGGCCGGGTTCGAAGAGCGTGCGGTATTCCATGCCGGCTCCAGGACGATCGGGAACAACAGTCGAAATTGTCAAAACGCGTCAATGTCCCGGCAATCTCCTGCTTCTGGAAACGTACACAAATAAACACCGGACAGTTATCCATGAATCCTCAGAATTCAACCCGAACGCCCTCCCGGCCGGAACTTTGCATGAAGGACGGTGTGCGCAAGGCATGGAATGAATCACTGTAATGTGTTTATAATTACGGTGATCCGGGGGAAACAGTTGAATTGCTGAAGGCACTGATCGGCAAACGGGAGGCGGTATCCAATGGGCGGCGTTTCATCACTCTATGCAGTTTTTGCGGTTGAATTTTCAATGGACCAGTATTTTGATTACACTATCATGCCTTTGCTTGCGATACTGCTCGCTCTTCTTGCCTCTGCGTTCTTCTGGCGATTCAGCAGGAAAGCCGACTTGAATCGCTTGACGCTGGCAGCCCCATGTTTCATCAGCGTCTGGGCTCTACTGAACGGGCACCTGGTGGAAGGCCCGGCCGGTCAGGCCGTTACCTGGCTTGGAGCATTCGGTTTTCTTTCCGTAGCAGTCATCTTCGCCGTTCTCTATTACGCAAACAGATCATCCAAAACAGCCCAGACAAATCAGGTTGCTTTCAAAATAAACACTTATCCTTCGTACCCCCAATCCGACCGTACCGTTTTCGCCCCGGCCCGGTGGGAATTTGAAAATGGGTCGGTTCTGTGCGTCAACTGCAACGTTTACGTCCCCAGCCACTATGTAGCATGCTGGAAGTGCGGCACGTTTCTTGACGACAGCTACTTTATCAAGTCCTGCACCGGTTGCGGGCGGAAACTTCCCGCTCATACCGAACTCTGCGACCAGTGCGGTTCCCGTTTGAGTGATGCCCCCGCCTGGAAATAGACGTTTCACTAAAGGAGCTGATTCACAGGCATTGCTTCATTGGTTTTGTGGCTTGTGGAGCTGGTGACCAAATCACTGGTTTGCAGTACGGGATGTTTGCGTATTCATAAAGTGAGACCGATGTCAGGGGTTTAATTTTGTCTTCGGCAAAACAAAACCGCAGGCACCGGGGTTAAATGGTGGGCGTTACTGGATTTGAACCAGTGGATCATAACACCATGATAGTGCCGGGCTGAGAGCCCCGCACTAAAGGAGTTTGATTTCAAAGATTGTTTTAACAAATGAGCGGGGCTGGAGAGCCCCACGAAAGCGTGACTGATATTAGACGTCATTGGGGTCAATGGTTCATATCATGATTGGTTGATGGTGGGCGTTACTGGATTTGAACCAGTGACCCCCTGCTTGTAAGGCAGGTGCTCTCCCGCTGAGCTAAACGCCCACGTGCAACTAAATGATGGTAGGGCAAACAACAGGAATTGACAACCCGTACAGCTGAACGGCCCGCCTACTTTTTCAACATCGGCGTACGTTCGCTTTCGATCACCGCCTCAAAAGCTTTCGTGTATGCCTTCAAAAGAGTGCCAAAACCCTTCAAATCATCAATCTTTATAATGCCGGTCGTCGCTCCAAGTTTAACCAACTCGAGGGCGACCTCCCTTCTGTCCATCTCAGGCCTTCTTTCCACTTGCTATCCCCCCTATCCCCAAAAGTACAGTACCCGGATAATTTCACCTGCAGCCATTCTGCATCAGAAAACAAACTGTGCCTCTGCATTTGCCTATGAAAGTTAGCCGCCGAACCCGGTCAACCATCGACGACCCGGTGAACCAGGCTCTATTGAGTTATTTACCAATCGGTAACATATACCTTTTCCTAAGTTGAAATATCAATGAATGGCACTCTATTTACAAAGTTTTTTATACGAGGCTGATCCGGAGGCACGGTTTCATTAAGAAGAGAATTCGCCCAAAAAGTCTTTCAAATTCAATCACGTTTTCAAGCAAGGCCTTTAAAGAACTCATCAAGCGTAACATGGTATATCTTCGAGAGCACGATTATCTCCCTGGTCCCGGGATGCGACTTTCCAAGTTCCCAGTTTTTTAAAGTGTTGTAGTGAACACCAAGCTGTTCGGCCACCCAGTCCCTTTTCAGGCCGTTCCTGTCCCTCATGTTCTTCAACCGATCGGCGAACGCCTTGTCGTATCTCAACACCGCTTCATCTGAAACCTGAAACTCTTTTCTTATTTCCTTTTCCAACGCGGTTGACACCTCCATCTAATTATGATTCAATGGACAACAATCTTGTCATATTAGCGACATAAGTAACATCTATCATATGATACCAATATTTATACCGGTCGGTCAATCCACAGGCGTTCTAAATATCGAACGTCTCCGTAAGTGGCGTCAACCATAAGCTGACGAGAAAGGAACGGGGGTAACAATGTACTTTAACAGCATTGCGTTAGTCGGAAACCTGACTTCCGACCCAAAGGCCGGCTCCGACGGGCTGAACGTGACCAACTTCCGCGTGGCCGTCAACCGCATGAGAAGGCCGGATGAAGACAAGGAAGCGACTCCTCAATCAAGAACGGAGTTCCTGGATGTTGAGTGCTGGGGGGTGCAGGCCGCCAACATTCTGGATTCGCTCAAAAAAGGAGACAGGGTGGTGGTGGTCGGCGAGCTGAAGCACGATCAGTGGGTTGACGACAACGGTAATCCGAAAAGTAAAACTAAAATCAAGGCGGGTGTCGTCGGCAGCTCCCTCGAGTTTCAGGCACTACCGGCGTAAGAACAGTAACCGGAGAACACACGTGAACGGATTAGCGAAAGGAGAGAAACAGTGGCAATCACAGATCTATCGTCGTTTACTTCAAAGAATGGTATAGAAACCTCGGTATGGAAATACGAGGAAGCGGAGACGTTCGTGGTCCAGCATGATTTCATACACATGTCTTTTTTCAGGGAGGAGTTCAAGGATTTCGTCGAGACCCTCATAACCGCCTTGAGAACAATCGAAAGAGGTGACGGCGAGGTAATGCGCCTTCATCCGACCGTCTTGAGAAAAAACAGGATCGACGAGCTGAACATAAACACCAGCGAAAATTAAAGTTGTGTCATATTGACATGAAACTTATATTCAGCCCTTGCCCGTGTTGTTATAATTATGAGGCAAGGGCCTTTTCTATCTTTATGGAAATCACGAAAGAGCCGACCGGCTCTAACGACTCTGAAGAGGTGTAGCATGCTCGAGGTTCAAAATCTTACGGTATCGGTGGAAGGAAAGCGGATACTTGAAAATGTCAGCCTTTCAATAGACAAAGGTGAAACTTATATGCTTTTCGGTGAAAACGGTTCCGGGAAGACTTCCCTTATCATGTCCATAATGGGAATCGGCAATTACCAGGTGGAAAGCGGGAAGATCATATACAAGGGCGAGGACATTACCGAGTGGCCTTCATACGAAAGAGCGAAGCACGGAATTGGGATCATGTTTCAGCGGCCGCCCACAATCCGGGGGCTGAAACTGAAACAAATGCTTGAGATGGTCAAGAGGGACGGCAAAGACCCTCTTGAACTGGCTGAAGAACTCAACTTCACGGATTTCCTTGACCGGGATATAAATCTCGGGTTTTCCGGCGGTGAAATAAAAAGAGCCGAAATACTGCAGTTGATGACACAGGATCCCGACCTGGTGCTGCTGGACGAGCCGGAGTCCGGTGTGGACATCGTCAATATGGGGCTTATCGGCAATTCGATACGTGAACTGCTTCAGAAAGACCTTCACAGAAAACGGGAAAAATCCGGGCTGATTATCACTCACTCCGGGTACATTCTGGACTACGTGGAAGCAGACAAGGGCTGTGTCCTGGTAAATAATACAATCTGGTGTACCGGTAATCCCCACGAAATAATGGACGGAATCCGCAGCCATGGATATGAGGAGTGTCTCACGTGTCAGAGATAAAAGAAAAAGCGCTCAAGGCGCAGAACAAGAAAGCAGAATACGGATCCGACATCAATATTGACGAATACAGTTCCAACGCGCCGCAGTACCCCGCCCAGGACCTGGAAAATATCGATATCGTCGACAAGGAAAGATTGTTGAATGCCGGGGTGGACATCACCGGCAATGAAAGGTCCGGTTCGTTTATCCAGGTGGACAGCTCGGTCCTTCACGCTTCTCCCAGGCAGGACGGCATAGAGATAATGTCCATGGTAGACGCGCTGGAAAAGTATTCCTGGCTTGAAGAGTACGTCTGGAACGTGGTCCCTGTGGAAACCGACAAGTATACCGCGCACGCGGAGTTGAATTTCCAGGGTGGCTACTTTGTAAGGTCCATGCCGGGAGCCCGGACGGTGTTTCCTGTCCAGGCCTGTTTGTACCTCAAGTCGGAAGACGTGAGCCAGAACGTGCACAACGTTATCATCGCGGAAGAAGGCTCTGAGCTCCACATAATCACCGGTTGCGCGACCGATTCACCGGAAAACCGCGGCCTGCATGTCGGAGTGAGTGAGTTTTACGTCAAGAAAAACGCCAAGATAACGTTCTCGATGATCCATAACTGGTCCAGGAGGGTGGCGGTCAGGCCGAGAAGCGCAACCAGGGTTGAGGAAGGCGGCGTCTTTATCAACAACTATATTTCGATGCACCAGGTAGAGTCCATGCAGCTCTATCCCAGCGTCTACCTTGTCGGAAAAGGGGCAACCGCGCGATTGAGCTCGGTCCTGTACGCACCGCCGGGAACCGACATGGATGTGGGAGCCAGGGCGGTATTGTCCGCCCCGGACACACGTTGCGAGATCATCTCGCGCGCACTTTCCACCGGCGGCAGGATCGTAGCCAGGGGGATGCTTGTCGGTGAAGTCGAGGGTATCAAAGCCCACCTCGAGTGTCAGGGCATGATTCTAAAAGGGGATGGTGAGATAAAGGCCATCCCGGAACTTGACGGGAAGGTCGCCGGAGTCGATATGTCCCACGAGGCGGCGGTCGGTAAAATCGCCAGAGACGAGGTCGAGTACCTTATGGCCAGGGGACTCTCCGAGAACGAAGCGATTTCCGCTATTGTGCGGGGCTTCATGAACGTCGATATCGAAGGACTTCCGCCGGTGCTCAAGGAGCAGGTGGATAAAGCTATGGACATAAGCGATAAATCGCTCTTCTGATGACCGATGTCTCATCAATGCAGGATGGACGCGATTTCCCTGTCCGGTGGAAGCAGGTCAAATTCAAGAAGGCTTTCGGGAGCCACCCATGCGTGTGCCGAACATCCCCGGTTTTCAATCTCACCACCGGCAATTTCACAACTGAACGCGGCAAGTTCGATCTCGACGTCGTCATACCGGTGACCGACCAGTGCCACTTCCCCGCAGACCCTTATCACAATACCCATCTCTTCAGCTATTTCCCGGACCACACACTCTTCCGGTGACTCACCCTCTTCAACCTTGCCCCCCGGAAACTCCCACTTCCCCGGATGCCTGTCATCATCTTTTCGTCGTGCTATGAGCACTCTGCCATCTCTGGAAATGACCGCGGCGGCTACAATTGTCTTTTTCATGATTCACATCCAGAGGTTTTCAACAACTCAAGCGTCGCTGATGGTGAACTCAAAACAGGCGCCGTTATCGTTGTATGCCTTAATTTCTCCGTCATACGTGCTCACAATTTTCTCAACGATCGACAGTCCCAGTCCCACCTTCAGGTCACCGGTGCCCGCAAATGCCCCGAAGAGGCCCGAAGCAATTTCATCCGGTATCCCAGGGCCGTTGTCACTGATCAGGTAACGGTGTTTTCCGGGGGCTGGCAACGGCAGCCGCTTGATCTCAATAATTGGATTTTCCACCGATCTGTCGACTCCGTGCTGGACCGCGTTGCGAACGAGGTTGGAAAAGAGTTGATATATCTGGGTGGGGTTGGCATGAATCACACCCGGGTTCTCATCTACCCTCAAACGTATATTTTTCCTCTTTATTTCCTGTGAAAGCTTACTTCTGATTCGTTCCAGTATTCTACCCACGTCAACATCCTCCAAATTCATTGGCATTTTCCCGGCTTCAGCGATAGACAGAAGATCCTGAATCAGGTCGAGTGCCCTTTTCGCATGGTTGTTCATCAAATCGACTATTTCCCGCAGCTCATTCGAATGATCATCCCGGGCCAGTTTATCGACGATCTCCCCGCAAAGATCGGCACCGAGAATAATATTTGAAACCGGGCCCTTCAAATCATGTGAAACGGTGTGCGCGTACCCTTTTAACTCCGCGTTCATGCTCTTCAGTTTCATTTCGGTGTTCTTTCTTTCGGTTATATCCCTGGCGGTTATTACTATCGCCCTGGGATTTCCCTCGCTGTCATGAACAAGCGAACCACTGACGTCGAAAGTTAATCGGCCCCCGTCTTTTCTCACTACTTCAATTTCGTTGCCCGCGGAACTCCCGCATTTCATTACTTCGAGCATTGCCTCCCTGGTCTCTTCAACATACTCTTCCGCGACCAGTTCCACTATATCTCTTCCCAGCAGTTCTTCCTCACTTCCATAACCGAGCGTATCCAGCGCAGCCCGTGAAACCATGATCGTTCTGTTTTTCAGGTCGTGCACCAGAATCGGATCTGGAGACGCTTTGACCAGCGCCTGGAATATCTCCTCGCTCTCCCGGTATGCGGAGAGCAGCCTGTATCTACCGATCGCCCATCCCATCTGGTAGACAAGCGACTCAATGATATCCCTGGATTCACCTGGAATCTCCTCCATCGTATGGGAGCCGACATTCACCCCACCTATCATCTCACCGTTCTCGATGATGGGCAGTATGGCAATCGCTTTTATACCCTCAGCGCTGCGAACGGAATCTTTTGAAATAGGCAGCAGGTCGTACCTGGAATATACCGGGCCGCTTGCCTGGATTTCCCTGTATTTCGAATTGCCTGAAACCGCCTTGACAGCCGCCTCGATAAACTCATCAGACAAACCGTGAGAGTAAGCAAGCGTGAATTTCCTTCTTTCCCTGTCCAGAAAACCGGCTACGCCGCAGTCCATTCCGGTGATATCCAGGATAGCCTGCATACCGGTGTTCAGGGCTTCCTCCAGATTCTCCGCCCTCAGTACGTCCACCGCAATATCCCGCTGTGCCTTGAAATACTTCTCGGTTTTCTTCTGCTTGGTAACGTCCCTGAAGATCATCCAAATCCCCACCGGTTCTCCCCGCTGGCCGTACACCGCGAATCCTTTAACATCCGTATCCAGGAGGACCCCGTTTTTTCCGATCAACTCACACTCTATTTCCTCCACCCTGCCTTCATTGAAAACAGTCCTTGTAAACTCCTCGAGCATTTCCGGCCCATTGTTCCTGCATATCGACCGGGGAAAAATACCACTCTTTATCTCGTCAACCGTATACCCGGACAAATATTGAAAAGCCTGGTTCACGTCGATCACATTTCCTCGTTCGTCAAGATACAGGATGCCATCCTGATTTGAATCAAAAAGAACACGGTGTCTTGTTTCACTGAATCGAAGCGCTCGATCGAGTATGGCCCTGCTTAATATCTGGCCCACCTGACCGGACAGTGATTCGATAAGATCCTTTGTTTCCCGGGAGAGTTCCTCAATCGTATGCGAAGCTACATTGACCGAACCGATCACCCTGTCCTTGTCCCTGATGGGGAATATCGATGAGACTTTCAGCCCCTCTTTCAGCCTTGCGTCGTCAGCGGGCGCAGGAAAGTCTTTGAAATTCATGAATATATGATCGCCGTCGGCGAGAAGCCTGTAACGTGGATTCTCCGGACCGATATATCCGATTGCTTCTACGGCTTCCCGCGATCTTGTTCCCTTGTGATAAACATGCCTGAACCCACCGGTCTCCTCCTCCCGCAAGTATGCGCCACCTACATCAAAACCGGTCGCATCCATTAATATTCCAATACATTTCGCCAGTATCTCCTCGAATTCGAGGTCTTCAGACAACTGGAGGGCAAGATCCCTTTGCACACTCAGTATCTTTTCAGCGCGCTTGCGCTCCGTTATATCCTCACCGGTGCAGACCACATATTGAACATTTCCATCGCTGTCCAGTTTAGGGGTTTTCACAACTCTGAACGTATGCGGCCTTCCCTGTTTATCCTCCAGGCACCTCTCGCAGAAAATCTGTTCCTTCTTCGCAAATAACTCCTCGTTCAATACGCGGCACTCCCCTGGTGCCTCCATTCCGCCAACATCCGCAATCCCGGCGTTCTCGTAGTCCTCCTGTCTTACCCCGAAAAAATCGGCCATTGCCCAGTTGACGGCGCCGTAAGTCTCATGATCGGTAAGGTACCATACCAGTGTTGGTATGTTGTCGAGTAATAGTGCCCGCTCCTCAGCCTTTTCCTCCAGCTCCTTTTCAACTCTGGCCAGTTCATGCCTGGCGAGAGCGGAACGAGCTTCCTCAACCAGCAGGGTCTTCATCCTGTTGTCCTTGACGACGTAACCGGACACCCCCAGCTTGAAAGCGCTCACCGCAACCTGTTCATCACCGTGGCCGGTCACCATCACGACCGGCGGAGGTGAATCCATCTTCTGAATTTCAGAAAGTAGGTCGAGCCCGTTGTGTGAGTTAAGCTGGTAATCAAGCGTAACAATATCGTACTTTCCCGAAAATACCTCTTCGAGCGCTTCAGCATAACCGTAAGTCAAAGTGGTTTCAGCTTCCAGTTCCCTTTCGAGAATCAAGGCAATCAATTTGGCTTCTCCGGGCTGGTCGTCTACTACCAGGACCCTGACTTGTTTTGTCACATATACTCCCCGTTTTTGCCACGATTAAACTAATAGTAATAGCAAAACGCCCCTGCTTCAACGTGTGGGGGACAATAAGGATTTATGTAGAGACGACTCAAGCCTGACCGATGTCCATCAGGGAAAACTCAAAACAGGCGCCGTTATCATTATAGACTCTCAGTTCGCCGTTGTAAGCCTTGACTATTTTCTCCGCGATCGACAGGCCTATTCCATATCTTATTTTGCCCGTACTGGCAATATCTTCCAGCAGGTTTTTTATAACCTCTTCGGGGATTCCAGGTCCGTTATCCCTGATCATAAAACGGCTTTCACCGTGCCGCGTGGATGGAATTCTCTTTATTTCGATAACGGAATTGTCGGCGGCACCGTGGCGCATGGCGTTTAAGATAAGGTTCGAGAAGAGCTGATACATCTGCGTCAGATTTGCGTTCATGGTTCCCATATCTTCGTCAACCATGATATTAATCCCTCTTCGTTCCACCTCAGCCGCATATTCCCGCGTAATTCTCTTTACCTTTTCATGAAGGTCGACCTTCTCCAGCCTATGCGGCTCCTGTCCGACCTCGGCAAGAACAAGCACGTTCTGTATCAGATCATGCGCCCGGTTGCCATGGATCACCACGGTGCCCAGGACCTGCTCAATCTCATCACGGGCTTCCCCCGGGGGAAGCCTCTTGAGCATTTGAAGAACCAGCTCACCGGCCAGAATAATGTTCGAAACGGGCCCCTTGAGATCGTGCGAGACTGTATGGGCATAGCTCTGCAGTTCCGCGTTTATTCTTTTGAGCTTTTTCTCCGCCCTCTTAATATCAGTCATATCTTTGCCCGTGACGACAATCGACTTCGCGCTTCCGTCAGCGTGGTGTATTACTGAATAGCTGGAACTGAAATAAAATCGGCCGCCGCTCTTTTTTGTGAGTTCATATTCCCTGTTGACAAGAACCCCGGTGTCGAGCAGCAGGGAAATATCATTACGGGCCGCCGCGACATATTCCGGCGCCATGAATCTCATTGCGTCTTCACCTATCACCTCGTGTTCATCGCGTTCCAGCAGTTCCAGCGCCCGCCTGGAGGCTTTTATTATCGTTGCGTTTGTATCCATGATAAGAATCGGATCGGGAGACGCCTCGATCAGAGCACGATACGTCTCCTCGCTTTCTTTCAAAGCCGCCACTATTCTGTACCTGCTTATCGCCTGACCCATCTGGCCCGCAAGGGCCTCGATAATATCCCGGGATTTACGGGGGATTACCTCTGCCGAATGAGAACCTATGTATACAGTGCCGATCATCCGCCCGTCTTCAACAACCGGTATCACAGCGACCGCTTTTATTCCACCCATACCCCTGAAGCCGTCCCTCTGTATGGAGAGCTCTCCAAATTGCATATAAACCGGCTTGCTCTCAAGCTTGTTTTTATATGCCTTATTGCCCACCAGCCATTTTCGCAGCGAATCGGCGGACTTTTCAGAAACACCTACCAGGCAGGGAAACTCCCATGTCTCATCGTCGTCAAGCAACAACCCCGGTATGCCGAAATCAAGGCCGGTGCAGTCCAGGATAGACTGAATTCCCGTCCGAAGCGTGTCGCCGATATCACTGTTCAGCATAGCCACCGCCATATCCCTTTGTGCCTTCACAAGATCTTCAGCGGTTTTCTTCTCTGTAATGTCTTCGCAGGCGCAAACGACGTTTAACACCTTGCCATCGTTGTCGGACCTTGGCGCCTTTACGATTCGAAGAAACCTGCGTTGACCGGCTTTGTTGGTGACATACTGTTCATGGCGGACTTTCTTTTTCTTTTCAAACACCTCTTTCGCCGAGGTGATCCATTCTTCCGCTTCATCACTGCTGAAAACCTGACGTACCTTTACCCCGGCAAGAGCTTCAGGTTCATAACCAAGGTGCCCGGCCATCTCACTGTTCACGACATCGAATGTCTCAAAGTCCGACATGGAACAAACGAAATAAAAGAAATCGTCAATCGGAACGATGCTTTTGCCTTCCATCGGCACTTAATGCCTCCCTGTACAACGTGCCTTCCCGGACAACCTTATATCAGAATTTTCAAACCATTTCACCCGGGGAAATTGCGGCTGAGTTTAAAGCTCGAGTTTGAGGTATTGCTGCCAGTGCTGGTTAATCGATGGAGTGCCTGATCTTTTCACTCTTGAGCAACTGTCATTTTCACCGGTTCTCAACTATTCATACAGGATGCGAATCCCCTGTGATCCCTGAAGTGCCAAATATATCACAAACCCGAAGTTTCCATCTAATTGCCGGGGATTACGGAATCCCGTTTTCATCTTCTTCTTTCCTCAAAGCCGACGGAAACCGGAACCGCAAAATGGAACACAGCGCAACGCCTTACTCCACCGGTTCCTTCAAACTGAACTCGAAGCAGGCGCCATCATGATTATAAGCCTTGATCTCCCCATCGTAGACATTGACGATCTTCTCGACAATTGACAATCCTACACCTGTATTCTCATAGCCGCTTTTGACAAACGGGTGAAACAGATCGTTGATTATGCCCTCCGGTATACCGGGGCCGTTGTCGCGAAAAAGAAATCTATGTTCCCCTTTCTCTTCAGCCGCAAGTCTTCTGACCTCAATTACGGGTTCATCGGCTTTTCCATGCTGAACAGCGTTCCTGAAAAGGCTTGCGAACAACTGGTAGATCTGGGTTGGATTTGCCTTGATACTGCCAAGATCATCCCCCACGACAATCTTGATATCGTTTTCTTCGACCCACCCGGAGAACGCTTTGGTTATTCCGTTCATGACGTTACTCAGGCTTACATCCTCCACATAGTACGGGATCTGGCCGGCCTCCGCCAGAGAAAGCAGGTCCCTTGTCATCTCATGGGCTTTCTTTCCCTGATACTTAATGGCCTCGAGCACCTGCTCCATATCTTGCTTCTGTTCGCAATCGGGTAGTCCATCAAGCATCTCGCAAGCCATTTTACCGGCCACAATTATGTTCGTTATCGGGCCCGAGAGATCGTGGGAAACAGTATGCGCATAGTCTTCCAATTCGGTGTTTAGCGCCTTCAGCTTCTCCTCGAGCTTCTTCCTGGGGGTTATGTCTCTGATTACGGCAATAACAGCCCTTGGCTCACCCAGGCTGTCCTGCACAATCGAAGCGCTCGCGTCAGCGATAAAACAGCTCCCGTCTTTGCGCAGAATCTTGTACTCCCTGTTCTCCACCCTGCCTTGCTCGACAAGTATCGTGGCGACGCTCTGCTTTGCCCGGTCGACACTCTCATTGGAGATGAAGTCGTAAACAGTTCTTCCAACCAGTTGATCTTCATTGTCGAACCCGAGAAGCTCGGCCATCCTCGGAGAAGCCTTGATAAATGTACCATCGATAGAATGAAAAGATAACGCGTCCGGAGAAGACTCGACTAGAGATTTATAAATATCTTCAATGTGATCCGACGAAAAGTCGAAGTTGAACTCACTGGAATCGCTTTTCACTGGTGTCACCAACCGCTTTGCTCACACACCACATTGCACGATAACATATATAAGAAATCACCGTTCATTTTCCTGCAAGCGGAATTATATCAGCAGTTACAAGTAACCGGGAAATTAAATACACGCAACGCCCCGGGGTCAGAAAAATCGTATTCCGAGATTAGATGCCCTGCCGGACGCCTTGTTCTGCAAATCGTGGATAAGCAGCGACTGTTCCAGTATCTCTCTTTCAGTAGGGATGTTCGCCTTGATATAAGCGGCTTTTGCCAGAGCAAACCTGGATTCCTCAATAAGCCGGGTGTACAGATTTCCCTGTTTGATGACATGCCCGAGCGCACCTATCTTGAACGCTTCGACAGCGATACTCTCACTGCTGTCACCGGTAATAAATATCACCGGAGGACAGTTTTCGTACTCAACTATCTCACGCAGGAGTTCCAGGCCGTCAAAGTTGCTCAGCTTATAATCAAGGGTTACCAGATCGTATTCACCGGAATTGAGCTTATGGCGGGCTTCATTCTCGTCAAGTGCAATATCAAAGCTTGCGCCTAGCTTTTTCTCAAGCACTTTCCCGATAGTCCAGGCTTCAGTCTCCATATCTTCTACTATCAAGACCCGGAGTTCCCTTTCCCCCATTTCCCCCTCTTTTCAGAATTGAGACCTTTCACCGACAACTTTTTCCGCGTATCGCTCGATGAACTCAGCTCGTTTCCGCCATATTAGTTAAAACTATAACAAATTCCAGTAATGTCAAGCTTTTCTTTTGATCTCCCGCTAAACCGATAGACAATATAACTTAAAATATTAATGATATATTTATAAATTATTAGCTGAAAGAAGGGGTGTCAGGAGTGCAGGGTCTCGATAAAAGCCAGAATTCTGTCATGGACCTGTGAAGACGAAAAAACCCTTGAATCGGTCATATCAGCCTCGATTACCAATACCGGTTTACCGGTTTCACTCAAGATCATTCTTGCGATGTCGTACTGCCCCAGTGAATAAGGTTTGCATGAGCGGTTCGAATGCATTACCACTCCGTCCACTGAATATCTTTCAATAAGAGCTTTCACCTTCTTGAACATCAGGTCTATGGAGATATTCAAATATATGCTGGAATATGCCCTGGCCATGCTGTTTACCGGGTCATCAACCTCTATTTCCACAGCCCAGGCTGTTGTATAAGTATCTGCTACCAGACATGCACCTTGCTCCGCGAACAAATGCCCAAGGTTTCTGAGCTCATACCATATTGGGATGTTGTCCCATAGAAGCCTGTATCTTTCCTCGGGAACAGCCGATATCCCCTTTTCAACTCTTTGTTCGATCTCAGCTTTCAGGGCCCGGTAGTAATCAATAACCCGGGCAGTACCTCTTAGCGTAACAATAGGAGCCATGTGTATGAACGCGTCAAAGCAGGTGATCGGAGAGGGGCGGTTTTCGGACAGCCTCAATATATCGGACCACAGGCCGATCCCTTCTTTGGACAAAAGCGCGACCTCTCTGAACCTTTCCGCATCGTAACTCCCTGCCGTAAACTCCTCCAGAAATTCGATCAGCTCCCTGAACTGGGCAGCCACATAGTCGATCGCGTACCGCCTGGAACTCTCATGTACGAAAGGTGTATCAATCAGAAACATCGGCACGTTGAAGTATACGGCAAGCTCTTCGTACCACTTGACCACCGTGCCGCATATATTATTGCAGCACAAGAGAAAATCCGGCCTTGGCAGACCCCCTATCGGCCCTCCCCTGCTCATCGCCGAACCGATGTCCAGCCGGGCATATGAACATAAATCACGGCTGAATCCCGCCCCCTCGGCGATTTCAGCCAGGTCCACCGCCATCCTGGCGGCGCCGCACAGGGCGCCGTGGTTTTCCGGATAGACGGGAATTATATCCATAGCTACCAGAAACTCCACCGGGGCGCCGCTGGTTATCCAGCAAACAGGCTTTTTATCATCACCCTCCGCCGCCTTCGCCTCCATGTAGTACGTGGCCATGAGCTGTTTCATGGCGTCGGTAGCCAGGATCTTTTTATGCAGTTCTTTCTCTTCTTCGCCCATTGATTGCTCCAGATCACTGTACGAAAGTGCCGTAATGTAAAAACCCGTGGCCACCCGGATTAACGGCTTCTGTTAACGGGCCTGCTTCAATCCTTTGATCGTTTCCAGCAAAGCTTCGATTCTCGTCCGCATGCTTTCCATCGATACGGCACCATGTTCAATCTCGACCAGTATTGAAGGCACACCCAGTTCACCCAATAAATATTTCAAATGAGGATACTCGAATGAATGAGGATCACAGTATTTGAGCAGGAAAAACACCACCCCTGCAGCGCCGGAATACTTCACTTTGTCAATCAGCGCGGTTGACCTGTCCCCGCCATGTTTGCATGGACAGGAAGCCCTGCCCATCAAGCTCCGGGCGAGAGCGGCCATAGGCTCATCCGGTCCGGGCACAAAATCCTCAGCGTATCGGCCTCCATTGCAGAAATCGTCGTTGATGAAAGTGCCGCCGGCGGTTTCCATCATATCCAGAAACTCCCACTGGTCCATCACGGAACCGATGCCGAAAAGCGGGATTTTCTCATCCCCCGGCTCTGGCGTGACGCTTAAGGATTCAAGCTCGTCAAGCAGAGCCCTCAGAAGCCTGGTGTGCCCGGCCCTGTCCATCAGATAACCCGCAGTTGCCGCCCAGATAAGGTCCGTAGACGTAATTTTACCGGGACTACGTTTCTTGAGCTCGTACAACTTGCGCACGAGCTTCCTGTTTTCATGATAAACAGCCATGCTTTCTACGATTCGTTCATCGCTTATCGGCCCGTAACGGGCCTCGAGCTTCGACCTGAACTCCCCGAGTTCCTCAAGCATGTACCCGAACGCAGCCTCGCCATTAAGCCTCGACGGCGCGACCAGGTCCGCGTGAAACTCAAAACCGGCGTTTATCCTCAAGATGTCGCTCAACCTCTGCATCGTGTCACAGGTATGCCCGAATACAAATCCATCGACAAAATCAAACTCCTTGTTGAGCGCCATATCCAGAGTAGACCTTGAAAGCGAACAGCAGTAGTTTTGAAGATGTCCTCCCCAGGCCACCCTCTGCTTATTATCCCCGAGAATCCTGACAGGCACGACTCCTGCCGCGTATATCAGTTCTTCAGGTACATAAGAACAAGAGTATCCCAGGATACTCCTGCCTGCCGCATGCAGGCTCCTTGCTCCGGAATAAGGATCCTGCCGCATGTCGAAAAGAGTCGAAAGAGTGTCACACATTTTTCCCGGCACCCCGGTCTTCAATCAGACAATATTTAATGATCACGTTTCATTGGAACGTTCCCTGGCGATGATGGCGGCTCCGAGAGATCCCATATGCTGAGGCATCCCGGGAACAATTATCCTCGTTTTAAACCTTTCCTCCAAAGCATCCACGACACCGCTGTTCCTGGCGACACCGCCGGTCATGACTATTTTTTCGTTTACCGGAATCCTGGAAATCATAGCGAATATTCTGGACGCGATAGCTTTATGGATACCGGCTATAATATCCGTTTTCAGCACTCCTTCGGCGACCCTTGATATGACTTCGCTTTCAGCGAAGACCGTGCATACGCTGCTGATCGGCGCCGGGTCCTTCGACTCTCTCGAAATAGAACCGAGGTCTCCAAGGTCCACCTGCAGCGCCGCGGCCATTACCTCCAGAAACCTTCCGGTTCCGGCGGCACACTTGTCGTTCATCACAAAATCAATTACTTTTCCGTTATCGCCGATTGCTATCCCTTTGGAGTCCTGTCCCCCAAGATCGATCACGGTTCTGACATCGGGAAGTGAGAAGTGCGCACCCCTGGCATGGCAGGTTATCTCCGTTACTTTCTCGTCGGTGAAATCAACGTTCAGCCTGCCGTATCCCGTCGCGATAACCTTAGCCAGGTCCTCCTCTGATATCCCTGCTTCACCAAGCGCTTCCTCCAGAACCATCCGCCCCGCGTTTCTGCTGTCGTGCCCGGTCCTGGCCAGGCTGGTCGAGAGTATCGTGTCGTTATCGAGAACTACCGCTTTTGCGGTTATCGAACCTATATCAACACCCGCGAAATACAACTAACGCTCCCTTTGTTTCAATTTAGAATAGTCCCCATTACAGGTTTCAAGTTTGTCTCATGCTGCCGCACTCCACAAACTTGATATTCGACAAATATAAAATTTCCAGATTCCATGAGAATCGGAATCAGACCGATTCGACGCCTTTTACTTCAGGAATTTCTTCCATCAGCTTGGCTTCAATGCCTCTCTTGAGCGTCATCGTCGACATTGGGCAACCGCCGCAGGCGCCAAGCAGTTTCACCTTTACGATTCCATCCTCGATATCAACCAACTCGACGTCTCCGCCGTCGCTCTGGAGCATCGGCCTTACTTTCCCGAGCACCTCTTCCACTTTTTCCCTCATTTGTACCTCGACTTTCTAGAGAACAACTGTTTCTTGATTCTAACCCAATAGCACCAAATATCATAATGACATAAGTCAACCCCAATGCATGCGGTTTGGTTTTGCCGGAAGCAGAATCTCGTCTCTGGCTTCCGTCATTTGTGGCGTGACTCTCCAGTCGCGCTCTCGGTTCGGCGTCGTACGCACCGGAGGGTACGGATCACAAGGGCGTGGAATACAGCCGGGCGCTCCAGGCGTCGGTCCGGCTCTTCATTAAAGCCCAAGCTTGCCGGGATTCATGATTCCCGATGGATCCAGTGCGCTCTTCAAGGCCCTTAAGGCGCTCATGCCCTGCTCCCCATACTCACGGACAAACCAGGGAACGTGTTCGTAACCCACTCCGTGATGATGGCTGATCGTTCCGCCTCCGGCCAGAATCGCCTCTCCTGCTTTTCTCTTGAGGTGTTCCCACTGTTCTATCTCCCGCCCCTCCGAACGGTTTCCAATAAAAATGAAATACAGGCTCGATCCACTTCGGTAAGAATGAGAAAGGTGGCTGGTCACAATTGACTTCGAGCCGTAATCGTCCAGTGCTCCTTTTATCGCCCCGGTGACCTTCTCCTGCAAACCAGACACCTTCGACCAGTCTGCCGCTGTTTCGAGGGTGTCGACGAGCAGGCCCCAGCCGAGCATAATGTCCCTCAGGTACGGGTGGTCGTAACGGTTCTTATACCATTGGTTCCCCGCATATCTGCCCAGCGGGAACGCCCCGTGTTTTCTGCACACAGACATGATCTTCCGCATGCGGCGGCGGACGTCTTTTTCCTCCCCTTCACACCCGATCACCGCGTATGAACCCCTGTCGAACGAGTAACCAATCGACCCGAGAGTCTTCATCGCCAAATCCAGTCCTGCATCTAGGGCCTTGTTCTTGAAACGCCCCATCAGCCTGTACGCAAGGGCCGTCTCCTCCATATCCGAGACCCTTATCGTCTCAGGGACAACCCCTGTCTGCATGATCTCGCGCACCGCCTCGGCTCCCGCTTCGAACTCCTTGAACAGAAGTCCCCTGTAATTGAACAGCTCCGGCCTCCTGCGGACTTTCACCGTTGCCTCCGTTACTATTCCCAGAACACCTTCAGAGCCGCAGACAATCCGCACAAGGTCGGGACCTGTTGCCGAGGCGGGAGTTTCCCGCGTATCCACAACTCCCCCGGGAGCGATCATACGCAGTGACTCAACCATCTCCTCGATCTTCCCGTAACCGGTCGACTGTCTCCCTGCGGATCTGCTGGCGATCCATCCTCCCAGACCGCTGTATTTAAAAGACTCGGGCGCATGGCCCAGATACAAGCCGTGTTTTTCCAGTTCGGCTTCGAGCCGCGGGCCCCAGACGCCCGCCTGGAACCTGGCCGTCATGCTTACCGGGTCAACGCAAATGAGTTCCGCCATGCCGCGCATATCAACGGAGACCGTACCCTTAAGATCTGCTCCTTTCATCGGCTCTACACCCCCGACCACACTGCTTCCGCCGCAGTATGGAACCAGCGCCAGGGACATGTCTTCAGCCGCTTCCATTACAGACGCCACATCTTCCTCAGACCCTGGATAAAAAACAGCGTCAGGAGGGTTTTCTATCACTCCGAGCCGGGCCCGGATTACATCCCTGTAGCTCTTGCCGGCCGCATGTCTTATCCGGTCTTCATCAGTGGTTGAAACCATTCCGCCCCCGGCTGCTTTCTCGAGACGCTTCAGGTCTTTTTCACTTATCCCCGGTTTCTGAAGATCAATCTGCCCCAGTTTCGGATCGGGGGTGCGCAGTTCCTTTATTTCAACGCCGATTCTTTTCTTGAGATACTCAATATACTCCGGCCTTTTCTCTACCGGGTAACTCTTATTCGTTTCTCCCCATCCCCACCACCGGAGACCATCGCCTGAAATATCACCCATCTTCAATCACTCCCCGTATAGCAGGTAACCGATTAACAACCGTGTCAGGTTCGGTTTCAGCTTCTGTAGCAAGACTCTATTTCCAGCGCCACCCGGTCCCATGAATACCGCTTAACACCATTTCGTCCGTCGGATGCAAGCCTGCCGCGAAACTCCCGGTCTGCAAGAACCTCCATCAACTTGCATGAGAGATGTCTCGCGTTTCCATTCTCAAACAAAATACCGCCCCCGGTGGATTCAACCACGTCCCTGTAACCGTCTATGTCCGAAGCTACAACCGGTGTGCCCGCCGCCATCGCCTCGAGTAAAATGATGCCGAAGCTCTCTCCGCCCAGCGCGGGAGCGCAGAAGACATCCGACATCGCGTAGTACGCGGGAAGCTCCTCATCACTTACATGGCCGAGAACGGTCACCTTCCGCCGAAGCTCGGGACTCAGCTTCGGAAAGACCCTTTCTTCCTCTATTGAAGACCCGGCGAGCAACAGCCTGCAACCTGGCATTTTCTTCACCACCGTTTCGAAAGCTTCCAGCAGGACCGGCAGCCCTTTCCTGGGTTCGTCCCTCCCCACAAACAGGATCAAAGTCTCGTTTCTCCACAGTTCCTTTTTTCCGGTACCGACAAAACCGCTGAATCTCGATTCTTCAACCCCATTCGGCACTATCCTGTACTCCCCCGGAAAATATCCCGCTATTACTTTTTTCGCCGAGAGAGAAACCGCTACCCTGCAGTCTATATTTTCAAAAAGCCTCCCATACCTTAATCTTGCGACCCTGTAGAGAAGGTCCTGGCCTTCAGATGCCGCATGGAATGTCGCAACCAGCCGGTACCCGGTACCACCCAGAGCCGCCGTAGACACCAGGGGCACCAGAGGTTCGTGCACGTGCACAACGTCGAACCGTCCCTCCCGCAGAAACGCCCTGACCCTTCTTCCGGTTCCGGGAACCAGTGCCAGGTTGGCGATGGAACCGTTCGCGGGGATCGCGAATGATCTGCCTGCGGAAAATACCGGGCAGTCGCCCCACCGTGTTTCAACGACTGAAGCTCCGTCCGCCTTCCCGGAACCGTCGGGAGCCATAACGGCGACCTCGTGGCCGAGCTTTATCAATTGACCGGACAAGCCCCGGATATGATTGTTGACTCCACCCGGATGCTTCCAGGAATATGGTGAAACGATTGCTATTCTCATATGACCACTACCATGCATTTACCTTCGAAATCGGTTATTATTCTCCCTGCGTTTCAAAGCCGACAGCATGTTCGCAACAGCAGGGAGCCGCGTGACCGCAATAGCTCGACTTCTTATATCAATAGACAAAGCATTTTTCCAGGCCGCCAACTCACTCGCCGGCGGCAACCGAGCACTGGACTGGTTTTTCCGCCTGGGGGCGGATGATCACATAATACCAGTTGTCCTCGTCATACTTGTACTCCTTACCATACCAATGGCAATGAACCGCCGCGAAAGAGAAAACGCTTTTTCCGGATTCCTCTCAGTGTTTCTCGCTGTCATTATATCAATGGCCCTTCTTTTCATACTCAATAATATGTTCTTCAGGCCGCGCCCCTTTACCAGCTATGAGGTTAATTTCCTCTTTTATCACAATACCGACTCCGCGTTCCCCTCCAATCCGGCCACCCTGTTTTTCACAATGGCGTTAGCGGTCTTTTTTTACAACAGGCGGGTAGCCGCCGCCATGCTTCTGCTGGGCTTTTACGCATGCTTTTCAAGAGTGGCTGCCGGCGTACATTATCCGCTGGACATTGCGGGCGGGTTGCTCCTGGCGGCAGCTTCCGCATGCGCCGCCAGGGCGGCGCTGCCGCTTTATGCCCCGCTCGCGAAGAAGCTCACCAATGCCGAGTATAGAGTCCTGAGCTCGATCAGAACTCCGGGAAGCTTCAGGAGAGGAGCGGGCCGCTGATGAAAAACGTAGTGCACGCCAGAGGCGACCTGCCGGCCATGCTCATAATGTTCTTCTTCCTGGCGCTCGGGCTTTGGCAGTTCCTGGTCGCGTGGAAAAAACTGAACGGAATTTCCCTCACCGGCTGCCCCGACAGGAAGTACTGGACCATCGCAGCCGGCCTTCTAATGATCGTCATTTCCGGGTCCTGGTACTTTTCAGAACCCAGTCATTTCGCAGCTCCCGATGTGGAGGGAGTGGAAACACTGGTGCTTCTCACGCTTGGCATTTTAGCGGCCACGATCGCCCAGTTTTTTCTTTCATTTATTTTCAGAATCACCGGGATTTCCTTTGCCCGAAAAAAAAGGGTTGGACTGCCGGTGCCGGAGGCTGGTGGAACAGAGACGGTTTATGTAGAGACGGACGGCTTGCGCGTGCCCGCTTTGTTGATGAATCCATGCGAAACCGGTGACATCAACGTCCCGGTCATGCTGATCCACGAGTACGGCGGCTCCAGAGAAGACCTACGCGGACTCGCCACCTTCCTCTCTTCCGAGGGACACGCCTCGATTGCGTTCGACATCGACGGTCACGGCATGAATCCACGGGGCTTGTCATCCCCGTTCATGGAGATCACAGTCGAAGCGATGGCGGAAACGCTCGTCGAAAGAACCGGAAGTAATGAAATCGTGGTTGTCGGTGTCGGCATGGGCGGTATCGCGGCTGTCAAATGCGCCGGCGATCGCGAGGAGGTACTGCACGCCGTGGCTGTTGACCCGACGGCCATAGCTGCGGACGGCTCATGCGCGGTGAACGCCCTCAGAGAACTCAACATTCTCGATGTGCTTGTCTCAGCGTTCAAACCTCCGGCGAGACACGAACCCGGAACAAGGGTCAGCCTGTCAAAACTTATCGGCGGCATGAAAGTGCCGGAAAACATCGCTTCGGGCAATGTAACGGTACTGTCAACCGCAGGAACATGGTTGAACAGCCCCGAATCTTCAACGGCGGCCGCATCAAAGTTCCACCTGGGAAAACCGGTCTTCATTGAGGGAAGCCACTACTCCCTGCCGGGAGAAAGAAGTACGCGTGAATTGATACTCGATATTATCCGCGGCTAATCACGGTCACCCGGCCAGGCGGGCATAAGCATATGCCACTGGGCGGGGTCGTCTCTTATTAAATCCTCGAGCTTATATGCCACTTCCTGCATCATTTCCCTCAATATCTCTCTTCTGTCAGCCTCCATGTCGGGCATTATCGGCTCGGTCGCACGGGCGGTCCATGTCCCGTCACTGTTCTTCATTACGTTTACGCATACGATAGGAGATTCTCCCTTGAAAGCCAGTGCGGCGGGGCCGGGTGGAAATGTTGTTGTTTCCCCGAAAAACTCCACATCCACACCTGTTCCCTTGATATCCCGGTCGGCAAGAAGAGCGAGCATGCCCCCGTCCCTTAAAAACTCTATCATCCGGAGCCTTGTTCTCGGCTTATGGTCGTAGGGAAATATTGTTATTCCGACCGACTCTCTCATTTCACAGAACAGTTGAAACAGCTCGGGGGGCTCAAGCACTTCCGCGACCGCCGAAAAGTTGCCCCGCGTGGCAAGGTACACCGCTCCCGCCTCCCAGGACCCGAAATGAGGCAAGACCACCAGTACACCTTTCCCCATGGCGAAGGCCTTGTCGAAGTTCTCGAGGTCTATAATCGAAAACCTGTCCAGTATGTACTCCCTGGTCCTCGTCGGCACCCAGAAAATATCGATCCAGTACTGGGCGTAATGCTGACACATCTTTTTAGCCATACGCGCGATCTCCCTGCCTGATGCGTCGTTTCCCAGCACCCGCCGAATATTCTTCTTGGCCTGCTCCCGCTTTTTCTTCACGGCGTAGTAGTAAGCACTTCCACCGATCCTGGCAAGCCGCATCGAAATGCCTACCGGCAGAAAACCTATCACTTTTCCCATAATGAAAAAAAGGTAGTAATTAATCTTCACTTGTCCAACGCCCTCCATGTTTCGATAATTCTCTCCGCCAGGGTCTCCAGTATCAGCACCGTAAGAATCCATAAGTCGATTCGCAGGATCCAGTCACTCAAGCCGTTCAAGTACAAGGCCAGAAGCATTACCAGAAACCTCGGAGCCCTTGACATCAACCCTGACCTGCACCTGACCCCTAATGTTTCCGCCTTTGCCCTCACATAACTTATGAGAAATGAAAGGACCATTACGGCGACGGCCAGTCCGGCATAGAGACCCTCGCCGCGGTTCAGGAAATAAAGCATCAAGCCGAGGTAAACAGCCGCATCCGCAATGCGGTCGGAAACCGAATCGAGAAAAGAACCCAGTGACGACATCCTGTTGAACTTTTTGGCCACGTAGCCGTCCAGCAGATCGAGTATGCCTGAAACCGTGAAAGCGGCGGCGGCATACGGCACCTTGCCGATTGCCAGGAGATAGCCGCAGAGCAAAGCCATGGCGAGACCCAGAAATGTGATCCAGTTGGGGGAAACCCCCAGTTTGCCGAACAGCCAGTAAAAAGGCCTGAGGTAAAAATCGGCGAACCAGCGTAGCCTTAAATCGATCTTTTCACCGGTTGATATCTGCTCCGCATCAGTGTCCGGGCCTTTAACTGGTGATATTTTCTCATCTGAAACCATAGTCGGTACACCTCTTGATGGATGATCGTCAGCGCGTGTGAGACGGTAACCCTCCAATAATCACCGCTCAATATCCCATAGATCCCTCAGCAGTTCAAGAGCGACCTCTTTCATGCCTTGAGGGACATAGATCGCCCGCTGGTTGGCCGGTGACAACGGGAAGTCGTCCAGACCGGTCTTCTTATTCAGCACGGGAATTCCCGATCGCTTCAATGCAGTCTCTAGAAGCCCCGCTACCACTTCATTCGGGGCAACGGCGACTTTCTCCCATTTCATCTTCGCGCCATACGATTCAGGGTGCTTCATCGAGCGCCCTGGTTATCATGTCGGCCGCGCTTTCAACCTCAAAAGCGGACTTGAGTCCCGTATAGCGTGTTTTTACATCAACGGTCCCATCCGACGCCAGCTTCTTCCCGATAACGACCTGAAGAGGGAGTCCAACCAGGTCCGCGTCGTTGAACTTTATGCCCGGGCTCAAGTCCCTGTCGTCATAAAGGACTCCTAATCCCCGGTCCTTCAAATCGGCTTGAAGTTTAAGAGCTGTTTCAACCTGCTTCGCATCTTCTGTTCCGAGCACAATTATCTCTACCGGGAGAGGCGCGACCGCCCTGGGCCATTTTATACCCGCTTCATCATGGTGCTGCTCTACAACGGTGGCAAGCATCCTCGATGTTCCGATGCCGTATGTCCCCATTATAATCGGTTTCAGCTCTCCGCTCTTATCTGAAAACACGGCGTTCAAAGGCTCGGAATACTTAAGACCCAGCTTGAATATGTGTCCGATCTCTATCCCTCTGGACAGTTTAAGCGCACCTCCGCACTTAAAGCACAGATCTCCCTCCTGCACCGAGGCTACATCGAACAGAGGCTCCGCATTGAAGTCTCTTTCTTCCTCCACCCCGCGAAGGTGGTAATCACTTCGGTTGGCCCCGCATATTACTCCCTTGACCCCCTTCAACTCGGAATCAAAAACAGTTTTTACACCATCCAGCCCCACCGGCCCGACAAATCCCACCGCGAGGTCCGGGTACCTCTCTATTTCATCTTCCCTCATGGGATGAAAATCATCTGTGCCGAGATGCATCGCGAGCTTAGACTCCGATACATCGCGGTACCCGGGTACAAAAACCGCGACCGGTTCGTTACCGGAAACATAGAGTACGCATTTGATCACCGACGTCTGCGCAGTCTTCATAAAGCCGGCCACCTCTTCTATCGACGTCATTCCGGGAGTATGCACCTCTTCGAGAGACCCTGCAGCAGCTTCCCCCATTTTTATGGCCGGTCTGTGTTTCTCCATTTCCGCATTGGCCCCATAATCGCAGCTTTCGCAGTGGACCAGTACATCTTCACCGATATCGGATGGAACCATAAACTCGCTCGATTCACTGCCGCCGATCAGGCCGGTCGCGGCTTCAACAACACTTGTCTCCAGCGAACATCTCTTTGCGATCGAAACGTAAGCCCCATACATGGCTTTGAACTCACGGTCGAGATCTTCCTCGCTGGTATGAAAACTGTAGGCGTCCTTCATCCTGAACTCGCGGCCCCGCATTAAGCCGAACCGGGGCCTGATCTCGTCCCTGAACTTGGTCTGTATTTGATAAAGGTTTATCGGAAGGTCCCTGTATGAAGGTGCGCTCCTCGCTATAATAGAGGTAATTACCTCTTCAGCGGTCGGGCCCAGGCAGAACTCTCTTCCCTGCCTGTCTTTCATCCTCATCATCTCGGGGCCATACGCCTGCCACCGTCCGCTCTGGATCCAGGGTTCGGATGGGTGCAGGGTAGGCAAAGCCACCTCCAGAGCACCAGCTGCATTCATCTCGTCCCGTACGATGTTCTCAACTCTCGCCAGAGCCAGTGCGCCAAGCGGCAGAAAAGAGTATATTCCGGCCGCGGCGGGCCTCATCATGCCGGCTCTTATCAGAAGTTCATGGCTCGCCGTCTCCGCGTCCGCCGGTTTTTCCCTCAAGGTAGGGACTGTAACATGAGAAAACCTCAACTGCTCTCACCTGCCGTTTTTTCTCCGGTCATCTTCTCTATCTCCTCAATCATTTCATCCAGAATATTTTCAGGCTCAACCTTCTTTATCATTTCACCTTTTACAAATAACAAAGCGGCGGTCCTGCTGCCGGCAATCCCGATGTCGGCGTCCCGAACTTCTCCGGGCCCGTTGACCGCGCATCCCATTACCGCTATCTTGATATTCGATTTCAAGCCACCGATCTTTCTCTCGAGCTCAAGCGCGATTCTTATGACATCAATCTCAGCCCGGGCACAAGTAGGACATGATATCACTTCGGGGCCGGCACTGCCCAGCCCAAGCGCCGCGATTATCTTTCTCCCTACCCTTACCTCTTCGACCGGCGAAGCGGTAAGCGATACGCGAATGGTATCACCGATGCCTTCCGCCAGCAGCGCCCCGATCCCGATTGAACTCTTTATCGTACCGGACCACGTGGTGCCGGCCTCGGTAACTCCAACATGCAACGGCCAGTCGCATTCCCCGGATACGATACGGTACGCCTCGATAGTCCTCGGCACATCCGACGCTTTCACCGAAATCTTGATGTTTTTAACGCCGTGCTCTTCCATATAAGAGGCGCCCTCAAGCGCACTGGTCGCCAGGGCTGAAGCTTCAGCATGTCCTCCCGGCCCCAGAAGCCTTCTCTCCAGGGATCCAGCGTTAATACCGACCCTTACCGCTACATCCCTGTCGGCGGCTTCCCTCGCGATATCGGCAAGCCTGGAGCGGTTTCCAATGGTGCCCGGATTTATCCTGATCCCGGCGACGCCGCTTTCCATGGCCAGCATAGCCAGCTGGTGCCTGTCGAAGTGAACATCCGCGACCACAGGAAGAGAAGTGCCTTTGATAATCGCCGGCAAAGCTTCGGTCGACTGAATATCAGGAACCGCCACCCGCACGATGTCACAACCGGCATTCTCCAGTTTCCTGATCTGCTCCATGGTTGACTTAACATCGGATGTAACGGTATTGGTCATGGACTGGACGGTAACCGGTGCGCTTCCGCCGATGCGCACTCTGTCGAGAGAAATCTCCCTGGTCTTCCTTCTATCACTCATTTTCTTACCTCAAGGCGCAAAGGGATTCCCCAGCGGGTTAAACAGATCCAGAAGTGCCAATCTCAATGCTACAACTGACAAGATAACAATTACCGCCCATGCAACCGGTGCAAGCTTCTTTAAGTCAATTTCCTTGTGAAACAGTTTCTCTACAATAATCACAAGAAGATGACCTCCGTCAAAAGGCGGAAGGGGGATAAGGTTGAATATCGCCAGAAACAGAAACAACTGGGCGATCATAAATACAAATATTGAGAAGTTCTGGGCAGCTGCGTAATAACTCAACTGGACCGCCCCTACCACACTGCGGGGACTCTCCTCGGTCCGTTCCTCCAAACCGATGAGCACCTTGAATGTCTCGGGGGTAAACAGCTTCCCTATTCCTTTAATCATAAGCCATGAGACTTGACCCGTAGTCTTCACCGATTCCCAAGCAGCTTCCAGTGGAGACATCTTTTCCCGGAAGTAATCATTCGAATCAACTTCAATTCCGAGATAACCCCTGTCGTCGGAAGTCTTGAGAAGCTCAACGTCGACAGTATTCTTCCTGCCGTCTCTTTCGTACTCAATGGTTACAGTCTCGTCGGGATGAGATGAGAGTTCGCCGCTGAGCTCCGACCACCCTTCCACTTCAACCCCGTCAACCGAGGTTACCAGATCGCCTTTCTTTAGACCGGCCTCGTACGCAGGACCGGGAAGCTCCTCACTTTTCCCGAACTCAACTGTCTTCTGGACCTCTCCGATTCTCCCAGTCAAAACCGGGTAGCCTATCGGCCAGAAGAACAGAAAAAACAGGATCATTGCGATTAGAACATGTACCAGGGAACCGGCAACAACTATCACGGCTCTTTTCCAATAAGGCGCGCCATAATAACTCCGGGGAAAATCCCCTTCGGACACCTCTTCGTCGGGGTCCATACCACAGATCCTTACCGATCCGCCGGCCAGTATCCATTTCAGCGAGTAACGGGTTTCTCCCCTGTCCCACCCTTTTATCTCGGGACCGAACCCTATCGAGAACTGGTCCACCTTGACTTTACAGAGGCGGGCCGCGTAGAAATGGCCCAGCTCATGGGTAAAAATCATGAAAGTAATTATGACGAATGCTACGACAATAACCAGAAATACAGTCAATTACAGCCCTCCAGCCTGTTTATCAACTCGTGCGCCCGGATTCTCGCTTCCTGTTCGGCGGCAAGGATTTCATCAAGAGAATCTCCGTCCAAGGCTTCGTGCTTTTCCAACACTCCTTCAACCACCCCGGCGATATCGGTAAACCTTATCTTCTCAGATAAGAACGCCGCCACCGCTTCCTCATTCGCGGCGTTCATCGCGGCAGGGTAGGTCTTTCCCTCCCTGCCTGCCCAATATGCTACTTCAAGACACCTGAACTTTTTCCTGTCAACTTCCTCAAAAGTAAGCGACCCGTACTCCTCAAGTGAAAGATACTTTCCAGGGTTGGAGACTCTTTCGGGATAAGTCAGCGAGTACTGTATCGGGACACGCATATCAGGGACTCCCATCTGGGCTATCACCGAGCCGTCGACCATCTCGACCATGGAGTGGATCACGCTTTGAGGATGGACCACCACGTGTATATCGCTTATGCCGATATCAAACAGATGACAGGCCTCGATTACCTCAAGCCCCTTGTTCATAAGGGTAGCCGAGTCGATGGTGATCTTCCTTCCCATCGTCCAGGTCGGATGAGCGAGTGCCTCTCTCACAGTGATGGACTTCAACTCATCGGCGGGCATGTTTCTGAACGGCCCTCCTGACGCGGTTAGAATCACCCTCCTCAGTCCCGGCCCGTCCTGACCCAGCAGGCACTGGAATATCGCCGAGTGCTCGCTGTCCACCGGAACCAGCCTGGAGTTCCCGGCCTTGACCTTGCTCATAACCAGGTTCCCGCCCGCCACCAGGCTTTCCTTGTTGGCTAGAGCCAGTACGGTTTCCTGCTCCAGGGCCTCCAGGGTTGGCGGAAGTCCGGCCGACCCGGAGATGCCGTTCAGGACGATATCGTATTCTTCCGAACCCACCATCTCCAGCAGGCCTCTCGCGCCCGCAAAAAACTCCACGTTCAGTTCCTCGAAAACGGGAGCGTACCTGTTTGAAGCGTATGGATCGATCAGGCAGGCCTTCTTGGCGCCGAGAGTGCGTACCTGGTTTGCCAGGAGGTCTCCGTTCTTGTACGCGGACATCGCGACAACCGAAATTTCATTTCCAAGCCCCTGAACAACTTCAAAAGCCTGCTTTCCAATTGAGCCGGTCGAACCCAGTACGGCTATTCTTTTCAAAACATTTCCCGGGTACTCATAGTGCGGACCAGAAACCCTTCATTTCAAGTAAGAACGAACAACAACAGGTAGTAGTAAACAGCGGGAACGACAAAAAGGGTGGAATCAAACCTGTCCATTATGCCCCCGTGGGCCAATATTATCTTCCCGGTGTCCTTTACACCGTAATCTCTTTTAATGAGTGATTCCGCCAGGTCGCCGACCGGGCCGAGCAGGCACACGAGCACACCAATGATTACCGCCACCCCGTTTGAAAACCATGGATAGGAGTTATTGCCCAGTATCCAGGTGATCAGGTACCTGAACAGTAAAGACGCGGAAACCGCCGCTACGGTTCCGGCGACCATGCCCTCGAGGCTCTTATTGGGGCTGATGCCCGGCACGATCTTTCTTCTTCCCACTTTTCTGCCGACAGCCCAGGCGAAAATATCGTAAACCCATATCAGCGCCACAACGAAAATTACTATTATCCAGCCTTTTCCAGCCGGTTCGGCCGCGTCCGCCATGTCCCTGAGAAGCACCAGGTGGCTGAGGCAAAGTCCGGTTATGAGTGGCGCAAGCACGGTGAGGGCGATAGCGTTGGTGGACCTCACGTGACGGAGAACAATCATATACCAGAGAAAGCTCACAAAAAGGAGCCCGACGGTCACATAACCATAACTTACATTTCCCTCAAAGTGCGCCAGGAATACATAAGCGATCGATCCCATTATCCCGATCAGCGCGGCGGTCCCGATAATCACCCCTTTGGACTCGAAAAGGCTGAACAGCTCGACCGCCCCGACCGCAGCCGCGAAAGCTATGCCGAATGTAAACGGGAGCCCTCCCCAGATAAGGGTGCCCAAAAATATCAAACCGAATATTACCGCACCCAGCACCCGTTTCCATACCAAGTTAATACCCCTTTCACGGGCTGTTCCGCATTATATTTCCATAAGCTCTTTTATCTTCTTTTCCGCGAGGATATCTATTTCTTCGATTTTGGCGTCGATCAGCGCCTGCACGTCTTCCATTCCTTTATGCAGGTCGTCCTTGGTGGACTCGCCCTTCTTCTCTTCCTCCCTGAGATCGTCAATGGCTTCCCGCCTTATATTACGGACCGCGACCCGCCCCTCTTCAGCCCTTGACTTCACAAGCTTCGTCAGCTCATGCCTGCGCTCCTCGGTCAGCTGTGGTATAGGCAGCCTGATCAGTTCGCCGTCGTTTGACGGAACAAGGCCCAGGTCCGACTGTGTAATCGCTTTCTCGATTTCCGCCATGCTGTTCCGGTCGTACGGCTGCACGACAAGCAACCTCGCTTCGGGTGCCGATATGGTCGCTATCTGGCTCAGAGGTGTGGGTGTTCCGTAATAATCGACTTTCAGCCGGTCCAGCAGCGAAGGAGAAGCCCTTCCCGTACGTATGGAGGCAAAATCGCGGCTGGTGAATTCAACGGCCTTGGCAGCCTTGTCCTCTGTTTCTTTCATGATCTTGTCCATGGAACACCCCTCTTGTCGAAATGTCCGAATGTTAATCTCTAAAAGGCTTATTTACTGCTATTGCCCTTGCCGCTGACAACTGTTCCAACCGTCTCTCCGCAGCAAAGCTTCTTCAGATTGCCCTTACGGAACAGATTAAAAACTATTATGGGAAGATCGTTGTCCATGCATAAACTGATCGCGGTCGCGTCCAGGACCTGAAGCTCGCGGTTCAATACCTCCAGGTATGTAAGCTCATGAAACATCTCGGCACCGCTGTGCTTGATGGGGTCCCGGTCATATACACCATCAACCTTTGTCGCCTTGACAATCACTTCCGCACCTATCTCCAAAGCCCTCAGGGCGGCGGCTGTATCGGTAGAGAAGTAGGGGTTACCCGTCCCTGCCGCGAAAATTACCACCCGGTTTTTTTCCAGATGCCTGAGTGCCCTCCGCCTAATATATGTTTCGGCGACCTCCTGCATGGATATCGCGGTCTGGACCCTTGTGTATACACCCTTTTTCTCCAGCGATTCCTGAAGGGCAAGCGCGTTCAGGACGGTAGCAAGCATTCCCATGTAATCGGCGGTCGCGCGGTCCATTCCCTTCATACTGGCCGCAACGCCCCTGAATATGTTTCCGCCGCCTACGACAAGCGCCAGCTGTATTCCCATACCGTGCACTTCTGAAAGCTGCTCCGCCATCGAAGCGACCACATCGGTATCTATGCCGTAACCGTCGGGAGAAGCCATAAACGCCTCCCCGGACAGTTTAATCAGGACCCTCTCAAATACGGGCTTATCTCCGGCACCTTTCCCGGTGCCTTCGGAGGCCTTGCTGTCACCGGTCATCTCAACGGTTCCTTACTCACAGTTCTCACCCGTGTCTTCACCCACCTGGAACCTTAAGAAACGCCGCACCAATAGTTTTTCGCCGACCCGCGACGAGGCTTCCGCAAGCAGCTCGTTCACGGTTACTGAAGGGTCTTTAACAAAAGGTTGCTCCATCAGGCAGGTGTCCTGGTAGAACTTATCCAGTTTTCCGTCGATGATCCTGTCCCATACCTTTTCCGGTTTTCCCCCCGATTCACACTGAGAGCGGTAAATCACCTTCTCGCTTTCCACGATATCTACGGGAACCGACTCCCTGTCCATATATTGAGGATTACAGGCGACGACATGAAGCGCTATTTGATGAGCCAGCTCAAGGAACTCATCGTTCCTGGCCACGAAATCGGTCTCGCAGTTTATCTCCACCAGGGAACCTATCTGCTGCCCTATATGCAGATACGAATCTATCACACCCTGATTGGCTGTTCTCTGCTGCCTCTGCTTCGCACCCGAGAGACCTTTCTTGCGGAGCAACAAGGCCGCTTTCTCAATATCGCCTTCAGTTTCCTGGAGAGCGGCTTTGCAGTCCATCATTCCGACATTGGTCTTCTCTCTAAGCTCTTTGACCAGTTTCGCGGATATTTCGGGCTTTCCCATTTCTTGATACCTCGTTTCTAAAAAACTCTATTTCTGCTATCGGACTACTGTCCGTCTTTTTCTTCCACCTTCTCACTTGCCGTCTCACCGGATGTCTCCTCGGTAGGCACCTCATCCGGTTTTTCACCAGATTCGTGAACCTCCGCCTTTGCGGCTTCTTCCGGCCCACCGGCCTTTTCCTCTTTGACATCCGAGGATGCTTTGCTTCCGGCTTCTTCGCTGTCGAAGGGTGACGCGCTGTACGCCGGCACCGCCTCAGAATGTCTCCTGGACGGTTTCTCGCCGGCTTTTTTCGATTCCGCTTCCCTGGCGGACATCTCATCGGCCAGCCTGGCTTCCCTCATTCCCTGGCCATCTATAACAGCGTCCGCGACCACCCGGCACATCAGCCCTATCGAGCGTATCGCATCGTCGTTTCCGGGAATAATATAATCTACTTCATCCGGGTCGCAGTTGGTGTCGACCAGTCCTATGATCGGTATCCCGAGCTTGCGTGCTTCGTTGGCGGCGATTCTCTCTTTCTTAGGATCTATGACAAAGATCATCCCCGGAACGGATTCCATGGTGAGGAGTCCTGTAAGGTTTTTCTCCAGCTTGGAAATCTGCCTCCTGATCAGCAGTGCCTCTTTCTTCGGAAGAGTATCGAGCTCACCTTCCATTTCCCTTCTCTGAAGCTCCTTCAGATACAGCACCCTGCCATGTATCGTCTTGAAGTTGGTCAGGGTACCGCCCAACCACCTCAAGTTCACGTATGGCATACCGCACCTGACAGCGTGTTCGTGCACCGCTTCCTGTGACTGCTTCTTGGTACCCACGAACAGCACCGAGCCGCCGCCCGCCACGTTATTCCGGATCGTATTGTAAGCCAACCCTATTTTCACCAGAGTCTTCTGCAAATCGATAATATAGATATCATTGCGTTCGGTGAAGATGAAGGGTTTCATCTTTGGGTTCCATCGGCGGGTCTGGTGCCCGAAATGCACTCCTGCCTCGAGGAGGTCTTTAATGTCAACAACAGCCATGCATACCTCCAATTTCGGTTGTTCTTCCCTGAATATCAACCCATCAGGACGATCACTGTGTGACACCGGTCCCGTGGTCCATCCAGGTGTGTATTTTTTCATGCTCGCGGCCTGAAAATCTTCCTCAGTGTAATATAGCCGATTTGATAGCGCAAGCGACGGCGGCGGCCTTGCGCCGTTGAAACAAGGGACTTTCCTCCACGGAACCATCGCCTTGAAATCAACGTCAGCCGGACGTACACCTGAGTCTCGACACCGATAAAAATCTGGTTTCAGTAGAAATAAATCGAGACCGCGCGGGTATTGAATACGTCAGGCTAGGCCGAGCGCGGCCGACAGCCTCGCCCGCAGCCTTAAAATTGCTTTTGTGTGCAGTTGGCAGACACGGGACTCGGTGACGGACAGCGCCTCACCGATCTCTCGCATCGTCAAACCCTCATAGTAGTAGAGGCTTACTACAATCCGCTCCCTCTCGGGAAGCTTGTTTATCGCCTCGGCGATAATATTTTTCATCTCTTCCACTTCAAACATCTGTGAAGGGTCTTTGGCCTTAACGTCCTCGACCGTATCGGCGAGGCTGACCTGGTCGGGCTTGTCCCCACCCACGCTCCACAACTCATCCAGCGCCACGAGAGAAATGAATGAAAGCTTGTTGAGAACCTCCAGGTAACTTTCCAGGCTCATTCCCAGTTTCTTGGCCACTTCCTCGTCGGTAGGGTTTCTGCGAAGCTTGGTCTCGAGTTCAATGTATGCTTTTTCTATCTCGCGCGCCTTGAACCTTATGGAACGCGGAACCCAGTCATCAGCCCGAAGCTCGTCTATGATCGCGCCCTTTATTCTGGCGATCGCGTAAGTCTCAAACTTGATCCCCCGGCCGGGGTCATACTTCTCGATAGCGTCCAGAAGACCGAACACACCGTAGCTGACGAGGTCACCGAACTCTACCGAGGGGGGCAGCCCCGAAGACACGCGC
Source organism: Actinomycetota bacterium (assembly GCA_016927325.1). Taxonomy (GTDB): domain Bacteria; phylum Actinomycetota; class Geothermincolia; order Fen-727; family Anoxymicrobiaceae; genus JAFGMY01. The sequence goes on along the minus strand of JAFGMY010000018.1, from coordinate 253 downwards.
CCTGCTACGTACTTCACCATGGGTGAGTAGTGAAGTATCAGCTCCTCCCTGGCTTCGGGAGAATGCGTCTCTTTGTATTCCCTCCAGACATCGTCGGAAAGCTCTTTTTTTTCTTTCTCCTGCGGCTTCTTCACAGTTTCCCGTTTTGTTTTCGATCCGTTACCATTTGTTTTCCTGGCGCTCGCCCGATCGTTCTTTACGCGTGGGGATGGCATCTATCGTAGGCCTTTCTTACTTCTCCAAGAGTCAAATG
>JAFGMY010000141.1 GCA_016927325.1 Actinomycetota bacterium | reverse complement strand
TGGCGGTAAACGAAAGGGTTGCCGATGAACCTGAGATCATAAACAGCGACCCGTATGATGGCGGCTGGACTTGCACCTTGGAGCTGACTGATTTCTCCGAAGACAAAGAGCTCCTGATGGATTGCGATAAATATTATGAATACCTGAAAGAAAAGGTCAGAAAAGAACATGAACAGGTTTACGGTGAGTGAGATGAGAGGCCGGGATACGGAAGATAAGAAAGTATATGTGATTCCCTGCAGTGGAATCGGAAAACCAACTGCTTCTGTTGGAAGAGATGCCGCATACAGGGTAATTGAAGAAAAGAGGCCGAAAATTGCAGATACAATCTGCCTCGCGCTTCTAACGCTGGGAGATAAGGAAGCACTCGAGAAGGTACGTACGGCTGACGTCATTACTATAGACGGTTGTGCCAAGGACTGCGCGAAGAAAAACGTGGAAGCGGCTGGCAGGCCACCGGTATCGAGCCACCGCGTTCCCGGTTATCTGAAAGATAACAAAGACTGTAAGCCTGAATCGGTTCTCGATATCGGAGAAGGTGGAGAAAAGCTCGTTGAGATTATCGCTGATGATGTCGCCCGCGAAATTGACAGGTTTTCGGGCGGTGCCGGCGCCGGCTGCGACTGCAAAGGCGGGTGTTGCTGAATGGAACTGCAGGCCAAGCCGGCGAAAGTGGGGGTGCTCTCCTGCTCCGGCGAATCTGAGCCTGAGGGCACTATCACCAGAAATGCCGTCAGGCTGGTAATGGAAAAGTATTATCCGGGCGTGGCGGTATCTCTTTGTCTTCCGCTCTACCTGGCCGGCGACGGCGGCGAAAGGGAGTTCTCGAAAAAGTACCCGGTCATTACTGTGGACGGCTGCGAAAAAGCATGCGCGAAGCTGTCGACAGAAAAGTACAGCGGCGAAGTTGAATACAGCATCGACATCAGGCGGCTGCTGGCCGAGTGGGGGATAAAGAACAAGCTGTCACGGTCACGCCCCGGAGAACTGGAGTGGGAGATAACCGAAAGGGTTGCCGGTGAGATCGTTAGTATAATCGACAAGCTGGTAAGCGAGGGTAAAATTGAAGTTCAGGACACCCCTGGTCAATGACCGTCCGATACCGTTGCCTGATATCCGGTTAAATATGATAGATGAGTCAACAACACTCGAACCCGGCATTAATCTATCCAGAGAGAAGCATTACTGGCTTCTTACCGAAGGCGACTACGCGCGGGTTTGGAGGAACAGCGACTGCGTAGTACTGGGCAGGTTCCTGAAGCCGGAAGAAGAGGTGCGGGTGGAAGAAGCTGAAGCCCTTGGAATTCCGGTGCTGAAGAGGACAAGCGGGGGTGGCGCTGTCTTTCACGACAGGGGCAACATTAATTATTCGTTATACCTTGACTCGGGCTCTGCCACCGGGTGGCCCGCCTTGAAATCGTTTGAAACGCTCTCGTTTCCGGTCACCAGTCTGCTGGAGATGCTTGACATTCCATGGACATGGGTACCGCCGAACAATATTTATGTAGAAGGCGGAAAGATTTCCGGCTCAGCCCAGGCCAGGAGAAACGGCCGCGTGCTCCATCACGGAACGGTGCTCGTTGATGCGGATCTCGGCAGAATGAAGCTTTTGTTGAGGGAGGATGGGCGAAGCCGGAGCGCTCCCACGGTAAACTTAAAAGAGTTGGTTCCCGGTGTCTCGGTTAAGGATATCGAGGTACTTCTAAATAAAATCCTGACTGGTTGCGGTGAATGATCCAGGGGCACTCTTGCTCCGGGGTTATCTATGCGCACTCAACGGGTGCCCGGACCGACCGGGACTGCGTGTCAGAGGGTGCACCCTTCCGCGAAGTGCCATGTTGTCGCGGGGCAGGTGGTCCCGGTAGAGTCGTGTCCTCCCGCCCACGTGCCGTGGTAGTTGAAGTACATAGGGCGCTCGGCGAGTATGGGGATGTCCGATGCAATGCGTATGCTGATGTCCTGGTTCGGTCCGTTGTCCAGGTTTACGTCAACCGTTGACCGGCTCTTAGGGGCTACCGGGACTGTCTTCTGAATGTTCTGACCTGTCCCGAGGTAGTAATCGATTGTAACGGTCGCTGCTGTATCCTGTGGATTTCCAAGACAGAGCCAGGTGTTAAAACCGTCCCTGGAGCACCCTTCGGCGAAGTACCACTGTCTGGAGCTGTCATTGACGCCCATGACATTGTGGCCGCCCTGCCAGGTGTTTCTGAAAGCGAAGTACATCGGTCTTTCCGCGACAATGGGTCTATCCGACTGCACCTCGGTGCTGACATCCCGGTTCGGGCCGACAGAAAGGCCGATATCCACTGTTTTCCTGCTGGTCGGCGGCAGGGCGAATCCCTGTGTTAGAACCGTACCGTCCTCCAGCATATAGGAGATGTGGGCGTTAGCCGGTTCGTTGTTGGGGTTCTGCAGGCACAACCAGGGTTCGTACTGCCCGTCGTCCGGGTTTGACCTGGTGCTCCCTTCGGCGAAATACCAGCTGTATGAAGGCTCCCTCGCTCCCAGGACGTCATGCCCGCCTGTCCATTTGCCACGGTAGTTGAAGTACATCGGCCGTTCGACGGTAATCGGCAGGTCCCCGGTTACCATTGTCGAAACGTCATGGCCGGGACCCAGGTAGTCGTGGACGCTTACGGTCGTGCGGCTTCCGGCAGGGGCGCGGATACGTTGAGTTCTTACCCCGCCTGCTTCCAGCATGTAACTCAGCGTGACATCCGTATCCGAACTGTTTGTGTTCTCGATCGTCATCCACTGCTC
>JAFGMY010000140.1 GCA_016927325.1 Actinomycetota bacterium | reverse complement strand
TTATGTCCAAAACGAGTACAGCGTCTCCACCAAGGTGACCGCCGATGAATCGATCATAGCCGAGCGTGCCATGTACTGGGGCAACCGTATGGGCGGACACGATTCAATAGGTGTTACCTCACCCTCAACGCTGTGGTACCTCGCAGAGGGATCAACCGCCAACGGCTTCGAGACATGGATACTCCTTCAAAATCCGGGAGAAACCGATGCGACTGCCCAGATAACATATATGACACCGGAGGGAGAAATTGCGGGGCCGGGCGTACTGCTTCCGGCGAACAGCAGAATGAGTATTTCCGTTGCGGAAGCAGCGCCGGATAAGCCGAGCATATCGACGATGATAATCGCCGACAAACCCATAAACGCAGAGCGTGCCATGTACTGGGGAAACCGTATTGACGGACATGACTCGATAGGCTCAAGCCTGTAGACCGCATGCGGCATTCTACTTTGCGCATTCAACCAGGGGATATCCCCGGCAGCATGATATCAACCAAACAGGTGACTTGGACTCACTAATTTGATGGATTTTCCATTTTTTGACAATGGATTGTATTAAGGTGTCCGATACTAAGAAATGTACATATTTTCCATTCGCGTTGTGAAATAACATTTTCTTCTTAAAGGGGGAACTATGCGAATCTTTCGACCGGGTGTCTGTAAATCTTGTGGTGTTGCCAACATGTGGGCCAAATGGTTCAAAGTTGACAGCGACAACATATCCATCGATCCCGACTCCAACTTCACCGGCGCATTCTATGAGTCCGGAGAGATAGAGAACCTCTTTGGTGGAATCGAGGAAAAAGTGGGAGTTCCCATTAAAGACATATGTCTTGAAGCGCACAAAGCCGGAACAAGGCAGTTTTTCGAATCCGCGCTCACCGGTGGTTCAGGGAAGTTCGCGCAGAAGCATTTGACCAGGCAGGTGGTCGATCATATGGCGAGGGTTGCGCCCCTTTACGGGGTTGCCGCAATAAAGGTCCTGGAGTTCAACCCCGGCGGACCTTACATTATTAAGTCACTTAACAACTTCAGCGATGATTACACCAGGGTGGAGATTGCGGGGGCTGTTGAAGCGGCGGTACAGCAGGACCTGGAACAGGAGCAGGCCAGGTTCGGGAATATGTATATAACCATATTGAGAGAAAGGACTGGCGACCCTTCAAAATTTGAGGGAAGGTTTCCGCCGGTCAAAGGAGAGAGCGTGGGGTCGATGGATGTACCGTGCTGTAATTCATGCGGTGCCCCGTCCGCACTTACGGTTTACAACTGGGACCGGAAAGCCGGAATAATCACCGAAAGGGACACCGGTCTTCGCGTAGTCTACAACACCTTTGCCATGGTGGACACTTTTATTGTAGAGCTTGAAAAGGAACTGGGAAGCGAGATCTGGGAGCCGGCGATAAGAATACAAGCCGAGTTTGTAAAAGACAGAATAATAACCGGCTCTTACGATTCACTCGTTGAACAAGGAGACAGCGACAGGGAAAGAATCGTAAAGTATGCGGACCTTCTCAAGAGGCGGTGCTTCGGAAAACCAACGGTTGTCGAGTTTGACGGCAAAACACTGCATGCGACTATCAGAAATCCCGGAAGCGACGTAATTATAATGGGAAGAATACTGGGGACCTTTGAAGCAGTAACAGGTGCAAGAGGGAGGATAAGTGGAAAACACGGCAAAGAAGAGATTAGTGTAAGCGTTGAGATCGAGAAGCAAAAAGCAGAAGTAGCATAACCGCTGTTCGTACCGAACTTTAAGAACTCTTTCCTCACATCTTATTTGCCCGGGCTTCATTGCCCGGGCTTTTTAATGTACGGGTTTGTTCATAGTGCTCCGGCCTGCTTGACCGTAATACCCAAGACTGATATTCATTTACAGGCGGCAGTTGTATAAAGTTCATTATACCGGCAGGTACAATGCGTTGACATATGGAAATCTAACTGAGACAACTGTTTAATATATGGGGATAGCTTATGCAATGGATTAAAGCGACAATCTGCAAAACCTGCGGCGTTCCCGCGATCTGGACCAGTTGGGTGTCTGTTGACAGCGACAATACTTCAATCGACTCAAAGGCCGGCATGCGGGGCGTTTTCTTTGAAATAGACGAGGTCCAGAACGTTTTTTCTAAGATTGAGGAAAAGCTCGCGATCCCATTCAGCAGAGTATACCTCGAGGCTCACAAAGAAGTGATAAGACAGTTTTTCGAGGGCGCACTGGTGGGCAAAATGGGCACCCTGGTGAGGAAGTCGTTCCCTGGCCAGATACTGGGCAGGCTTTCCGAGGTCGCTCCCCTTTTCGGGGTAGGCACCGTGAAGGTCACGGCGTTCCGGCGCGGAGAATCGATGACGGTCGAGTCCCGCAATGTATGGAATGATATTTTGATAAACTCCGATGTCGGAGCGGCTTTTGAAGCGATTACCCAACAGGAATGTGACGTGGAAGGGCAATGGGAAGGCGACAGGTTTGTGCAGAAAGCCAGAAGGCGGACCGAAGCTATCGAGGAGTTCAAAGGAAGGTTCGTGGTTGAAAAAAGCAAGAGTATAGGCACCTGCGATATACCTAAATGCTACCACTGCGGTGCGCCCATCACTTTCCAGGTGTTCGAATGGAACAGGGAAAAGGGAGAGATAATCGAGAGGGATACGGGTCTGCGTATAGTCTATGAGACACCGGCTTCGGTGAACAGCCTGGTGTTCGAGATGGAGAAGGAGGTCGGCGGCGAGATCCACAACCTGGTAATCAGGATAGAAGCTGATTATGTAAAAGAAAAAATCCTCTCCGGTGCATATGAAAAGCTCTCCGAGGGCAAAGATGCAAAAGATACGATCTTTGAATACATGAACCTCATCCGCAGACGCTGCTTCGGAAATCCGATAATAAGCGATCTCGACGGAAATGATCTGCGCGTGACAATCAGGAACCCAGGCAGTGAAGATCTGGTCATCGGCCGCATTCTTGGAAGTTACGAAGCCGTTACCGGAGAAAAGGGCATGGTCCACGTAAAGCATGACGAAGAAGGGCTGAAAGTGGCTGTCAAGCCGGAGCAGAGATAGTTGCCTTTTTCTTCGACGGTCAACATCCTGAAAGACCCCGTATTCCCTATAAACACCTCTTAAAGGAATATGTCGCACCTATGCTATAGAATCCATATTGAGATAATAAGCATTGTCGTAAACTATTTCTTGCGAGGCGGTAGCGGATGCCCGGGCCACATGCGGACAACTTTATCAAGCGGCTTGCAACCCTGCTTGAAGATGAACCCCTGCGGGAGAAGTGGCTCGTCGCCCCATCGATCCGTGTCGGCTACCAGTGGCTCGACCGGGTGGCGCGCTCCGGGCAACCGGTGTTCAACACACGAATAAAGACCATCCCTGCGCTTGTGCTCGAGATCGCCCGCCCGCTTCTGGAAAAGCGGGGCGGGGACTATATCGGCCCGGAGCCCGCGAAGTTTATCGTTGCCGGCCTGCTTGAGAGCGTGATGGAAGAGGAGGGGTCGTACTTCGGCAAACTCGAACGGAGCTGGAAGCTCATCCAGGTAATCCAACGAGCTATTTCGGACATGCGTCTGGCCGGCCTGTCTTCCCACGATCTGAAGAGCGCCCCATTTGAAGTCGAGAGCAAGGGCCGCGAACTCTCCCGGCTTCTTGAAGGCTACGAGCAAAAACTGGATGAAGGCGGTTATGCCGATTACGCGGGTGCGTTGGGTTTGGCGATAGAGGCCCTGGGTTCCAAAACAGGTGATTCGATGCTGCCGGAAGGCCTGCTGGTGATAGTGCCCGATGATTTGAAAGCCGCGCTAAGCGGCCTGGAAGCGGCCTTTACCCAGGCTGTGCTCGAGAGCTCCGGTACAATCATCGAAACAGGAGCGTCCCGGGGCGGGGATGAAGGCGGACTCAGCGATGCGCAGCTGCTCAGGTTTGTGCTGGAACCACCCGAAGCGCCAGGGCCGCGCGGCGACGGCACCGCGTCGATCTTCCGGGCTGTAGGCGAGATAAACGAAGTGCGCGAGTTGTTCCGCCGCTCCGCACGCGAGGGAACCCCGCTAGATGATATCGAGCTCCTTTATACAGACTCAAGAACTTACGTCCCGCTCCTTTTCGAAGAAGCGATTTCTATAACCGCGGGCGATTTCAACTCGATGCCGGTCACTTTTTCCGAAGGCGTCCCGGTTATGTACTCACGGCCCGCCCGCGCGCTTTATGCTTTTATAAACTGGATTTTCGAAGGGTACCCGCAGGAGACGGCCGCGAGAATGATCCAGGAAGGGCTGCTCGATCTGGAAGACAAAGACGCCGTGTTCTTCCGGCTTGCCGCGATGCTCCGCACCTTGCCTATAGGTGAAGGGCTTTACAGATATAAAAGCGCGCTTGAGAGCAGGATCGATTACATCCATAAAAAGTCGGAAAGCCCATCAGCCGCCGGAGAAGGGCAGTCGGGCGATGACCGGGATTATGAAAAGGCGGGGCAATCTGAAGACAATCTTGAGGACTGGCTCACGTTAGACTCGGTCGTGGAAAAACTGATAGAGGCGGCAAAACTGTTTTCAGGTGGAGGGACCGGCCCGCTGGAAGGATCGCTCCTGTTCCTGAACGAGATTGCCCGATCGAAATCCGAACTGGATGAGTACGGCGGTACGAGCCTGGTTAAAAGCATCACGGCATTGATCGAGACCGGGGACGCCTTTGGAGGAGGCGAAGCGATCGATTTCACCGACTGGCTGATCGAACTGCTGCGAACCGCAACTGTTGAGGGCAAAGGCCCCAGGCCCGGCTGTCTGTATGCCGCGCCACTGCGCGCCGGGGGCCACTCCGGCCGCGGTCACACTTTCATAATAGGCCTCGACGATACCCGTTTCCCCGGATCGGGAATCCAGGACCCGGTACTGCTCGACGCCGAGCGCGATTCGCTTTCCCCCGAGCTGAAGCACTCAGGTGAACGCCCGACTGAGAAGATGGAGGAGTTCGCGCGGGTGGCGTCCCGGGTAACCGGAGATGTGACGCTCGGCTACTGCTGCCGTAACCTTGGTGACGACCGCAAACTGTTCCCCGGCCCCGCAGTGCTCGGCGCATACCGGGTGATAAGCGGCAACCGGGACGGCGACCAGGGGGACCTCGAGAAGTGGTTGGGGCAACCGGTGTCATTCGCGTCCGCCTCGCCTGAAGAGTGCCTCGGTTCGAGCGACTACTGGCTCTACCTTTTGTGCCTGGATGCCGTTGTCAAGGAGCCTGAAAAGCTGATCGCCTCAATCTACCCGCACCTGCGGAGGGGCTTTACCGCCCGGGACGCGCGGATGAGCGACCGGTTTACCGGGTACGACGGCTATGTCCCCGAGGCCGGAGCTGATTCCTGTGTAACCGGTGAGAACGGAAGGCCGGTCTCTCCCACCCGCCTTGAAGTGCTCGGCAAGTGCCCGATGGAATACTTTTTCAGACACATTCTGGAGGTGGAAGTTCCCGAGGTGTACGAGCACGACCCCGCCAGGTGGCTCGATCCGCTGGAAACCGGAAAACTTTTGCATGAAGTATTCCGGGAGTTCATGCAGACATTGATCGACGAACGGCAATCGCCCGATTTCGACCGGGACCTCCCCCGGCTCAACTACATTCTTGGTTCAGCCATTGAGGATCTAAAGAGAGGGAAACCCCCGCAGAGAAACGACGTCTTCGACCGGGAGGTCATGGACCTCGAGCGTGCATGCGCGATTTTCCTGAGGGAGGAAGCAGAGTTCTGTCCGAGGAGCAAGCCTGCCTGGTGTGAGGCTTCGATCGGCCTTCCATCGGACGGTGAGGGCACCGCGCTCGACACCGATGAGCCGGTTGCGATCGAACTTCCCGGCGGCGGTACCATAAACATTCGAGGAAGAATAGACAGGATCGACGAGCTTGCCGGAAGCGATGGCGCTTACGCCGTCTTCGATTACAAGACCGGAAGCGATTACAGCTATGAAGAGTCCGACCCGCACCGTAAGGGAAGGCTGATACAGAACTCGCTTTACATGGAACTGGCTGAAAAACGCCTGCGTGAGATCGACGCTGAAGCGAGGGCGGAACTGTTCGGTTATTTTTTCCCCAGCACACGGGCGCACGGTGAGAGGTACGAGTGGTCGCGCGGGGAGCTCAGAAGCGGGCTTCGTTACGTGGAACTGCTTTGCGAGATGCTGGAGCGGGGCTGCTTTGCCCCATCCGATGACGAAAAGGACATGAGCTACAGCGATTACAGGGAAGCTTTCGGAAACACCGCCGAAGTCGCCGGGAACACAAGGCTCAAGATGGACAACCCCGAAAACGACGCGCTCGAACCGTTCCGGAAGTTGAGGGAGTGAGGCACCTAAGTGAGCAATAGAGTGGTTGATGAAAAGAACAAGGACGTGCTTGCAGACGCTGAAGCGCGTGAACAGATAAGGACCGTGCTCGACCGCAATATGCTGGTGGAGGCCGCCGCCGGGACCGGCAAGACAACCGGGATGATGGAGCGCATGGTCGCCCTGATAGTGAGCGGAAGGTGCCGGACCGGGACGCTCGCCGCCGTGACCTTCACCCGCAAGGCCGCCGCCGAGCTTCGCTCCCGTTTCCAGGTCGCACTGGAGAAGGCCGCCGCCGAAGCGACAGGTGAAGAAAAGAAAAACGCCCAGCGTGCCCTCTCACAGATCGACCGCGCGTTTATCGGAACGATCCATTCATTCTGCGCGAGGCTGCTTCGCGAGCGCCCGGTGGAGGCCGGGGTGAATCTGGAGTTTTCCGAGATAGAGGAAGAAGACGATATGATTCTTCGCTCCGAGGCATGGCAACTGTACGTCGCCGGGCTGATAGCAGACGATCCGGGGGGCGTCATGCCCGAGTTCGAGCGTCTCGGCCTGAACCCGGATGAGCTCGAAAGCGCGTTTATAAAGTTTGCCGGCTACCCTGACGTCTGCGAGTGGCCGGACGTTTGCGAAACAAAACCGTCCTTTTCAGGTGAAGCCGGTGAGGCCGGGCGTTACGCGGGAAAGATGAATACTTACAAAAAGAAGCTTCCGAGGGACGCCGAAAAAGACAAGCTGATCCCGAAATACAAGAGAATACCGCGTGTGGTTTCCCACCTTAGCGACATCGAAGATCCACGCGAGCTTTATTACCTGATGCTGATGTTCGATACCAGCGCTGGCATCGTCCAGAGGGTCTGGACTGAAACCGGCAACTTCCAGAAAGACGACGCCGGGCGGGAAAAAGAAAGGTGGGACGCGTTCAGGGAAGAGACGGCCCGGCCGGTGATCGGCGCCTGGCGCGAGGCCCGGTACCCGGCGGTATTGAAAGCTTTCCGCAAGGCGAAAGAGATTTACGATCGAATGCGATTTGATAGGGGTGTATTGAACTTCGCCGATCTTCTGATGAAGGCGGCGGCGCTCCTGCGGGAGAACCCGCACGCGAGGAAGTATTTTCAGGGGCGTTTTACCCATCTGCTGGTAGACGAGTTCCAGGACACAGACCCCATACAGGCCGAGGTTATGCTGCTCCTTACCTCGAGCGACCCGGAAGAGACCGGCTACATGAACTGCGTGCCGAAGCCCGGCTCGCTGTTCGTGGTCGGCGACCCCAAGCAGTCGATCTACCGTTTCAGGCGCGCCGACATCGAGATCTACAACGAGGTCAAAAGGATAATCGAAGAGACCGGCGGCCTCATCGTTCAGCTTTACTCCAACTTCCGCTCCACCGGTGAGGTAATAAGCTGGGTAAACGATGTTTTCACGCCGGAGGATGAAGGCGAAGACAATGCTGGAAAAGTAATGCTGAAGTTCCCCGGGAAACCCAGCGCGCAGTCACCTTCTTACATCCCGCTTGAGAAGGCGCCCGGCGCCGAGGAAAAGGGCGACCTTCACGGCCTGTACCAACTGGTAATCCCTGAAGAGAACGGCAAGAGAGAGTCGGCGGTCGAGTACGAAGCCGATCTTATAGCAAGGACCGTCTGCGCCGCAATCGATTCGAGGATGACAGTGACCCGTACGATGAGGGAACTGGAAAGCGGCGTAAAAACCGAACTCGATTACTCCGACTTCCTGGTTATCACGCGAAACAAGAAAGACCTGGCCTGCTATTCGGCCAAGCTCGACGCTCTCGGCATTCCCAACCAGGTCACCGGCGGCAGCTCGCTTTCCGATATTCCGGAGCTGAAACTTCTATACCGCTTCCTGGAAGCGGTCCTGAAACCCGACGACCCGGTGGCGCTTGTCGCGTCTCTGCGGGGTGAACTTTTCGGAGTAAGCGATGCCTGCCTCTACGAGTATAAAAAGGCGGGCGGGCTTTTTACATACCGCGCGACCGTACCGGAAGGACTTGACCCTGACTGCGCCGACGCGGTAGGCGACGCTTTCAACCTTTTCATTAAAGCATCCAGGGTTCTGACCCGGCTTCCCGCCGCC
>JAFGMY010000139.1 GCA_016927325.1 Actinomycetota bacterium | reverse complement strand
GGAAGGACGCTGGGCGTCTTTCAGATCGAAAGCCCGGGCATGAGGTCCCTGCTCCAGTCCATGAAACCGTCAAGCATAAATGAACTGGCCTTATCGATCGCCCTGATAAGGCCGGGAGCCGCCGGGGGAGGCATGAAAGAGCTGTTCCTTCTCAGGCGGTCAGGCCGGGAGCCGGTGGTATATCTTCACCCCGACCTCGAGCCTATCCTCTCGGAGTCTCTGGGAGCGTTCGTATATCAGGAACAGGTGATGAAGGCGGCAGTTATCCTGGCGGGCATGGACCCCGCCGAGGCCGACGATCTCCGGCGTGCGATGACCAAGCAGCGATCAAAGGAGCGAATGGAGTCGATCAAGGCCCGCTTTATGGAAGGTGCGGTCGCGCGGGGTCTGTCCGAAGCGGTCGCGATTTCACTGTTCGAGAGCCTGGCAAAGTTCTCCGGCTACGGTTTCCCCAAAGCCCACTCCGCCACCTACGGCGAGTTTGCGTACCAGGCGGCTTACCTCAAAGCCCATTACCCGGCCGAGTTCATGGCCGCGGTACTTTCCAACAGCGCCGGCTTCTACCATTACTCTGTATATATAGAAGAGGCGAAACGCCTCGGCGTCCAGGTGCGCCTGCCCGACATCAACCGGGGCGGGGCCGACTTCTGCGTAAAAGACGGGTTGCTCTACTTCGGCCTGCGCCGGGTCAAAGGGATCTCCCATAACACCGTGGAATCAATCCTGGCAGCACGCTCCGACTTTCCGTTCACCTCACTCTCCGACTTCCTTGGAAGGGTAGTCACAACCGAGGAAGAGGTCGCAGCCCTGATAAAATGCGGCGCGTTCGACTCACTGGAGAACACCCGTCCTGAACTACTGTGGAAACTTTCCCTCATGTACCCCGAGGTCAAAGCTTCAAGAAAAAGATCGGCCGTACGGGCACCCGCCTTGCATGCCGAAAGCTCCGGCCTGAGCGATATGGAACCACCCTCACTACCTCTGCTCCTTCCGAAGATCAGCCCGCCGACAACCCTGCCCCGGTTCCCCGATTACTCGCTCGCCCATAAGCTCCGAATGGAGCTGGAGTACCTCGAGGCGAGCGTTTCGGCCCATCCTCTGGAAGTGCTGGTGCCCGGCGAACTGTCCCGAATAAAAGTGAAGAGCGTGGACCTGGAGCGGCACCTCGGCAAGACAGTAACACTTGTGGGCTGGCTGATCGCCCAGCGCCGCGCAGTGACTAAAAACAAAGAGTACATGCAGTTTCTGACCCTGGAGGACCTTGCCGGCACCTTTGAGGCCACCATCTTTCCCGGGAACTACCGGAGGCTTGGCATGGTAATCGGAAAGTCGCGCGCCTTCCGGGTGACCGGCCTTGTAAGCGATAGAACCGGGACCGTTTCTCTCATCGCAAGCGACCTCGAACCCCTGGCATGCTAAAACTATATGCCCTCATCGATCTTTATCCCGGCAACGCGCCAGGAATCTCCGGATTTTCGCATCAGGAACACGAAACCGCCTTCTTCCGCCCTCATGGGATTAAGGAGGACTTCAACTGTCGCAGACTCTTCGCCTGTTGTCTCAACTTTTCCGATCGCAGGCATTGCCGCGTCGGGCAGCGTTTCCTCAAAAAAGGCCAGGTCTCCCTGATTGTCGAACAGGCCTTCAGCGGTCTTTGTGTCCCCGCCCCTAACAGCGCGCACAATATCTTCAACAGTCGCCTGCGGCGAATTCGAACCGCCGCAACCCGCCGCAAATAAGCATGCGGCAATAAGGCAGAATAAAAGAGCAACCAGGGCGGTCATTCGCGCATTTCTCAACTACTTCAACTCCTTTTAAACCTGCGAAATCGATCGCAACCGTTCGATAATGGGCGGCAGTTTTTCAATGACGTAATTTACATCATCCCTTGTCGTCCCACGGCCTAGCGTAAACCTCACAGAGCTTTGCGCGATCCTTGGATCCACCCCCATAGCCAGCAGGACATGTGAAGGCATAAGCGACTCGGTATCACACGCCGAGCCTGTTGAGGCACATATCCCCAAAGCGTCCAGGTGAAGACAAACAGCCTCTCCCTCTACGCCCGCAAATGTAAAGCTTGCATTGTTGGGAAGCCTCTGTGTCCGGTGACCGTTCAGTGCGGAATTGTTTACAGAGCACAGAACCCCGTCAATCAGGTAGTCGCGCAGCCCCGATATCCTCTCGTTCTTTTCCGCCATCTCTCGACCGGCATACTCCGCCGCAACTCCCAGCCCGACAATCCCGGGAACGTTTTCGGTGCCTGCCCTCATTCTTCTTTCCTGGGCCCCTCCGTGTGCAAGACTCGAGATGTTCGTCCCCTTTCTGATGAATACGGCACCTACACCTTTAGGACCGTATAGTTTGTGCCCGGACAGGCTCAAGAGATCAATGCCGAGCTGTTCGACGTTAACGGGAATATTCCCGACCGTCTGAACCGCATCGGTGTGTAAATATACTCCGGATTCCCCGCAGACAGAGGCGATCTCATGTATTGGCTGGATTGTTCCCATCTCGTTGTTGGCATGCATTACGGAGACAACGACCGTATCTGGCCTTAACGCTTTTCTCACCTCGCCGGGATCCACCATTCCATGTTCGTCAACACCTACCACGGTGGCATCGTAACCTTGCTTTTCAAGGAACTCGGCTGTTTCAAGGACTGCGTGATGTTCTATCGCCGTAGTCACAATATGGTTGCCTTTTTCGGAGTTGGCGATTAGTGTGCCCCATAAAGCAAAGTTGTCGGATTCGCTTCCTCCGGAGGTGAAGAAAAGTTCCCCGGGCAACGCCGAGATCAGCGACGCCACTTTACCCCTCGACTCCTCTATAGCCGCCCTGGCTTCCCTGCCTTTTCCATAGAGAGCTGAAGGATTGCCGAACCGTTCCCCCAGGAAGGGGTCCATGGCACTCCTTACTTCCGGCAGAGGCGGTGTTGTGGCCGCATGGTCAAGATAAATCAGCTTCAATACTTCCTCACAGCTTCATCATACTCGAGTTTCATATGTTCAGATATCTAAATACTTCTGTTAATACCACTGCACCCACCCCCGCTCCCGGCGGTGCAACTCGTCCCGCAACAGCACATTATGCCCGGTTTTCAACCCGGCCGTTTGACGGGAGGCAATCATTTCGAATTATAATATGTAGGTTTGTGAATTTTCGCAAATCTTCCGTCAGGGCAATAACAGTTTGAAAAAGAAGGGAATATATTGAGCGTGACCAAGTATTCATCGGATATTTTCAGGTCTGATGACGGTTATGCTGTGATGCAAGGAGGTTGTTTGGTGTGAAGTACACATTGAGTATTATCAAGGCCGATGTCGGCGGGTTCGTCGGTCATTCCGACGTGCACCCCGCATTGAGAGAAGAGTGTGAAGAGTGCCTCGCAAAAGCCAAGAAAGACGGCCTGATTATCGACTGTTGCAGAGGCGAAGTCGGTGATGACATAGCCATGATCATGACGCACGATAAAGGCCTGGAAAGTGAAGAGATTCACAAGTTCGCCTGGGACACGTTTACCAAAATGACCGAGGCCGCAAAGAAGTACGGCCAGTACGGCGCAGGCCAGGACCTTCTGGTAGACGCCTTCTCGGGAAACCTGAAGGGAATGGGGCCTGGATTCGCGGAAATGACATTCGAGGAGCGCCCCTCGGAGCCGATAATCGTATATCTGGCAGACAAAACCGAGCCGGGTGCCTGGAACATGCCGCTGTACAAGATCTTCGCGGACCCGTTCAACACTATCGGCCTGGTCATCGATCCCAACATGCACGAAGGCTTCAGGTTTGAGGTCGACGACCTGATCGACGAACGCAAAATCGTGTTCAGCCTTCCCGAAGAGATGTACGACATGCTGGCGCTGATCGGTTCGCCTTCCAGGTATGTCATAAAGCAGATCTTCCGTAAGGATTCCGACGAGCCGGTCGCGGCCACTTCGACGCAGAGACTTTTCCTGATGGCCGGGCGTTATGTTGGAAAAGACGACCCCGTTATGGCGGTACGCTGCCAGAGCGGCCTTCCCGCGGTCGGCGAGGCCCTGGAGCCGTTCTCTTTCCCGCACGTGGTAGCGGGATGGATGAGGGGTTCACATCACGGCCCCCTGATGCCGGTCGGGTTTAAGGACGATACACCTACCCGTTTCGACGGGCCGCCACGTGTGGTTGCGATGGGCTTTCAACTGAAGGACGGCATGCTTGTCGGTCCTCGCGATATGTTTGCCGACATAAGTTACGACAACGCGCGGCGCCTGGCCCTTGACGCGGCGGACTTCCTCAGGCGCCACGGCCCGTTCGAGCCGCACCGCCTGCCGCAGGAGGAAATGGAATATACGACAATGCCATCGATCATGAAGAAGCTGAAAGATCGATTCGAATCCGCTTAATATTTATTGAAGCGGTGTGAGCAGGTGTGATGAAAGAAAAAAACCGGGTCTTGAAAAAGGCCCGGTTTTTATTTCAGGCCGGGAGATTCTCTTCTCAGGGCTTCCCATTCGTTGGTGAAAAGAAGCGAAGAAAACTCTCTCTTTATGGAAAACGGGACTTTATCCCCTACCCTGACCAGAAATATATTAGCGGAGTCCATAGCCACATTCGGCTCGTCGGTTTCCATTTCGACGAATCCGTACCTTGAAAACAGCTTCGCGCCCATCAGGCGGTACTCCATCTTGTCAAGGCCGCTCCCTTCAAGGTCCCAGTGCCAGGTAAATCCGGTTGTGAAAACAATTGCGTCGTCATAAACAGGATCTTGAAAAGCCGCTTCCATCATTGCTCCACCGAGACCCGCCGCCCGGTAGTTCCGGCTCACCTCTATCGCGCCCAGTTCATAAAGCCAGTCATAACCATGTTTCCCCCATCGCTGGCGGGCAAGCGGGTGGTGTATCCCGATATAGGAAATGAGCCTGCCGTCCATGGTTCCCGCCACAACATTGCCGCCGTTCATCGTGCTGACATTTACAAGGGCATCTCTCTGCTTCTCCAGGTTTCCCCGGCTGAACATGCATATGCCCTCGTCGATTTCGATCTTTTTTAATTTTCTGTTGGAGAAGTAGTTCTCGACAATTACCTTGCCATCGCTTGTGTCCAGTGCGATGCTGACCCTGCGGCCGGTGCTTTTTCCGGCTTTGCCGGCTTCCGGCTCCTCGTTTTCCATCAGGGGGGCCTTTCTCCACTCCCCGAAGAACGGCAGCAGGCCGAACAACTCCCTCTTTTCTTTTCCGCGAGAGTCCCCTGAAAGGCCGGCCTCGTTGCGGCGCGGCGTCCCGTCGTTCCCCGCATCCCTGTTGATTCTGTGCCTTCCTCTTTTTCCAGCTGGTTTTCCGAGCATAGCGTATCCGGCTCCTGTAAGTTATCTATAGAAGTATAATTGCATATAGCAGCTGAATTTCAAGAGATTGAACCAAAGTAATAATATTCAGTTTTCAGGCGTTTGCCCGTCAGCGACACCGGAGGTAGCCATGAAAGTGCGGGACAAGATGACGATGAATGTGTATACGGTATCACCCGGCGATTCAATCCGGAGGATTTCCGAACTGATGACCGACATGAGACTGCGCCGGTTCCCGGTAATGGAAGAAGGAAAGCTCGCGGGCATAGTCACCGACAGGGACTTTCGAAACGCAACTGAGTCATCAGTCGTTCTGACTGAAAAGAAGTACCACGAGTACCTTCTCGACACGATAAAAGTAGAGTCTATTATGACCACCAGCCCGAGAGTGATCGGCCCCGACGCAGACCTCAAGGAAGCGGCTCTGATGCTTGTGGAAATGAAGGTCGGCGGCCTGCCCGTCGTAGAGGACGACCACCTGATGGGAATAATTACGGAAACCGATTTAATAAAAGCACTGGTCGAGCTTCTGCCTTGAAGCAGGATGCTTCCTTACACCGGTCGCATGCCTGAATTGCATATAGAAAAAAACCGGAACCCGGGGCTCCGGTTTAAAGTTCCTGTTCCAGCTTACCTGTTGCACCAATGGGGCCCTGCAACCCTCCAGTGACCTAACCTAACGGTTTATCGACGTACCATACGTCCTTGACTTTCACCACGTTGAATGCGGGGCGTTCCTCATCAGCCATCTTCTTGATTTCCAGCGTTTCGGTCTTTTTCTCGCCCAGAATCTCCGCGGTATAGGTTATCTTGCCGTCGGTAAGAGCCACAACCGCCTTCTTGTTGTCTCCCTTGTCGTATTCAGTCTTGAACTTGAGCCCTTCACAGCTGACCTTTACCTGCTCGAACTCCTGCCTGGCCAACTCCTCTTCTTCAGCGGTGAGTTCCTGGCCCGGCTTGATGCTGGCTTTGAAGTCCTCCCAGTTCATGTTCTGCATCGCCTTGAGATACTTCTGCACCGCCCCCTCGGGACCACCGCTTTCACCGCATCCGGCCACCATGAGTAAAGCTGAAATAAGAAGCAGGGCTACAGTGCAGACGGCAATTCTCTTTTCTGATGACCCGGAACCTTTGCGGTTCATATTAAATAACTCTCCTGTTGATTGACCCTACTGCCCGGGATTCTGTCCTTCTTCTATGCTCTGCTCTTCCATCTGAATCTCGCCTTCCTCGGGCACATCGCTCTGCGAAAGAGGTATATCCATATACCAGCGGTTCTTGTATTTTACGGCGTCCAGTGTCGCGGGTTCGCCGAACTCTTCCTCATACTTGTCGAATTCCACAACCTGCTCTTCTCCGGTCATTGGGTTCTTCTGGGTCATCTTTCCCGCCGTGATGGTGACCACAGCTTTGTTCTTGTCTTTTCTGTCTATCTTGGCTTCAAATTTCAGCCCTTCATACTTCGATTCACCGGATTTGAGGAGTTCCTCCTGCATAGTCTTTTCCTCGGCGCTCATCCGCCTGACACGCTCAGGGGCGACGGAATCGAGAAATGCGCCGAAGTCGCCGCTTTCAACTGCGTTAAAAAATGACTGCGCCGCGGCTTCCGGGGTGTCTGGCGCGCATCCTGACGCGAACACCGACAGAACGACCGATGCCATCAATAAACCGATAATAAATACATTCCCCAAGCTCATAAACCCTCTGCGGCTAAAGCCCAAGCCAATCACTCTCCTGTGTCTCCGGTCTTTGTTAGACCTTAACGGCTGATAATTTTCAATCGAAATAAAGCGTCCTGTTAAAAATTCGGCTCACGCACTCAAGTTCCCTCCGTTGGCGGAGGAGGTGGTGGTGGCACTATCCCCCCTGTTTCTTGTGGAGGTTCGGGTGTTGCAAACGGTTGAGCCTGAGGCGGTGCAGGCGGTTGAGGTGCCGGAACCTGCGGTGCGGCCGCGGCAACTTCCGGCTGCGGTGGCGGGACCGCGCCCGGCTGGTTTGGAGCTCCCGGTACCTGCGGCCTGCTTGCCTGGACCTGGTTTGCCACCTCTTGCAGTTGCCGGTCTAACTGAGCGACCGCTTCACATCCCGCGGCCAGTTCCTGTTGTGTAAGCTGGCCGCTTATATAGAGGTTGTAGGCCTGCTCACCCAGAGCCTCGAGGCTCTGCTTTCGATCCCTCTTTAACTGAACGTCCTGGGACTTCACTTTTGTCTGTTCCGCCGCCGTGTTTATCGTGTCCTGGATCTTGTCGAAGAAACCCATTTCCGCACCTCCCTGAGTATTAAACCGTACCCTCTCCTGTGCTTCGGCACCAGAAGAGCGTCTTTGGGGCCGATTGCGGCTTTGCACCGGCCTCCGGCCCGGTTGAGGCCGTTTTCAGAAATATTCCACACTATTTACCATCGTGCAATCAACCTCATAGTTGATAACTTCTT
>JAFGMY010000138.1 GCA_016927325.1 Actinomycetota bacterium | reverse complement strand
GGCATGCGCTTCACCGTCCGCGAGGGAGGCAGGACCGTAGGGGCCGGAAGGGTAACGAAGATAGACAAATGAGAGTAATAGTTACAATGGCTTGCACCAAGTGCAAGCGAAGAAATTATACAACCAGAAAAAGCAAGAACAACGATCCCGACAGGATCGAGTTCAATAAATACTGTAAGTGGTGCAGGGAACATACTTTGCACCGTGAAACGAGGTAGGAAAGGTCGAAGGCCTGTAGCTCAACTGGTAGAGCGCCGGTCTCCAAAACCGGAGGTTGGGGGTTCGAGTCCCTCCGGGCCTGCCATGCCTGATATGTTACTGTGATGAGGTTTAAGTGGTAAACCGGGAACTTAGAAGAGTACAGGAGAAGAGCAGAACAACCGCCCAGAAGCAAAGGGAGGCCGCCGCTCAAAGAAAGAAGAGCGGTAAGCCGAAAAAGGGCGAGAAAAAAGGGATATGGCAAAGGTCGGTTCAGTTTCTTCGTGATGTCCGCATAGAGATGAAGAAGGTCATCTGGCCAAGTTGGGATGAGGTTGTAAATTACACCATTGTGGTTTTGATTACGGTTGGAGTGATAACAACTTTTGTTCTGGCAATGGACTTCGGGCTTTCGAAGCTGCTTCAGCTCATTGTGTCGTGACTGCGGCGAATGGATCACGGGTAATCGTTAAAAGAGCTTGGTAAATAATGGAACAGTACATGAATCTGGAGGGAATTTGAGTCCGCATAGAATGGACAAGTGGTATGTAATACATACATACTCCGGATACGAAAACAAAGTGAAGAATAACCTGGAGCATCGCATAGACTCGATGCACATGAAGGACAAGATATTTGAAGTCGTTGTCCCGGTCGAGGATGTGCTCGAATATAAGTCCGGCAAGAAGCAGTTGACCCAGAAGAAACTCCTGCCGGGCTATATCCTGGTGCACATGGAACTTGACGATGATTCCTGGTATGTGGTCAGGAACACCCCGGGAGTGACCGGTTTTGTCGGGACCAATATCAGACCTACTCCGATTTCCGATGATGAAGTGGACAGGGTTCTCGCCAGGCAGAAGGCCGAGAAGCCGAAAGTCTCCGCGGAGTTTTCCGAGGGCGAGGGAGTCAAGGTTGTTGAAGGCCCATTCGCCGACTTCACCGGGATTATAAGCGAAGTGAGCCTGGACCAGAGCAAGTTGAAAGTTCTCGTATCGATATTCGGCCGGGAGACGCCGGTTGAGCTTACCTTTGAACAGGTAATCAAGTTGTAGGGAAGGAAAGAGTAAAGTGGCCAAAAAGATAATGACGATAATCAAGCTCCAGATACCGGCGGGCCAGGCCAACCCGGCGCCACCGGTCGGTCCGGCGTTGGGCCAGCACGGTGTCAACATCATGGAGTTTTGTAAGGCATATAACGCGAAGACCATGGATCAGCTTGGAAAGATAGTGCCTGTTGAGATAACGGTTTACGAGGACCGTTCCTTTACGTTTGTTACCAAGACACCTCCCGCGTCCAGGTTGCTGCTCGAAGCCGCCGGGATTGAGAAGGGAAGCGGAGAGCCGAACAGGACGAAATGCGGCTCTATAAAGAGGGAAAAAGTCAGGGACATCGCAGGAATAAAGATGGTCGATCTGAATGCGAACGATCTGGAGGCCGCTACCAAGGTAATAGAAGGCACCGCCGCAAGCATGGGCCTGGAAGTTGTGGATTAAATACAAGAGTTATACTCCATTCTCTGGTTTGCGCCGATAAGGCAATGGAAAAAGAGGTATAAGAGTGAGAAAGAGAAGCAGAAGATATCAAGGTAAAGCCGAAAAGATAGAGCCGGGAAAGCTTTACACCCCCATGGAAGCCGTTGAACTGGTGAAGGAGTCCGCCGATACCCGTTTTGACGAGACTTTTGAAGTCGCGATGAAGCTTGGTGTCGATCCGAGACACGCAGACCAGATGGTCAGGGGAACCATGATTCTCCCAAAGGGAACCGGGCGGGAAGTGACCGTGCTGGTTTTCGCCCAGGGCGACAAGGCCGTTGAGGCGGAGAAGGCAGGCGCCGATTATGTTGGTACCGACGAACTGATTGAGAAGATCCAGGGTGGATGGACTGATTTTCAGGCGGCGATAACCACACCGGACGTTATGGGAATGGTCGGCCGCCTGGGTAAGATTCTCGGCCCACGGGGTCTGATGCCTAATCCCAAGAGCGGTACCGTGACCTTTGATATAGAGAAAGCCGTCCGTGACGCGAAAGGCGGCAAGGTGGAATACAGGGTGGACAAGCAGGCTAACGTGCACCTGGTTATGGGAAAAGTGTCTTTCCCGGTCGAAAATCTTCTGGAAAACTACCAGGTTGTACTGGAGGAACTGATAAGGGCGAGACCGGCGGCCGCGAAAGGGCGGTATCTGAAGTCGATTACATTCTCCAGCACGATGGGGCCGGGGGTTCCGGTTGACCCGTCGATTACCCGGGACATACTGCCCGAGACAATGGTTGTCGAAGCCGGCGGTTGATGAAAAGGCTTTGACATATCGGTTCATCTTTGTTACATTCTGATAGCTTACTTCGCACTTAACTTAAGATACTTGACAAGTACCGAAGAAAGCAGGCGCCGAAAGGCTTAATGAAATGCCTGCCGAGGTGGTTGGTTTACAAGCCTCGCCGGGAGGCTTAATTTTTTGGAGGGATACCGGATGCCCAGTGAAAAGAACATAGAGAAGGTCAAGCAGGCTGGAAAGTGGTTCAAGGAATCGGACAGCGTTCTCCTGTTGCATTATACCGGGCTCAAGGTTTCCGAGGCGGGGGAACTGCGCGGGCAGCTTATAGAGCAGGAGGCTGCACTGCGTGTAATTAAAAACACGCTCGCGAAGATCGCTCTGGCCGATGCCGGCAGGGAAGAGATAATCGAGTTTATTGACGGCCCTACCGCCGCGGTTTTTGTGTCCGGGGACTTTGCGGCCACAACCAAGTCCATTATGAGTTTTTCCAAGGGAAGGAATGGGCTCTGGATCCAGGGTGGATTGCTTGATGGTGTAGTGCTGTCAAGGGAAGATGCGGAAAAAATTGCGACTCTGCCGTCGCGGGAAGTGCTTCTGGCACAGACCGCCGGGCGGTTGTCGTCGCCGCTGTCGGCTCTTGCCGGTGTCTGCTCCGGGCTGTTCAGAAATGTGCTTGGGGGGTTCTCGGCTCTGGCCGCTCAGAAAGAGGGTTAAAGGATCACGATGGATGTTTCCCGCCCGGTTTCAATGAATGGTCCGGGCCGGCGAGGATAATGAAGACAAGAGTAAAGCTTTAAGCGATATTGTGAGAGGTGATTGAATTGGCGGACAAACTGACTCCGCAAGATGCAGTAGAAGCGATTAAGCAGTGGACGGTTCTCGAACTCTCGGAGTTTATTAAACTATTTGAAGATGAGTTCGGAGTAACCGCGGCGGCTCCCGTGGCCGTAGCGGCCGCCGGCGCGCCATCTGCGGCTGCCGAAGGCGTCGAAGAAGAAGAAAAAGACTCTTTCGATGTAGTCCTCATATCCGCTGGAGAGAAGAAGATTCCGGTTATCAAGGAAGTAAGGGCTATTACCAACCTTGGGCTCAAGGAAGCCAAGGCGCTGGTTGAAGATGCGCCCAAGCCGGTCAAGGAAGGCGTAAAGAAGGAAGAGGCGGAGAAGATCAAGAAACAGATCGAGGACGCCGGTGGATCAGTGGAACTGAAATAACCCGGGACTAATTAAGGACCTGTAAGATAAATTTTCCGGGATCAAGCTTGAATGATAAAATATCTTTAGTCATACAGAAGGCGATCTTAACTGGAAGTTGAATAATCAGCGAGAAATATATGCCGGTGACAGAAAATCGTTTATTTACGCTTTTAACTTGAACGGAGTTGACAGGGTGTCATCTTACACCGCCTCAGGTCAAGTTTCATCTAGTTGTTGTTACGTTTTCATTTCAAGTGAATTCTCGAAAATGCGGGTCGAAATCATTGACGTTTCCTTATGATATTGATAAGATATTCGTTTGGCATCGTCGTTCTATTTTACGTGGTGATAGAGACGTTTGTAACCAAGATTCAGCCCATTCTTAAATACCAGGGGGGGTTTTTTTGTCAGTAAAACTTTATGGGAAGCGCAGGCGCACAACATTTGCCAAGATACCTCAAATACTCCCTGTCCCAAATCTCATATCAATTCAACTTGAATCTTTCGAATGGTTCAAGGGTGAAGGACTCGCCGAAATATTTAAGGATATTTCCCCCATAGAAGATTTTACCGGGACAATGGCCGTAGAGTTCGGTTCCCACTCATTCGGAGACCCCAAGTTTACTGTTGACGAGTGTAAAGAAAAAGATATGAACTACGCCGCGCCCCTTTTTGTGGAGGTACGGTTGATCAACCGGGAAACAGGAGAGATCAAAGAACAGTCCGTTTTCATGGGAGATTTTCCCCTGATGACCGACAAGGGGATGTTCATATTCAACGGAACCGAAAGAGTGGTTGTAAGCCAGTTGGTCCGCTCTCCCGGAGCCTATTTCGATGTCGAGGTCGACAAGGAAACGGACAAGATTTTATACAACGGCAAGATAATTCCTTCCCGGGGAGCATGGCTGGAGCTTGAAATGGACAAGAAGGGCACACTTGGGGTGAGGATCGACCGCAAGAGGCGTCAGCCTATGACTGTTCTGCTCCGGGCGCTTGGATTCGGCGATGACGAGAAGCTGATGGAGCTTTTCGAAGACGCCGAGTGCGTGCGGGCTACTTTGGACAAAGACCATACCGCCAGCGAAGAGGAAGCCCTGATTGACATTTACCGGAAGATAAGACCGGGTGAACCGCCTACCGTTGAAAGTGCGCGGAGCCTGCTTGAGAACCTGTTCTTCAACGAGCGCAGATACGATATAGCAAAAGTCGGCCGCTATAAGCTTAACAAGAAGCTGAATCTTGATGTTCCTCTGGATGTCACAGTGCTGACACGGGAGGACATGCTGGAAACGGTGAAGTACCTGGTCAACCTTCATGAAGGAAGGGGCGGCAATATTGACGACATAGACCATTTCGGTAACCGCAGGATCCGGACTGTCGGTGAACTGGTGCAGAACCAGATCAGGATAGGACTGTCCAGGATGGAACGTGTCGTGCGTGAGCGAATGACGACCCAGGACATAGACTCGATAACACCACAGACACTTATTAATATCCGTCCGGTTGTTGCGGCGATAAAGGAGTTTTTCGGGTCGAGCCAGCTTTCACAGTTCATGGACCAGACCAATCCCCTCTCGGGATTGACTCACAAGAGAAGGCTTTCGGCGCTGGGCCCAGGGGGGCTTTCACGTGAGAGGGCGGGGTTTGAAGTCCGCGACGTTCACCCGTCGCACTATGGCAGAATGTGCCCGATTGAGACCCCGGAAGGGCCGAACATCGGTTTGATAGGAAACCTGTCTACTTATGCAAGGATCAACGAGTTCGGTTTTCTCATGACCCCATACAGAGTGGTCAAGAACGGAGTTGTCTCGGAGAAGACCGTTTATCTTACCGCCGACGAGGAAGACAACTACATCATCGCACAGGCGAACGAGCCCCTTACGAAGGGCGGCCGCTTCAAGCATGAAAAGGTCCTGGTCCGCGCCCCGAAACTGGGCGAGGAAGTATCGACCGTCGACGCAAAGATGGTCGACTATATGGACGTGTCACCAAGCCAGACGGTCAGTGTCGCGACTGCGCTGATTCCTTTCCTTGAGCACGACGACGCAAACCGGGCATTGATGGGCTCGAATATGCAGCGCCAGGCGGTGCCGTTGATCCAGCCTGAAGCCCCGCTTGTAGCCACCGGGATGGAATACAGGGCGGCGAAGGACA
This sequence comes from Actinomycetota bacterium, assembly GCA_016927325.1. Lineage (GTDB taxonomy): Bacteria > Actinomycetota > Geothermincolia > Fen-727 > Anoxymicrobiaceae > JAFGMY01. The sequence goes on along the minus strand of JAFGMY010000138.1, from coordinate 1,601 downwards.
CCGGCGACGTTATTTCAGCGAGGGAATCAGGCCTGATCTCATATGTCGACGCCAACACAATCACCATAAAGACAAAAGATAACAAGAAGATTACCGAGAAGCTTTCGAAATTTGACCGGTCAAACCAGGGTACCTGCATAAACCAGCGGCCGATCGTGGAAGAGGGCGAAGAGGTTGAAGAAGGCCAGGTCATCGCTGATGGGCCGTGCACTGAACTCGGTGAACTGGCGCTCGGCAGGAACTTGCTGGTAGCGTTCATGCCGTGGGAGGGCTTCAACTACGAGGACGCGATAGTCGTCAGCGAGCGGCTGGTGCTCGATGATGTTCTTACCTCAATTCACATAGAGGAACATGAGGTTGAAGCACGGAGCACCAAGCTGGGTGAAGAGGAGATAACGGCGGACATTCCTAATGTTCAGGAGGAAGTGCTTCGTGACCTGGATGAGGATGGAATTATCCGCATAGGCGCAAAAGTCCACGCCGGAGATATTCTAGTCGGAAAAGTTACCCCGAAGGGCGAGACCGAGCTGACCGCTGAAGAGAAACTCCTTCGCGCCATATTCGGTGAGAAAGCGAGAGAGGTAAGAGACACCTCTTTGAAAGTTCCCCACGGAGAGTCCGGGAAAGTCATTGGGATAAAGCTGTTCTCCAGGGAAGCGGGCGACGAACTTTCACCCGGGGTGAACGAACTTGTCCGCACCTATGTCGCCGAACGGCGCAAGATCCGCGAGGGTGATAAACTTGCGGGGCGCCACGGAAACAAGGGTGTAATTTCAAAAATTCTTCCCATCGAAGACATGCCGTTTCTGGAGGACGGAACACCGGTCGACATAATTTTGAATCCTCTGGGAGTGCCCTCGAGAATGAACATCGGCCAGATACTCGAGACGCACCTCGGGTGGGCGGCTTTTGAAGGCTTCATCGATGAAGAACCTCCCAACTATGTTGCCACTCCTGTATTCGATGGGGCCAAGGAAGAGGAGATTATCAAGTCGCTTAAGAAAGCCGGACTTCCCGAGAACGGGAAAGCCCGGCTGTTTGACGGAAGATCCGGACAGCCTTTCGAGAACGAAGTGACAATAGGTTATATATATATTTTGAAACTCATCCACCTCGTTGACGATAAGATCCATGCCCGTTCAACCGGCCCGTATTCACTGGTGACCCAGCAGCCCCTGGGGGGCAAGGCCCAGTTTGGCGGGCAGCGTTTCGGAGAAATGGAAGTATGGGCTCTCGAGGCTTACGGTGCGGCATATGCCCTGCAGGAACTCTTGACGGTGAAGAGTGACGATGTGGTTGGACGTGTGAAAGTATATGAAGCGATCGTAAAAGGTGAAAACATCCCCAAACCCGGTATTCCGGAATCATTCAAGGTATTGATAAAGGAAATGCAATCCCTGGGTTTGGATATACAGGTCCTCTCTGAGAGCGGAGACGCGATTGAGATTCAGGAAGCCGAAGAGGAAGTGTTCAGGACCGCGGAGGAACTGGGCATCGATTTGAGGACCAACCAGTTAATCGGCGGAACCGAGGAAGATGAAAGCGCAGACAGCTTTATGTAGGAGGTAGTCTTGCTTGATGTTAACGACTTCAAGAGCTTG
>JAFGMY010000137.1 GCA_016927325.1 Actinomycetota bacterium | reverse complement strand
TTCCTTGAGGCGGGGTCTATCAGGCCCCGCGGTTCAGCAATCCCGGCCCTGAGAGAGCCGGGCTGAAGGACGGGGGGTGGTCCCGGCCATGGTTAGAATTCCCACAAATTCCTTGAGGCGGGGTCTATCAGGCCCCGCGGTTCAGCAATCCCGGCCCTGAGAGAGCCGGGCTGAAGGACGGGGGGTGATCCCGGCCGTGGTTAGAATTCCCACAAACCCCTTGAGGCGGGGTCTATCAGGCCCCGCGGTTTGTTCAGCAATCCCGGCCCTGAGAGAGCCGGGCTGAAGGACGGGGGGTGATCCCGGCCATGTATAGACAGGGTTTTACCAGAGGTTTCCCCTGCTCTTCGAGACGACCTGCAGGTCCAGTGTCCAGTGTTTATCAATCAGTTCACCCGGAATATTCTCCATGGTGTCGCAGAGCGCGGCCGGCTCCTGAATGGCACAGGGAAGGAGCACCAGTTCTACCGCAGGTGGAATCAGCGGCACGTCCACGTCTACTTGAGTCACACAGCGCATCGCGTCCTGGTTTCCGAAGAAGAACTGCTTATAGGCTTCCCTGTCCTCATCAGGCAGATCCTTCAAGTAGAAAGCAAACTCCGCCACCGTGGGATCCACCGGAATCCAGCCGTAGTTGGGCAGTAGAAACTCGGCCCAGAAATGATCTTCGAACTTATCGGTCAAAAGCTGCCAGCCGCCGGTTGTTCTCGCGGGTATTCCCACTGCCCGGCAAAGCGCCGAGAAGTACATGCTCTGGGCTCCGCAGTCCCCGCGTTTATTCTCTTGTACATAGACCGATTCCCGCGTATCGCTCCTGGGCCACATTATTCCGTGGGGCATGAAGCTGTAATCGATGTTATCAAGGACATAGTTATAAATCCTGTGGGCAGCCTTGCAGGGATTCTTCTCGGCGCCCACTGCTTTCCGGGCCGTTGCCTCTATGTCCGGCGTGATATAGGTGTTACCGTACGACCTTGTGTACTGCCTGTACTCGTTGCTTTCCTTGTCGTATTCCCCGACATTTTCCGGGTTTATGGCAAAACGCTGTTCGTAGTGTGTGAAAGAAAACTGTATCCGGATGTTCAGGTCGGTGGTCAGGGAATCGAGTGGGACCTCCATATAGATGAGACCGATATCCCTGTCAGTACTTGGTGGCTGCTTTATGTAGTTGTCCGGCGTGACCGAAACAACGGATACCGGCTCTTGAGACCCGCTTATGATCGGTACCGGAAACCAGAGTTTTAATACCCCGTTATCAGGAAGCTCGCCTCTGGGGATCGCAAGCGTGCCGGTTCCGATATAGCTGTTTGGTTTCTCAAACGGCTGCCAGTTGCTTTCGGGAGAACTCATCACGATGTTTTCGATGAACGGAACAAGAAATTTCTGATAGGAAGATTGAAGGTTATCGAGGCTCCACATGATGTCCATATGACGAAACGGGATGTTATCATACGCCTGATCGAAGTAACGCGTTTTTCCATCAATGGTCAAGTGCTCCAATTCTCCGTCTTTGATCCAGCCCTTTATTTTACTATCGGGGATGTCGGGGAGTCCCTCAGTCAAAAGTTTTTCGATCTCGCCTGCGGAATACGGGTAGGTGGCCTCGTATATTTCCATACTCTGAAGGTTCTGCCTTACCTCATCCGCTTTTTTATTATCGCCTTCTTCAATCAACAGGGGTTTAGCTTGCCCGTAAAGTTTTTTAGCTTCGGTAAACTCCATCTGCTCCTGTTTTGCCTGTGCTTTTTCAAAGAACTCCCGGCCTTCCGTTTTACCGGTATCGGCGCAGCCTCCTGAAATCAGTATTGTGATTACCAGAAGGGCTGCCGCTGAGATCCGTTTGAAATGTCTCATCGTGAATCGGTCTCCTTTAACGATCAAGAGGAGTCAGGCTTTGAGCCCACTTCGATGTGGGACGGCTGCCTCTGGGAGTTTCCTTCAGTGCGCGACAGTAAAAACCTTTTTAGGTTTAAGTTGTTAAATAAGCGGGTTGCCGGTAACCGCCAAATTGCTCAAGCGGATTTGACCCTTATCTCGAGGGTCCCGTCATCGCCTGCAATGTATTCGCTTGTAGACTTCTTGACGGTAATCAACTCGAAGAAACCCTCGAGCATCCCCGCGACCATCAACGGAGGATCGGCGTTTTCAACAACCGCCTGCATCAGGTCGTCACCCAGGATGAACTGGACAAGGTTGCCCATTCCCCGCAGCGCAAGAAGGAAAGATAAGTTACCGGCTTCATACCCCAGTTCAGTGGGTTTGAAGGTTTCGACAACATATCGGCGCTGCGCATCGACAATGGTTCTGGGGATATCTTCACCCAGTTCCTCTTCAAGTTCCCGGAAAACCGCGTCAAGCCCTTCGGGCCCTATCAGCGACATGTTCCGTTTTGTTTTGTTATCCGTGATAACGCCTTCTTCAATGTTCCAGGCGCAGTCGGTGAGGTACAGGGGAAGCCCGCAGCCGGGGCATTTCTTGAAGTCCAGATTTCCGGGCTTGCGGGGGAGTACAATCCGCTCCAGCCTCTCAGATAAATCACCAGAGGATTTATCATCGGCGGTTATCGTAAAAAAACAGCTGTCTCCGTTTTCCTCGACGTTTATGTCAGCGGGCACTCCTTCAATCGAGTTATAGATTCCTACGAGGTCACCTTTATGAAGAAGCGTGCTGTATACGTTGCGACCGCGGATCTTGACATACTCGTGCCGCTTCACATCCATAAGCTCGAGACGCCCGATACCGAAAGTCGATCCCATATCCGCCACCTTCTCATACATTTTCTTTCGGGGAAGCGCGCGGATGGCCTGCCCTTTGATTCCCGACAAAAGCGATTCGAAGTAGTCGTAGGTGGTCTTTCTCACGGCCTCGACTACAATATGATCGATGGTGTCTCCCAGCAGTTCTTTCAGGTTTTTGAACAGAAGGTCAAGACCGCTGGTTTCGTAAAAAAAACGCCGGTGATCCGGGTTCCATTTCTGATGGATGGTACCGTCGCTGTTCCATTGGACATCATTATGAAACGCCTCGGGTACCCCGCAGTATGAACAGTTTTTGCTCTTTGCCATTCACGTACCTCCTCAATAAAAAAAGCGAAGAACGGCCGCAAAGTACTCCCCGAACTCCACTTTTTCCCCTTTGAGTTCTTATCGTCAATGAATACGCGGGCCTATAGCATTACAAGCAGGACTCGCTGATATCAATAGCGCCTTCAGGTTGGAGGATAGTCGCCGGGTATCCTCTGGTGCCGGTGGCATGTGCATTCTGTAAGCTGAAAGCGAGGACGGCCTTTCCGTGTACCAGGCTGATCCCGCGCCTTCCTCCTCACCCGTTTGTTATGCAAGGACGAAGATCGCCTGCTATAATTCAATGAGTAACTTTTGGGAGTATTCGTTTGCGGAACAGGTTGTTTTATTTGCGGCGAGAAGTCCTCTTTAATCATGTTGAGGCAGGCAAAGGGGTAAAAATGTTTAGAACGAAAAGAGGTTATTACCTTCTGGTTACCGGTGTTGCTGTGGTCGCCGTAGCGGCGGCGGTATTTTTCTCAGGTTGTGGGACAAAAGAGGATACTGACGGCGGCGGCGATTCCGGAACAGTTTCCGAAGAACGGGAGGATACCACGAAAAGCATTACCACCGAAGTGGATAAAGAGTTTGCGGTTCACCTCGCGGGCAATGCCGGAACCGGTTATGCCTGGACTCTTGCCGAAGAGCCGGACCCGGAAATGCTTACCAAGGTCTGGGAAGACACATACGTACACGATCTGAAGCCGGGTGCCGAGAATATCCAGGTGTTCAAGTTCAAGGCACTTGCCGAGGGCTCCACCGATCTTAAGTTCCATTACGCAAGATCCTGGGAGACTGATGTGCCGCCGGAAAAGACCCGGACGTTCAGCGTGACAATCAACAGGGGGAACAGGGAGACCACGAAGGAGTACAGCGATCCGAGCGTTCCCGTGGAGGTGAAGAACGGTGACGATTTCATCATAGTCATGGAAGCCAACCCTTCGACCGGTTATACCTGGGAACTCGATGGTGAACTTGACTCATCGATACTGAGGTTCGAGTCAAAGCGCTACGGCGCGCCATCCCGGCCCGAGCAAGCGGGCGCACCCCAGAAAGAGTACTGGCGGTTCGATACTCTGGGAACAGGGTCTTCCGAGATAAAATTCAAGTACGTGAGGACCTGGGAGGAAGGCGTGGAGCCGGAGAAAGTAATGGTTTTCACGGTGAACGTCACGGAGTAGATGCCGGGGGCAACTCAGCTTTTGGGCCCGGGGGCTTTCCAGCTTGTGGGCATGCCAGACGATGTGGGTCCACCCGTGTCTCAGTGATTAATGAATGGGTTCAGCGGGACCATTTGAGAAGGCGGGCATTCACCGCAACGATCACCGTGCTGAGGGACATCAGCGCCGCGCCGATCGCGGGGCTGAGAACGATTCCGATCGGATAGAGGACACCGGCCGCCGCCGGGATGGCGAAGACGTTGTATCCTGTCGCCCAGGCTAGGTTCTGGACCATCTTCCTGTAGGTGGCGTCAGAGAGTCCGAGTATGGAAACCACGTCACGGGGATCGTTTCTTACCAACACTATGTCCGCCGATTCAACAGCGACGTCTGTACCCGCGCCGATCGCAATTCCGACGTCGGCTTCTACCAGCGCCGGGGCGTCGTTGACGCCGTCGCCGACCATCGCAACCACCAGACCACGGTTCCTGATCTCCTTGATCTTCTCCGATTTCTGATGCGGGAGCACTTCGGCGAAGTAGTCGTTCAAGCCAAGGTCTTCAGCCACCCGCTTTGCCACACTCCTGTTGTCGCCTGACAGCATCATGCACTCAATATTATTTTTCTTCAACTCTCTGACAGCTTCCACCGATTCTTTTCTGACCCGGTCGGCAAGCGCTATGGCTCCAATGGGGCGACCATCCTCGAGAACAAGTACAACCGTATTTCCGGATGAGGAAATATCTTTTAATCTCTTGTTATTCATCCGGATATTTTCCTCTTCGGCGGAGCCGGGACTTACGACCGATACTTTACGCCCCATGACAATGCCGGAGGCGCCCTTGCCGGGGACAGCTTTAAAATTGTTTACCGGCATTACTTTCAACCCCTTTTCACCGGCCGCCTCAACAATTCCCCTTGCTATCCGGTGTTCGGAGAGTGATTCCACACAAGCTGCGAGCATCAGCACGTTGTCTTCACTGCCGCCTTCATCCAGCGGCACGACATCGGTAACACCGAACGTTCCCTCCGTAAGAGTCCCCGTCTTGTCAAAAACCACCACCTGAACCAACCTTGCCCTCTCAAAGGCGTTACGGTCCCTTATCATTAGGCCGTTGCGGGCCGAAAGTGCCGTTGAGACCGCGACGACAAGGGGAATCGCGAGTCCCAGGGCGTGTGGGCATGTAATTACCATTACGGTAACCATCCGCTCGAGCGAATACTCGAACGACTTGCCCGCGATAAGCCAGACCGCGATCGTTATTACACCTGTGGATATAGCAATGATCGTGAGCCAGAGGGCGGCGCGGTTAGCGATATCCTGGGTGTGCGAGCGGCTTTCCTGCGATTCGCGCACAAGTTCGATGACTTGAGAGAGGTATGAGGCGGACCCGGTTTTTTCAATTTCAACCTCTATCGAGCCATCACCGTTTACCGAGCCCCCGATGACCTCGTCACCAGCCTTCTTGAAAACTTCTCCCGATTCACCGGTCACCATCGATTCATCGACACCTGTTTCCCCCTTATGAACGCGGCCGTCGACCGGCACTTTCTCACCGGGTCTCACCAGGACCATGTCACCCGGATTTATATTGCCGACCGGCACATCCCGCAGACCTCCGTCTTCCACGATCTTGTGGGCTGTGGAGGGCATGAGCTGTACCAGGTTTTCAAGAGCCCTCGACGCACCCATCACCGAGCGCATCTCGATCCAGTGGCCGAGGAGCATTATGTCTATCAGGGTCGCCAGTTCCCAGAACAGGAACATTCCCTCAACACCGAAAACGACCACACTGCTGTAAACGTATGCCACTGTAATCGCGAGCGCGATAAGAGTCATCATGCCGGGCTGTTTCTTTTTAATCTCTCCTGCCATGCCCTTGAGAAACGGCCAGCCTCCGTAAACGAATATGATTGATGAAAGAGCGAAAAGCACGTACTCGTACCCGGAGAAAGAAAGCGCGTTTTCAAGCCCGATGTTGTCCCTGATAAGCGGCGACAGGAGTAGTACCGGAATGGTAAGAACGAGGCATGCCCAGAAACGCTTCTTGAAATCAGCAACCATTTGGGCGTGGTGGGAGCCGTGATTGTGACCGCCCATATCATGACCCATCTTCTCATGGTCCATATCCCCCCCGCGGCCTGGCATATCGTCCATACCGGTATGGTCCATACCGCCTTTATTCATAGACATATCATGGTGCACCCGGGAATCATTTATTTCGTGGCCTGCGGCCGGGTTTTCATGATCCATGTGATTGCGTTCGTTATTCATATGCTCTCCACCGTGCCCCCCGTTTTCCATCGGAGTTCCCTGAATGCTTAACCGGCGCTTAATTGAGTTACCTTCAGCAGTCTGGTTTAAACACTATTATTGTACAAATATCGTACAAACACGGCTTTTCGATTCAAGGATTCTTTTACACCGCGAGGGTTGAAGCGGAAAAGAATTACACCGGTTGTGTCGATTGATGTCCCTAATTTCATGATTTGAAGATAAACAGAGGAGTAAGCAGGCCTGCTGTCTAACTATCAAGCTGAGAGTTAGTGCAACGATTTGTGTGTAATTTCATTTCCCCCCGATACTGACTAACTCACCTTTCAGTTGCTTCTTTTTTTCTTTCTGTGGT
>JAFGMY010000136.1 GCA_016927325.1 Actinomycetota bacterium | reverse complement strand
CTTAGTGCGTGACGGCAGAATGTATGAACAAAGATAATGAACTGGATAATCTCCCGGAAAGTACTTGAAAATCCAGGAGGGATGTTCACGTCTTTAATGATGCTTGCGCATCACAAAAGACATGGGACACCTGTATAATATTTTAGTGTCCTGGCAGTTTGAATGCGGGTGAATGGTGAAATCGGAAAACATACCTGTTGAGATTGAAAGAGAAGCACGGAACCTCAGAAAAGAGCTTAATTACCATATCTACAGGTACTACAGCCTCGACGATCCGGTGATCAGCGACTCGGAGTACGACCAGCTTTTTAGAAAGCTCAAGGAAATCGAGGAAACCTGTCCCGGACTGATTACACCCGATTCTCCCACGCAGAGAGTCGGACCTCCTCCAGCCGAAGGATTTCGGCATGTCAGGCACAGGGGTGTCATGCTGAGCCTTGACAACGCGTTCAATGAGAATGAGTTGAGGGCTTTCGCACACAGGGTCGCACGGGGGCTCGGCGAAGGTGCCGGTGAGGTCGAATACGTTTGTGAACTGAAGATGGACGGCACCGCTGTTGCCCTAACCTACGAGAACGGGTATCTGACAAGGGGCGCCACCAGGGGAGATGGAGAAGTGGGTGAGGATATTACGTCCAGCCTGCGTACCGTTAACGCAATACCGCTGCAGCTTATTGCGGACGAAGCCCCGGAGTTGATCGAGGTCGCCGGGGAAGTTTATTTGCCCGACGAATCTTTTTCATCTTTGAACAAATTGAGGCTGGAGAAGGGAGAGGACCCTTTTGCCAATCCCCGCAATGCGGCGGCCGGCTCGCTTCGTCAGCTCGACCCCGCGGTAACGGCAGGCAGAAACCTTTCAATGGTAACCTTCGCTATGGCTTATTCGACCGATCCCGTTCCTGAAACCCAGTGGGAGCTTCTTTCTTATCTTGGCGATCTGGGTTTCCGCACAGGCAGGAACTCCAGAAAGGTGTCCTCGATAGATGAGGCGTTTGAGTTCTGTATGGAATGGGCGGTTCGCAGGGATGGACTTGACTACGAGATAGACGGTGTAGTGATAAAAGTTAACTCCCGCAGGCAGCAGGAGATTCTCGGCGCGACCAGTAAAAGCCCCAGGTGGGCGATTGCCTGGAAGTTTCCCCCGGAGGAAAAAACGACAACAGTAGTTGATATACAGGTGGGTGTAGGCAGGACGGGGACGTTGACGCCGGTGGCGGTACTCGAGCCTGTCAGGATCGCCGGTTCGACGGTCTCGCACGCCACTCTTCACAACGAGGATGAAGCAAAAAGAAAAGACGTCAGGGTTGGCGATACGGTACTGGTGCATAAAGCGGGGGATGTAATACCGGAAATAGTAAAGGTGATCAAGGGCAAACGCAAAGGAAACGAGAATCCTTTTGAGATGCCAAAGTATTGTCCGGCATGCGGGTCGCTCGCTGAACGGGTTGAAGGGGAAGCCGCGACTAGATGCACTAATATAGCCTGCCCGGCGCAGACATTCGAGAGGATTTTGCATTTCGCAGGCCGGGGCGCGATGGATATCGAGGGAATGGGCGATGTCACGGTAAGTGAACTGCTCTCGCGGGGATTCATTTCAGACGTCGGAGACATCTTCAGCCTCGAGCCCCAGCAGCTCTATGAACTTCCCGGCTTCAAGGACAAGTCGGTGGAAAACCTGATGGGCGCGATCGAGCTTGCCAGAAAAAGGCCTTTGTGGAGGTTACTGCACGGCCTTGGCGTGCGGCATGTTGGAAGCCACATGGCAAAAGCTATTACCAGCCGGTATCACTCGATAGACGATCTTCTCAGGGCGAATGGAGAGGAACTGCTTGAAATAGACGGAGTCGGCCCACGAATCGCGGAAAGCGTGGTATTCTTTTTCAGTCGGCAGGAGAATAAGCTGGTTATCGATAAGCTAAGGTCGGCCGGAGTAAATCTGACGGACGAGTCGATCGAACAGGATGCGGACCTGTTGAACGGAAGGAGTTTCGTACTCACCGGCACCCTTGAGGGTTTCAGCAGGGAGGAAGCCACAGGCCTGATAGAAAAATTTGGGGGTCGCGTGACCTCCTCTGTAAGCGGAAAGACCGATTATGTTCTTGCCGGCGCCGGCCCCGGATCGAAGCTCGAGAAGGCCCGGTCGCTGGGGGTCAAAATTATCAGCGAGGGTGAGTTCAGGGAAATGATTGAAAGGTAGACCTTTATGAGTATAAGCATTGAAGATGTTGAACATGTGGCGAAGCTCGCCAAGCTGGTGTTGACGGATGAGGAGAAAGAGAAGTTCCGCCGCCAGCTGTCCGATGTACTGGATCACGCAAAGCGGATATCGGAAATGGACACAGGCGAGACGGAACCTACAAGCCATGCCGTGCCGATTGTGAACGTATTTCGCGAGGACGAGCGCAGGGCGACGCTGTCAAATGAAGAAGCGGTCAGTAATGCACCATGGGCTGTTGACGGCGAGTTCAAAGTACCAAGAATAATATAGGCGGCTGGGTTACATGGCTATAACTGAAATGGAAGTAAAAGAAATTGCGGAAAAGATTAATAACAAGGAGCTTTCCTCTCTGGAGGTCGCCGAAGCTTTTCTGAAGCGCATAGACACGGTTGATGCCGGGATCAATGCATACATAACCGTTGCGCATTCACAGGCGAGAAAGGCCGCCGGGGAGATCGACGATAGAATCGCTTCAGGTGAATCCGTGGGGGAGTATGCGGGTGTTCCTGTCGGGGTCAAGGATGTTCTCTGCACCGAGGGGCTTCGCACGACTTGCGGTTCGCGTATCCTGAGCGGGTTTTCTCCCGTGTATGACGCCACCGTCGTGAAAAAGATCAGGGAAGCGGGCCTTGTCATTTTGGGGAAGGCGAATATGGATGAGTTCGCTATGGGTTCATCCACCGAGAACTCATATTTCGGGCCAACCAGAAATCCTTGGGACCCGGAAAGGGTGCCCGGGGGATCGAGCGGAGGTTCGGCCGCCCTTGTCGCGGCCGGTGAAGCACCATGGGCGCTGGGATCCGATACCGGCGGAAGCATAAGACAGCCGGCCGCGATGTGCGGCATTGTCGGGATGAAACCTACCTATGGGCTTGTTTCCAGATACGGGCTGGTGGCTTTTGCGTCGTCGCTCGATCAGGTGGGTCCGATGACGAGAAATGTGCATGATTGTGCCGTGCTTCTCGACATGATCGCTGGACACGACCCGCTCGATTCAACTTCAATTCCCGGAGCAAGGCCGTGTTATGCAGACTCGTTGAACCCCAACGTCAGGGGATTGAAGGTTGGAGTAGTCAGGGAGCTTACATCAACGGGCATAGAACCCGGGGTCCTTCGCGAGTTCAACAAGGCGGTGGAGCTTCTGGCCGCTTCGGGGCTGGAATGTGAAGAAGTATCCCTTTCGAGCTTCGAATATGGACTTTCGGCCTATTACCTGATCGCCCCCGCGGAGGCGTCAAGCAACCTTGCACGGTTCGACGGTGTACGCTACGGCTTCAGGGCCGAAGGGGAGATGGAAGACATATGGGAGATGTACGACAGGACGAGATCGGAAGGGTTTGGAGATGAAGTAAAAAGACGCATAATGCTCGGCACCTATGCGCTCTCCGCCGGCTATTACGATGAGTACTACGCGAAAGCCCTGAAGGTTCGAACCCTTATAGTCGAGGACTTCAACCGTGCATGGGGTAAATTCGATGTACTGGTATCGCCGACTTCACCTACAACTGCTTTTAAAATTGGTGAAAAGGTCGATGATCCCCTTACGATGTACTTGTCTGATATCTGTACCATACCCGTAAATCTTGCCGGTATCCCGGCGATAAGCATTCCGTGCGGGCTTTCCGGCGGGCTTCCGGTGGGTTTTCAGATAATGGCTCCGCCTCTGCAGGAAGAGAAGCTGCTCAGTGTGGCTTGCGGCCTGGAATCGTTACTTGGATTCGATGAAAAGCCGCCTGCGCTGATATGACTTGGGAAACGGTGAAAATCTATTGAATAGCACTCAGGGTGATAAGTAAATGGACTACCTTACGACAATTGGACTTGAAATACACGTAGAGCTTCTGACGAACTCGAAAATGTTCTGTGGATGCCCCGCCGACTTCGGAGGAGATCCCAACACCAAAACATGCCCGGTATGTCTCGGGCACCCTGGGTCCCTTCCTGTTATGAACAGGAAGGCGGTCGAAAGCACCATAAGGCTGGGACTGTCCCTGAACTGTGATATTTCACCCAGGTCGATCTTTCACCGCAAGAACTATTTCTATCCGGATATGCCCAAGAACTACCAGATATCACAGTACGATATACCGCTTTGTGTAGGCGGTTGCCTTGATGTTGAAATGGAAGGCTACGCAAGGAAGGTTGGCATTACCCGGGTTCACCTCGAGGAGGATACCGGAAAGAGCCTTCATGTCGGCGAGAGCGGAAGGATTCACGGCGCCGACTTCAGCCTGGAGAACTTCAACCGCGCCGGCGTTCCCCTGGCTGAAATCGTGACCGAACCCGATATAAAGAGCCCAGAGGAAGCAAGAGCTTTCGCGCAGCTTCTGCGTTCGACGATCCGGTATATAGGTATAAGTGACGGGAAGATGGAAGAGGGGTCGCTGCGGGTCGATGCGAACATCTCCATCTCTGCCGGCGAGGAACTTGGAACAAAGGTTGAAATCAAGAACATGAACTCTTTCAAGGCGCTTCAGCGCGCACTCGCTTATGAAGAGGAAAGGCAACGTAAGGTCCTCAACGAAGGCGGAACGATAGTGCAGGAAACCAGGCACTGGGACGACGCGGCGGGGATCACTCATCCCCTGAGGAGCAAGGAAGAAGCTTTTGACTACCGGTATTTTCCCGAGCCGGACTTGCTTCCGGTAGAGCCGGAGCCGGCCTGGATCGATGAGCTGAGGGAAAGCCTGCCGGAACTTCCGGTCGCAAGGGCCGGCCGCTTGAAATCGGAGTACGGCCTTCCGGTTGAAATGGTTTCAGCTATTATCGCCGAAAAGGCACTGGCGGATTTCTACGAAGAGGCCTTGAAGTCCGGGGGCGATCCCCGGGAGATAGCGAAATGGATAGCCGGGGACCTGGCCGCGCTTCTGAACGAGCAGTCGGTGGATATCTCCGGGTCTCCGGTAACACCAGCTTATATCGGGGAGTTGGTCGGACTCATTACAAAAAAGACAATATCGGGAAAAATGGCCAAGGACCTGTTGAAAGAGACCTTTTCGAGCGGAAAAAGCCCTGCGAAAATAGTGAAAGAAAAAGGCCTGCTGCAGATTGCCGACGAGGATGAGCTCATGTCCATGGTGGAAAAAGTCATCGCTGAAAATCCCGAAGCGGTGGAGGACTTCAAGAACGGCAAAGAACAGTCGTTGAAGTTTATGATGGGGCAGGTCATGAAGATGTCCCGCGGTAAGGCCAACCCCCAGATCACCTCCGACCTGATCAAACAAAAACTGAGTTGACTCCCCCCAACCTTTAGACAGCGTCTATCCAGGCCCAGGATCGCTATTATAACGGCAAATTATAGAAATCGTGCCGAAATCGTGCCTGGCACCAAATGATGCAAAATGTCGCATTTGGTGCCAGGCACCCGATTGGCAAAAAGGCAGTTATTAAGATAACAATTGAACTAGATGCGGTTTTCATATGGGAAGTGCTTGTTATTCTCAACTGTCGTCCTTTATAGTAGAGTTGATGTGAGGGAAGTAAGGCAACAGGCGCAACTATATTAATTACCGATAGAACTTTTGGCTTATTGTGAGGCATGTTTGATTTGGGGGAGGTACTGATGTGGAAAACCGTTGAGCGCTTGCGTTGTGACAAATGCGGCACTCCATTGATTATCGGCCTCGGGTACAGGTGGAACAAAAACGGGACAATGGGAATGCGGCTGAGTAAAGACGTCAAACTGGTGATTCTTGATGCCGACATCTACGAGAGAATATTTTTGTATATGGAGGAGGCCCTGGGGCTCCCGATTCGACACATTGTCTTTGAGGCGGTCAGTAATATAAGCAGATCTGTCTTTGAGGACATGTATAAGAGTATTCCCGGGTCTATGTATTTTAAAAGGACCTGGATCGGTTACCATATGACCGCAAGGCTGTTTTACGCAATGTCTTCACTGGTTGGGTACTCCCGAGCCGAAAAAGTCCGCCTGATACCACGCAGTTATTCGATCTCGGTCGTAGAGAATCCTTACAATATCGATCTTATGTCGGCATCAATTGTGGGTGCTCACGAGTTTCTGGACGGCATTCCATATAAACACATGCTGGAGGCTGTTGGTGATAACGTTTACACCGTCACCGCGGTTGTATCGGGTGGGAAACCGGATGTATCGCAAAGGCTGGAGATGGAAGTTGTAGATACTTCAGAAGCACCGGCAACCCTGGAAAAGTGCAGAAGATGCGGAGTACCCAGGATTGTAGCCGAACGGCTCGCCTGGAACATGGTTGATGGTGATATTACCGACAGACGAACCGGCGTCAGGGTCGCATTCTTCGCGCCGGGCGTTGTGGTATCAATGTTTCGCGAAATGATCAAGGAACTGGGGGAAGAGATTCCCGGAATAGCTGTAAGGTGTATGAGGGACTGGACGCTGGACAACATGGGCCATTTCAAATCGTCACATGGTGATATGACGGGGGAGCAGGATGATTTCGAAACCGTATTAAGACGTTATCTTCTGGAGTTTCCTTCTTTTGGAAGGGGCAATCCCGTCTCGATGGAGTTTGGTGAATCAAAAACCAGGGTAGTGATTGAAAACCCCTACCAGGAGTACTTGATAGCCGGTACCATCCAGGGACTTTATGAAGGCCTGAGCAAGAAAGCCTGCAAAGTATTACCGGAAAAACTCAAAGAAGGAACTTTCGCGTTTAATATTGAGTATTAACCATTGGTTCAGCATCTAAAATTCCCTTATCTCCAGTGGATCCAGCTTCCCGATAAATTGAAACGAGAGCGTACGTTGTCAAGGTCAGTTTCTGACACTTTAAATGGTTGTTAAAAAGCCGCGCTGGATGCGCGGCTTAATAATAAGGTTACGTTCAGCTGACGTTGGATTAAGTTGTTAACCTTCTTCGCCGGAAACGAGCTCCTTGTACTCTGCCGCTGAAAGCAGATTTTCGAGTTCGCTCGCATCGCTCATGTCGATAACGGCTATCCAGCCGGATCCAAAAGGATCATCGTTGATGATCTCCGGCGCGTCTACTACATCCGAGTTTACTTCAGCAAGACTGCCTGATACCGGTGCGTAAAGGTCGGAGACGGATTTGCGTGATTCAATCTCGCCGAAGGCTTCTCCAGCCTCGACATCGGCACCCGGCTCCGGTACCTCGATGAATACGATTTCGCCGAGCTGCTCCTGCGCGAAAGCGCTGATTCCGATCGTGCCGTCTGAACGAACCCACATGTGTTCTTTGTGGTACTTGAGATCCTCAGGATAATTCATATCAAACCTCCTTCTACTCCGTACGAAATATACCAAATGGAATATCGCATTTCAAACACGTAAATGCTATTTAGCTGCCCCGAGTGCAATCCCTTCCATTATTTCATTCATGGAACAATAAATCATCACAAAATAATGTAATATTTCAGTTTTTGGTACCGGCATGTTATTATTCCAATTATTCTGAAGGTGACGCGCCCAACTCTCAGCGCAGCTTGAATCGGCCGCCGAAGCTTATTAATATTAAGCTTACATTTCTTTTCAAAGCCAGGTCAAACCAATAGAATAAAATTCGATTCCTTCCCCAACGGGACCGTTAAGTCTCAAAGGGGAATAATACTATTGGAGGATAAAAGTGGGAAAAACCATATCGGAGAAGATACTCGGAGCTCACGCCGGCGGGGATGTAAGCGCTGGAGACATAGTAATTGCGGAGCTCGATTATATGATGGCCCAGGACGGTACGGCACCGCTCGCGGTGCGCTCGTTTGACGGTTTCAAAGAGGGGAAGGTTGCGAATCCCGGCAGGGTCGCGTTCTGCATCGACCACAGCGCTCCCAGCCCGCTGAAGTCGGTTTCAGATCTTCACGCGATAATGAGGACTTTCACCGGGAGATATGGCCTTGAGTTGAACGATATCGGGTCGGGTGTCTGTCATCAGGTAATGCTGGACAGGGCGCATGCTTTACCGGGAAGCCTTGTGATTGGAGCCGATTCTCATACCTGTACTTACGGCGCGGTTAACGCTTTTGCCACAGGGGTCGGGTCTACCGATTTCGCGGTGGGAATGCTCACCGGCAACTTGTGGTTCAGGGTTCCCGAGACGATAAAAATAACCATTGGAGGGAAGCTCGGGGCCGGCGTGTTTTCAAAAGACATCGCGCTGATGCTGGTAGGGGACATTACCGCCGACGGGGCAACCTATCAGGCGCTGGAGCTTTCCGGAAGCGCGATAAGCGATCTTGACCTGGACGGCCGGTTGACGATAAGCAACCTTGCGGTGGAGATGGGGGCGAAGGCCGGTTTGATGGAAGCCGATGAAAAGACGCTCGAGTTTTTCCGGGGCAGGACGGACAGGCCGATAGTTCCGGTAACAGCCGACGGCGATGCGGAGTACGCAAAGGAGCTTCAATACGATATCTCGGATCTGGCTCCACAGGTCGCGAAGCCTCACACGGTCGACAATGTCGTCCCGGTGGAAGAGGTGGAGGGCACTCCAATAGCCCAGGGCCTGGTTGGGACGTGTACTAATGGAAGGCTTGCCGACCTCCGTGCAGCCGCGGAAGTTGTTAAGGGTGCAAAGGTGGATACCTCGGTCAGGATGATCGTAGCCCCCGCTTCCAGGGAGATAATGATAAAAGCGGTTCGGGAGGGGCTGATAGAGACTTTTCTTGAGGCGGGGGCCACAGTAGTGCCGCCGGGGTGCGCGTGTTGCGTAGGTACTCATCAGGGTGTTCCTTCGGACGGCGAGAATGTAATATCAACCGCCAACCGGAACTTCAAGGGCCGCATGGGAAATGGTGAGGCTTTTATATATCTTGCGTCACCGGCGACCGTCGCGGCAAGCTGCCTGGAAGGCCGGATAGCCGACCCGAGAAAGCACTTCGAATCGTAAGCGGGTTTCCTCCGGTCAAGAGAGTTGAATGGTTTCGGGTGGCTAGAATGAAGCGTGACAGCGGTTGAATGCAATTGTAAGCTTAGCAGAATAGACCAAGTAATAAGTGAGGACAAGAATGATTCTCAAGGGCAAAGCACACCGTTTCGGTGATGACGTGAATACAGATTATATTATTTCAGGAAGGTACAAGTTCAAGACGCTCGATATGAAAGAGCTCGCAACGCATGTAATGGAGGACCTGGACCCAGGCTTTTACAGCCGTGTCGAGGAAGGTGATTTCATTGTCGCCGGTTCGAATTTCGGTTGCGGCTCATCAAGAGAGCAGGCCCCGCTGGCTATAAAATATGCGGGAGTATCGGCGGTAATATCCGAGTCGTTCGCGAGAATTTATTTTCGTAACTCGATAAACAACGGTCTGCCCTCAATAGTATGCGACAGCTCAGGAATAGAAGACGGGGACGAGCTCGAGGTGGACCTTGAAAACGGAACCATAAAAGATCTCACCAGGGGAACGGAAATAGAGACAAGCCCTTTGCCGAAGGTAATGCTGGACATTTTAAACGAGGGTGGGCTGGTTCCGTTTATAAACAAGCACGGCCGGCTTCCTGTCGAGTGACCGTTCCACGCCAGGTTCAGGCACCGGTTTTTCCAGGAGGCGCTCTTGCACGGCAAGAGGCGCCGGCATTGATTCCGGGGTGCAGCCCGGTATGAAGAAATATCATCAGGAGGAATAATGACTAAGAGAAGAGTGACCCTTATACCCGGCGACGGAGTCGGCCCCTCACTGGTCGAGGCCGCGACCGCGGTCCTTGAGGCCGCCGGCGCGGAGATAGAGTGGGACCGGCAGGAGGCCGGTGCCGACGTAATGGACAAGTACGGGACGCCTCTGCCGGAGGCGGTCCTCGAGAATATCAGGGAGAACAAAGTCGCCTACAAGGGGCCGATCACTACACCGGTCGGCAGCGGGTTCAGAAGCGTTAACGTCGCGTTGAGAAAAGAGCTGGATCTTTATGCCTGTGTCAGGCCGGCATTTTATATTGAAGGTGTAAAAACGCTTTATCGGGATGTCGATCTTGTCGTTGTCAGGGAAAACATGGAGGATCTTTACGCCGGCATAGAACATATGATCACTAAAGATGTTGCAGAGTCTATTAAGGTGATCACAAGGCAGGGTTCCGAGAGGGTAGTACGTTTCGCTTTCGAGTACGCGAGGAAGAACAACCGCGGCAAAGTGACCGTTGTGCACAAGGCCAATATAATGAAGATGACAGACGGGCTCTTTCTCAAGGTGGCGCAGGAGATTTCGAAAGAGTATGAGGATATCGAATTCGAGGACCGCATAGTCGACAATATGTGCATGCAGCTCGTTCAGAAACCCCAATTGTATGATGTGCTCGTAATGCCTAACCTTTACGGTGACATTCTGAGTGACCTGACGGCGGGGCTGGTCGGAGGTCTCGGGATT
>JAFGMY010000135.1 GCA_016927325.1 Actinomycetota bacterium | reverse complement strand
CGAGTCAAACAAGGACATTGTGGCCGAAAGGCCCCAGTACTTCAACTACAAGAACGCATGGTCCGGAGGCCACGATGTGATCGGGTTCTATTAAGGCAGAACCGTCAAATCAAGACATGAATAACAGAAGTTTTCTAAGCATATGGTTTAATTTACACTTGTAATCGAATCATAAAATATGCATCTGCGGAAAGTGTGATAACGTGAAAGTTGAACCGGCAAGACAATGGAGTCCTCCATCCAGAGTATCCATTACACTTGAAAGGCTGATCGGTGTTGTCACCATCGCCCAGGGAGGAGTACTCCTGCTGCGCCATGAAAAAAAGCTCCTTGCACCATGGTTGATATCGGTCACTTCATGGTTTACGCTCTGCAAATACGTTATCTGCACCCACTGCGAACATCATGGAGAGTACTGTGAGTTCTACGGGCTGGGAAAACCAGCCGCAAAAATGTTCCCCGTAAAAAGGAAGAGTTCGTTAAGCCCCTTCGGTTGGCTTACCGAGGGCATATCGATGGCCGGCATGCTCGTTCTGCCGCTCTCAACCCTGAAGAAAAGCAGCCCGAAAGGCACTCTTATCTATACAGTATCCGTACTCGCCTCTTACACCTCGATGTTCATGATATCGTGCAGGCACTGCGCACAAACGGCGACAGACCAGTGGAAATCTCTCTGCCCCAACTACCGCATCGCCGCCGGAATATGGCGATGAACTCGAGGCGACAGCTGCCATCAGGCGTTCGGGCCCACCCAGTTAGTTGGCATAATCCTGCGTGGAGCCTCCCTGGCATATTTCACTTTGGGGTATCCCATTGTCAACACGGCGATTATCGCTTCCTTCCAGGGAACGCCGAGCGCTTTCCGGATCGCGGGATCGAAGTTGGCATATACCCCGACGAAACCGTTGTAGCAGCTCCCGACATTGATCGACTCCGCGTAAGTTACCGCGTTCTGCGCGGCAATCTGGGCATCAGCGATAAGGACCGTTGGGTTCAACAACGGCACCGTGAATATCAGAAGAGTCTCCGCGCCGTAAAGGAGCGCGTCCCGCCCGGATCTTGTGGGTAGCACTTCCCCGAGAGTATACTCCCACATTTCATACTCTTTCGTATTGATTCCCATCAGCTTCATGGCGGGGATAATTCCAGGGAGTTTCATGTACATATGCATTACGCGGTAGAAGAACTTCGTTCTCTTCCTGATCTTTTCGATAACCTCTTTATCCTGACAGACGTAAGCTTTTACCGCCCGCGCGTTATGAGCGGAGGGAGCATTTGAAGCCGCTTCAATTATTTCCTCCAGGTCTTCCTTGCTTACCAGGCCCGGCTTATAGTTTCTGACGCTTCTCCTGCCCTTCAGAAACGACATCATCGTCCGCTTGTCGATCCTGCTTTCCCTTGGCTTGACATTGATCTCAATTCTCTCGAAATTGCGCAGCGTTATCGCTTCATTCGGGCAGACCGCTACACAGTGGCCGCATTCAATACAGTATTTATCCGGGCCTTTCTTTATTTTCGGACCTTTTTCAATCAGCTCTCCAGGACAAGTCAAAACGCATATATCACAGCTGTCACACTTCTTCTCGTCAATCACTATCATTTCTCACCCTCCACAAATAAAGTAAATGCGATGCTCGAGTAGTTATTCTATCATCCCGCCGGCATAGTCTGTTTACCACTTAATAAGCAGATGGATTATTACCCTGATTCACACCAAGCGCCAGAATGTCATTTCGCCCTGATTGGTGCCTTGCACCAAATGCGACATATTTTCAATGAAAATCCCATGAACACTGGTTTCTTGCAGTTGGTGCCTGGCACCAAATGCGACATTTTGCATCATTTGGTGCCAGGCACTGAAGGGTCACCAAAGGGGATGGAAAGGCTTCGCCTGAAGGACGTGTTAGATGGTGATTGAAGTATTCAGGGTGCCGATTCCCTCGATCTCAACCTCGAGTTCATCGCCTGGTTTGACTTCACCGACGCCGGGAGGGGTCCCGGTTATTATTACGTCACCGGGATGAAGGGTCATGATATCGGACACGAAAGAAACCAGCTGCAAAGGCTTGAAAATCATCCGGGATGTCCTGGATGACTGCCTGACCTCACCGTTCAACCTGAGTTCTATCGCGAGATCTTCAGGGTCGACAGCAGTTTCTATCCACGGACCCAGCGGGCAGAACGTGTCGAAGTTTTTCGCCCTGGACCACTGCACATCCGCACGCTGGAGATCCCTGGCCGTCATATCAAGCGCGCATGTATACCCGAGTATTGACTCTTCCGCCTCCTCTTCCGATACCTTGTACGCCGTCCTCCCGATCACTATCCCGAGTTCGGCTTCGTAGTCCACCTGCTCCGACTGGGAGGGATAACAAACTTTCCCACCCGGCCCGATAACCGTGTTGGGTACTTTTATAAATATTATCGGGTTGTCCGGGATCTCCATATTGAGTTCCTCGGCGTGGTCGCGATAGTTAAGGCCGACCGCCACAACCTTGGTTGGAACAACCGGTGCAAGTAATCTGGACTCATTCAACGGAAAAGAGTTCTCACTCTCGTAGAGCCCTTTTCCCGAACTGCCCTCAATCTCGTTTATAACCTCATCATGCAATATGCCGAAGCCTGAATCCTGGCCGTGTTCGTACCGTACGATTCTCATACTTGCCATTCACTCCTATCCGGAAGCTGAAGACCTTTTTGCCGCCGGCCTCATGACGGCAGGCCACTAACCGCTTTCGTCCATTATATTGCCTTCATTCTTCATCGCCCGGAACCTGCTCATGCGGCTGCTGCCGCTTGTGTTCCAGGCCGAACTCAATGCTGTCCTGAAGGGCCTGCCAGCTTGCTTCAATAATGTTTTCGTGGACCCCTATCGTACCCCACTCTTTTTCACCGTCGCTCGTTTCTATAAGTACGCGTGTAACTGCGGCCGTACCTTTTTTCTCTCCCAGCACACGAACCTTATAATCGGTGAGTTTGATATCCTCAAGGGCGGGGTAACTTTTTTCTATCGCGAGGCGGAGAGCTTTATCCAAAGCGTTTACCGGGCCGTTTCCTTCAGCGGTCTCTATCAACCGTTCTCCGCCCACATGTATCTTTACCGTTGCCTCCGTAACCACTTTACCGTCTTCACGTTTTTCCATGATCACCCTGAAGGACTCCAGCTTGAAGAACTTGTTATAAGTGCCGATCTCCTTACGAAGCAGTATCTCGAAAGATCCGTCGGCTGCCTCAAACTGATAACCTATCCTCTCGAGATCCTTAATCTTTTCCACGATTTCCGAAAGCTTCCCCTTCTTCCCTTCGAGATCTATTCCCATCTCCCCGGCCTTCAAAATAACCGTAGACTTACCCGAGAGTTCCGACACCACGATACGCTGGATGTTCCCAACCAGTTCAGGCCTTACATGCTCGTAGGTACGGGTCTCTTTTCCGACCGCGCTGGCATGAATCCCTCCCTTGTGAGCGAAAGCGCTCAGGCCTACGAAAGGCTGATGGCTGTCCGGCGTAAGGTTAGCGATCTCGCTGACAAAGTGGGCTGTATCGGTAAGCATAGAAAGGTTCTCTCGTGACATGCAATCGATGTTCATCTTTAACACCAGGTCGGGAATCACCGAGCATAAGTTGGCATTCCCGCAACGCTCCCCATACCCGTTAATCGTGCCCTGCACCATGCGCGCGCCTTCCCTGACCGCCGCCAGGGAGTTCGCCACCGCGCACTCTGAATCGTTGTGTGCGTGTATCGCCACCGGCCCGGTAAGCTTTGCGGTCACCTCTTTTACCATCGCGGTTATTTCATGCGGAAGAGTGCCTCCGTTGGTATCGCAAAGCACTATCCAGTCAACACCGTTCTCCGCGGCCGCTTCCACCGTCTTCATTGTATACGAAGCGTTTTCCTTGTAGCCGTCGAAAAAATGTTCGGCGTCGAAAAGCACTTCAAGGCCTTTACTTTTGAGGTATTTGACCGACTCGCCGATCATGAACAAGTTTTCGTCCAGTGAAATGCGCAGTGCGGTTTCCACATGAAAATCCCAGGCTTTGCCGACGATACAGGCGACCTTTGCTCCCGATTCGACCAGCGCTTTCATTTCCCTGTCGCGCGATGTGGAAACCAGCGCTTTTCTCGTGGAGCCAAACGCCACCAGCCGCGTGTTCTTAAGCTCCATCCCGTCCGCCGCGCGGAAAAAATCCATATCCTTGGGATTGGAACCTGGATATCCCCCTTCGACATAGTGGATGCCGAAGTCGTCAAGGTGTTTCAGTATTCTCAATTTGTCGTCCATTGAGAACGAAACCCCTTCACGGGCGGCCCCGTCTCTCAATGTTGTGTCGTACAGGTAAACTTCAGGCAATCGGTTAGTTCCTCCACTCAGTCAATAGGCACACCGTTGTTCTCGCGGTACTCTTTGAACGCGTCCATCAATCTCTTCGTCACCGGGCCGGGCTTCCCGTCGCCTATCGGCCTGTCGTCAATGTAGGTAATAGGGGCAATTTCAGCCGCGGTGCCGGTCAGAAATGCCTCGTCCGACATATACGCTTCCACCAGGCTGAGGTTCTGTTCCTCAATCATGATACTGTGCTCCGCACACAACCTGAAAACGGCCTCCCTGGTGATTCCATGCAGTGCCCCCACGTTGGTTGGAGGAGTTATCACTTTTCCGTCCATTACGATAAAGAAATTGTCCACAACGCACTCGGTGATATAACCCTGGTCGTTGAGCATAAGCCCTTCGTCGGCACTCGCGTTGACCACTTCGAAATGGGCCAGTATGTGATTAAGATAATTCAAGCTTTTGATCTGGGGGCTTAACGCATCAGGATTGTTCCGCCTCGTCGCGACAGTAATTATTTTCAGGCCGTCCCTGTACACTTCGTCCGGATATATCTTGATGGTCGAAGCAATTACTATGATGTTCGGGGTGCCGCACTTGAAGGGACTGAGTCCCAGATCGCCTTTGCCTCGTGTAACAACCAGTCGGACATAGCCTTCGTCGATCTCGTTTATTCGAACGGTCTCGCGTATCTTGTCCTTGAGTTCTTCCAGCGGCACGGGGATATTCAGGCGTATTACCTTCGCCCCGTTGAACAGGCGCTTGAGGTGTTCATCCAGCATGAAAAGACGCCGCTTGTACACTCGTATTCCCTCGAACACGCCGTCTCCGTACAAAAGACCGTGGTCGTAGACCGAGACTTTTGCCTCATCTTCCGG
The DNA here is from genome assembly GCA_016927325.1 of Actinomycetota bacterium. GTDB lineage: Bacteria > Actinomycetota > Geothermincolia > Fen-727 > Anoxymicrobiaceae > JAFGMY01. The sequence continues at coordinate 13,189 of JAFGMY010000135.1, read as the reverse complement.
AACAAACTTCCCGTCGATATAAACCTGTAACCCCATATCTTTCTTACCTCCAGGACTTTGTCATTTCGATTCTCGAACGTAGCCGGAGATCAAATCCCCGACATCACTTGTCCCCATGCCCATCTTCCCGGCGGACATGCTCTTTATCTTTCCCTCCGAAAGCGCTCGAACGATCGCGTCCTCGACCAGCTTTCCAGCCTTGTCCTCCCCGAGAAACTCAAGCATCATCTGAACAGAGCTGATCGCCGCCAGTGGGTTGATAACGTTCTTGCCGGTGTATTTCGGCGCAGAACCCCCTATCGGCTCGAACATCGACGTCCCGTCCGGATTAATATTACCTCCGGCAGCGATACCCATCCCGCCTTGAATCATCGCACCAAGGTCGGTGATAATGTCACCGAACATGTTGTCTGTCACCACTACATCAAACCACTCGGGGTTCTTTACAAACCACATGCACGTCGCGTCGACATGGGCATAGTCGGCCGAAATGTCCGGGTACTCCTCGGCAACTTCATTAAACGCCCTTTCCCATAAGTCAAAGGCATAAGTCAAGACATTGGTCTTGCCGCACAGGGTGACCTTCTTGTCCCTGTCCCGCTTGCGGCAGTATTCAAAAGCGTAGCGTATGCAACGCTCGACGCCCATGCGGGTATTTATCGACTCCTGGACCGCCACCTCGTTCGGGGTGCCCTTGCGCAAAAACCCCCCGGAACCGACATACAGGCCTTCGGTGTTTTCCCTCACCACAACCAGGTCTATGTCCTCCGGCCCCTTGTCCACGAGCGGACATTCAACGTTTGGATACAGCTTTATCGGACGCAGATTAATGTACTGATCGAGCGCGAAACGAATCTTCAGGAGAATTCCCGTCTCCAGAATGCCCGGCTTTACGTCCGGATGTCCGATCGCGCCCAGAAAGACAGCGTCGTATTCTTTCAACTCGTCCAACGCGCCTTCCGGCAATGTTTCTCCGGTATCGATAAAACGGTCGCCGCCGTAGTTGAAATTGGCCGTATCGAAATCGAAACCCGCCGTATCCGCCGCCGCTTCAAGGACTTTCAGGCCTTCCGCTACAACTTCGGGACCGGTCCCGTCTCCTGGAATCACAGCTATCTTATGCATATACTCTTTTCACCAACCTTCAAACTTGAAATACAGGTCTGCCTGCTCAATAAACCTTAGTAGACTGATTATCTCCGGATTTCCACCTGAAGCATATCTCCAACCACTTCACCGGCCCATTAACTTCGATAATGCCCGTCCGCGCAAGATCGGGAATGCTCAAGCACCCGTTTGTATCAGGTAGTTGATCAAGCCGCCGGCGTTGATTATCTTTTCCATGAACTCGGGATAAGGTGCAATTGAAAAGGAGTTTCCCGATGTAAGGTTATCGACTTTTCCCTCTTTTAAATCAACGCACAGCTCATCGCCGTCGTTCGTCGATTTCGATATTTCAGGTGATTCGACCACAACCAGCCCCACATTGATACAGTTGCGGAAAAATATTCTGGCGAAGGACTCTGCGATCACGCAGGATATCCCGCCGCCTTTGATAGCGAGAGGAGCATGCTCGCGGCTGGATCCGGAACCGAAGTCCTTTCCGCCGACCAGGATGTCGCCCTCGTTGACTTTCGCCCTGAAATGAGGGTCCTCCCCCTCCATCAGGTGGCTTCCCAACTCAATCTCATCGGTCGTCACAAGATGTGTCGCGGGAATGATAAGATCGGTGTTTATGTTATCCCCGAACTTATGCACTTTCCCGGTTATCGTCTTATATTCAGTATCGCTCATAGTATCTCCCCGGGGTCGGTTATCGACCCGGTCAATGCTGAAGCGGCCGCAACGGCGGGATTGGAAAGATACACTTCGCTCTCCCTGTGGCCCATTCTGCCGGTGAAGTTGCGGTTTGTGGTCGCCAGCGCCTTCTCCCCGGCGGCCAGGATACCCATATGTCCTCCAAGGCAGGGACCGCATGTCGGAGGAGATATTATGGCTCCCGCATCCATGAACACATCCATCAGGCCCTCATTCATTGCTTTCCGGTAAACGTCGGGGCTTCCCGGAAGTATTATCACCCTAACACCTTTCGCGACCCTCTTGCCCCTTAACACCTCCGCGGCGAGTCTCAAATCCTCGATCCTGCCGTTGGTGCAGGAACCTATCACCACCTGGTCCAGTTTGACATGGGGCGCCTCCAGAACCGCGACCGAGTTGCTCGGAAGAGGGGGCAGTGCGACCTGCGGCTCGATGTCCCACAAATTGATCGATATCTCCTCGCAATAGCCGTACTTATCCGGTTTGATTTCCACCGGCCCGGCCTCCACGCCTGCCTTCTCCAGATAATCAACCGCAAAATGATCCACCGGGAAAAGCCCGTTCTTCGCCCCCGCCTCTATTACCATATTGGCGGCGGTCAGACGGCCCTCCACCGAAAGATGCTCAAGGCCGCTTCCGGTAAATTCCATGGACTTATAGTAAGCACCGTCCACTCCTATTTTTCCTATCAGGTAAAGGATAAGGTCTTTTCCACCCACCCAGTGATGAAAATTTCCGTGAATTTCTATACGCATGGCCTCAGGAACCCTTAACCAGACCTTTCCGGTAGCCATTGCCGCGCCCGCATCGGTCGAGCCGACACCGGTCGCGAAAGCTCCGAGCGCACCGTAGGTGCAGGTGTGGCTGTCAGCCCCGATAACGACCATTCCCGGACTGATGAGGCCTTTCTCCGGCAGTATGACATGTTCTATGCCGACCTCTCCACAATCGAAGAAATGGGTAATCTCATGCTCGAGCGCGAAACGCCGGACAAATGCACACTGCTCTGCTGAAACAATGTCGCGGTTAGGTGTGAAATGATCGAGGACCAGCGCAACCTTGTCTTTGTCGAAAACAGTGTCCCTGCCAAACCTGCCGAACTCTTTCAAAGCTATCTGGGCTGTAACGTCATTCGCCAGCACAAGGTCCACCGGCACCTCTATATAATCATTCGGCTTCAGGCTCTCTTTTTCAGCCTTCTCAGCTAATATCCGCCTTGTCAGGCTCATAGTCTATTGCTCCGTATCAACAAAATAGTCTGCATTGCATCTGCGGACCCTTATCCGCAGAAGTAAAGCTTAAAACCCTATCAAATCAATGTTGCCGCATGAGTTCAAGCCCTTCGGGCAATTAACCCCTGATTATTCTACCAGAGTCGCTTTTCAGAAGTCAGAGCATGGTGTCCAACCCGGTATCCCATTCTGTCGTTTAACCCTGTTGCCAGCCTTTTTACCAGCCCTCACCCATTAATCTTAACCGGCAAATATCCAAATCATATTTATCTCCCGGCAGGAGTGCCCGGCCTCAATCATATCGGAACCCGGTCTCAATGGGGTGGGAGATTACAGGCTGCCGGTGGTCAGGCGGGACAGGTTCCGCAGGAAAACTCCGCAAACGGCATTTACCTTAAAAGAGTTCACTGTTACCCCGGTTCCTGAACCGGTCTATCTTTTTCGTAAGGCTAACCGGCGAGGACATTGACCGGAGGATTCTGTACCGCCTCAGGCCAGGTCAAAGTGAATCGTTATTCTTGCTTGGATATCGCCAGGCAGGGGTGCCAAGACACAAGGGGGGGAAGTGATTCTTCAGCGGATAACCTTGTTGACGGCGTTGAGGTACGCCCTGGCGCTCGCTTCAACCACGTCGGTGGCGACACCCCTGCCGACGACCACGCGCCCTCCGATATCAAGCTGCACCGTTACGTCGCCAAGGGCGTCAAGCCCCCCGGTGATAGCCTCGATGCTGAAGGAGATCAGCCTGGCTTTGATTCCCAGCGCTTCCCTGATAGCCATACAGGCGGCATCGACCATCCCGTCTCCCACCGCACGCTCGGTTACGCGCTCATCTTCCCGCTCAAGAGTAACGGTAGCGCTCGGCGGCGCCTGGTGTCCACCGCTGTGCACCTCGTAGGCCGAGAGTTTCCACTCCTGCCCCTCGGTCCTTATGAAATCGAGCGCAACAGCTTCTATGTCGTCTCCACTGAGAGAACCTTTCTTGTCAGCAAGCTCCTTGAACCGCTTGAACGCCTCATCGAGTTCGTCCTCCTCGAGGTAATGCCCGAGCCTCTCCAACTGCTCTTTGAGCGCGTGCCTCCCGGAGTGCTTTCCAAGCACGATATCACTCTCGGTTAGCCCGATGGTCCTGGCGTCCATGATCTCGTATGTCGTCCGTTCCTTGAGCACGCCGTCCTGGTGAATTCCGGACTCGTGCGCGAAAGCGTTCTTGCCTACTATCGCCTTGTTGGCCTGGACGTTGTAACCGGTAAGAAGGCTGATGAGCCTGCTGGTCTTGCTTATCTCGGTCGTTACGATCCCGGTTTCAAAGCCCAGCCGGTCCTCCCTGACCTTGATTGCCATTACAACCTCTTCCAGAGAAGCGTTACCGGCCCGCTCGCCGAGCCCGTTAATAGCGCACTCCACCTGCCTGGCCCCCGCTCTTAGAGCACCAATTGAGTTCGCGACCGCAAGACCCAGGTCATTGTGGCAGTGAACGCTTACCCTGACCGTGTCGATGCCTTTAACATTATCCATGATCCCTTTTATCATGGCCGCGAACTCATCGGGAACCGCGTATCCAACCGTATCAGGGATATTAAGAATTCCGGCGCCCTCCTCGATAGCCGCCTCCAACACCCGGTAAAGGAACTCCGGATCGCTTCGGGTCGCATCCATCGGAGAGAACTCAACGTGAGGACAGTAGCTTCTGGCGCGTGACACCGCCTGCCGGGCCATCTCGATTACCTCTTCCCGTGATTTCCTCAGCTGGTGCTCAAGGTGAACGTCCGAAGTACTGATAAACGTGTGTATCAAAGGCCTCTCGGCGTTTTTTAATGCTTCCCATGCAGTGTCAATATCGGACGGTACGGCGCGTGCCAGCCCGCAGACAACTGTTTCGGAAATCTTTTCAGATATCCGCCTGACCGCCTCAAAATCACCCTTGCTGGTCGCGGGAAAACCGGCCTCTATGATATCGACGCCAAGCCTCTGGAGCTGCTCTGCGATCTCGAGTTTCTCTCTTACGCCGAGACTTATTCCAGGGGACTGTTCACCATCACGTAGTGTCGTATCGAAGATGTATACGCGTTCAGCCATCAAGCCCCCTATAAGACAATGAAAATTGCGTCTTCTATTCCGACTTCTGACTTGATGCCTGACAGCAGTTCGGACGGAACCGGGCTGTCCAGCGTGAGACCCATGGCCGCCAGGCCTTCGATCTGCCTGTGCCCGACCTGAAGGCTTCCGATGTTGATCTTGTTGTCACCCAGAATCGAACCCACTTTTCCGATCATGCCCGGGCGGTCTTCATATATCACGAAAGCGAGATATCTGCTCGGAGCAATATCCACATGATAATCCAGGACGTTGACAAACATCTCCTGGCTCCTGCCCACCAGTGTCGCCGCGGCGGTAACCTCCCCTTCGTTGCTCCCGGTGTTGACGCTTATCAGATTCACATAGTCCCTTGATTGCCGGCTCTTGCTTTCTTTTATCAGGATACCTCGTTCTTTTGCCAGTATCGGGGCGTTTACGTAAGTCACGGTATCGGTTGAAATATTTTCCAGGAACCCCTTCAGGAAAGCGACAGTGAGAAGTGACGTGTCATATTCACTGATCTCGCCGAAAACTTCAAGCTCGATCTCTCCCATCTTTCCCTGCATCAGACGGTTGAAAAGCTTACCCAGTTTTTCACAGAGCGGAAGAAATGGCTTGAGCGTCTCGACAACCTCCTTTAAAGGCATGGCGATATTCACCGCACCGCTTACGAAACCTTCATTAAAACAAGCGATGATCTGTTCGGCTATCAATACACCCGCTTTTTTCTGTGCCTCACTCGTGCTCGCTCCCAGGTGCGGTGTCACGACGACCCTCGGCATCCGGCAGAGCGCGGCGTCCCCCGGAGGTTCGTTTTCGAAAACATCAAGCGCCGCACCGGCTATTACACCATTGTCGATAGCCCCAGCCAGTGCTTCTTCGTCTACCACGCCGCCCCTGGAGACATTTACGATGATCGCGTTGCTCTTCATCAACGCCAGTTGCTCCACTCCTATCAGATGATAGGTATCCTCACTCCGGGGCACATGAAGTGTAAGAAAATCCACTTCCCTTAAAACATCCTCAACGGTGTTCTTCATCTCCACGCCCAGCTGTTTCGCCTTCTGCTCGGAAATAAACGGATCGTAACCGACCAGGTTCATCCCGAACGCCTCGGCCCTCTCCGCTACCAGGGTCCCGATCCTGCCCAGACCGATGATGCCAAGCGTCTTTCCGTGAAGCTCGACGCCCTGGTATGCGGAACGGTTCCACTCTCCGCCGGCCATCGACGCGTCGGCGGCGGGTATATTTCTGGCCGCCGACATGAGCATGGCGAATGTATGCTCGGCGGCGGAGATGATATTGCTCTCGGGGACGTTGGCGACGATAATGCCTTTCTTGGTTGCAGCATCCAGATTGATATTATCTATTCCGATTCCAGCCCTGCCGATGATCTTCAGGCTGGACGCTCTTTCTATGATCTCCGGGTCTACCTGCACACCACTCCTGACAATCAGCGCCTCGTAACCGCCGATTTTTTCGAGGAGTTCTTCTCTGGAAAGCTTATCGTAAGCATCTACATCGAAATGTTCTCTCAGCTTATCTATACCCAAAGGAGATATTTTCTCAGCGACGAGAACCCTGTATCTTGATTCCCTGTTCATTAATCACCCCGTATGCACCATGTCGAATTTCAACCGGAAAGAACTCTCAGGGCGGCCGAGACGCCGCTTCCGGCCTTAAAATCATAACCGAGCTCAGAAAGTGCCATTTCCAGCGCGCTGACCTGTACCACGATATCAAACTCATCGAAGAAGCCGACGTGTCCCAATCTGAATATTTCGCCCTTGAGCTTGCCCTGACCACCGGCGATAAACACCCCGAACTTGTTCCGCATAAGCTTCACAATATCGCCCGAGTTTATCCCGTCCGGCGACCAGATCGATGTTGTCACAAAAGCGTTAGAGCGGTCATGGGCCACAAAGTTCAAACCCAAAGCCTCCACGGCCGCCTGCGACGCCAGCGCCAGACGCCTGTGTCTTTCCAGTATTCTATCAAGACCTTCATCCTTGATCATTTCAATAGCCTTCTCGAGCGCCTGGATCACCGTTATTGCTGGAGTATAAGGCGTTTGCGGCGGATTCTTTGACTGAGATTTGCGTGTAGCGTTAAAGTCAAAATAATAGTTCGGCGACTTTGAATCCGCGATCATATTCCATGCTTTTTCACTCACTGCGGCGAAGGCGATACCGGGCGGCGTCATGAGCGCTTTCTGCGACCCGCTGACCGCCACATCGATCTTCCAGTCGTCAGTCCTGAACTCCACCGCCCCAAGGCTGCTGATCGCGTCCACGATAAATACCGCACCGGTCTCTGATACTATTCTGCCGAACACTTCAACATCGTTCACAACCCCGGTGGAGGTCTCACTGTGGGTCAGCATTACACCCTTTATATCCGGGTTTTCTTCCACTGTTTTCTCAAGAAGCGCGGGGTCGGCCGTTTCGCCCCACTCGTATTTTATCTCAATGACGTTAAGCCGGTATGCGCGGCTTATTTCCGCGAAACGTTCACCAAACTTCCCTCCGCTGAAAACAACAACGGTGTCTCCAGGTGAAAAGCAGTTCGCGACAGCACCTTCCATGGCACCGGTTCCACTTGACGCGAACATGAGCACTTCATTCTCTGTTTGAAAAACATACTTGAGACCTTCGAGCACTCTTCCCAGCATCTCACCGAAATCGGGTGAGCGGTGGTGCACCATCTTGACCTGCGCCAGGCCGACCTCCAGAGGGACCGGAGTAGGCCCCGGAGTAAATATGTAGTCCTTCTTCAATTTTTTCCTCGCTTATCCGGCCAGGACTCCTAATCCTTGAGCCACGACATCATAGACCGAAGCTTCAGGCCGAGTTTCTCAATAGGGTGGGCCAGTCCAATATTTCTCATTGCGTTGAACGAGGCCCGGTTCGCATGGTTTTCGAGAACCCATTCAGAAGCAAACGAGCCGGTCTGGATCTCGGACAGAATCTCTTTCATTTCACATCTCACATCTGAGTTTATTATTCTTTTCCCCCGGGTCAGGTCACCGTATTCAGCGGTATCGCTTACCCTCGCCCTCATCCCGCTTATACCATATTTATGAATCAGGTCCACTATCAGCTTCAGCTCGTGAAGACATTCGAAATAAGCGATTTCCGGCTGGTATCCCGCCTCGGTCAGTGTATCGAAACCCGCGGTTATGAGCTCCGACACGCCGCCGCACAGCACTACCTGCTCTCCAAAAAGATCCGTCTCGGTCTCTTCGCGGAAAGTTGTTTCAAGCACTCCTGCGCGCGCCGAGCCTATGCCATGAGCGTATGCCAGGCCCTTCGCAAGGGCCTTTCCGGAATAGTCCTGCTCAACCGCGACAAGGCAGGGCACTCCGTTACCCTCTTCAAAAGTCTTTCTCACCATCATTCCCGGGCTCTTGGGGGCAACCATGATCACATCCACGTCGGCGGGCGGCACTATCTGGCTGAAATGAATGTTAAACCCATGGGCGAAGAAAAGCGCGTTACCGCTCTTCAGGCCGGGCATAACACTTTCCCTGTAAACGCGGGCCTGCTGATCGTCGGGGATAAGCATCATGATTACATCGGCCCGGGCGGCGGCGTCCGCGACACTCATTACGGTAAGGCCGGCAGCCTGCGCTTCTTTTCCGCTCGGGCTTCCTTCCCTCAATCCCACAACCACATCATGCCCGCTGTCTTTCAGGTTTTGCGCGTGGGCGTGTCCCTGGCTTCCGTATCCGATAACCGCGATTTTCTGACCCTCCAGGATTTTAGGATCAGCGTCTTTCTCGTAGTATATATTTACCATATCGCTCCTCCTCGAACCGTCACTTCATTATCCTCTGGGAAGGGCTACCGTTCCCGTTCTAACCAACTCCACTACTCCGTATGGCTTCAAAAGGTCCTCGAGCCCCGCCAGCTTATCTTTGCTTCCGGTAACTTCCACGCTCAGGGTGCCTTTTCCAACATCGACCACCTTCGCGCGGAATATGTTGACTATTTCAATAATCTCCGCCCTGGTTCGGGAGTCAGCCTTGACCTTGATCAGCGCCAGTTCGCGCCGGACGCTGTTTTCGCTTGGAAGATCGCTTATCTTTATCACGTTAACAAGCTTATTGAGCTGTTTTCTGACCTGCTCCAGAGAGTGCTCCTCCACGTCTACAACAACTGTCATTATTGAAACCTCCGGCCTGTCGGTAACCCCTACCGAAAGGCTGTCAATATTGAAACCTCTTCTGGAGAAAAGCCCCGCCACACGGGCCAGCACACCGGGCTTGTTTTCAACCAGCACAGACAGGGTATGCTTCACTTCGCTAACCCCCTATCATATCGTCGAGCGACGCACCCGGCGCCACCATTGGAAACACATTTTCCTCCTGCTCAACAATGAAATCAATGAGCACCGGCACATCTTTCTCCTTGAACGCTTCCTGCAACGCAGAGTCAACGTCTTTCCGTTCGGTAACGCGCATGCCCTTAGCGCCGTAGGCTTCGGCGAGTTTTACAAAATCAGGCGACATACCCCTTCCTAAATCCGTGTTCGAATATCTCCTTTTATAAAAGAGTTCCTGCCACTGCCTGACCATTCCAAGATATCCGTTGTCCATCAAAGCGATAATAACCGGAATCCTGTTCTGGACCGCGGTCGCCAGTTCCTGGATGTTCATCTGTATGGAGCCGTCACCTGCAATCACTATAACTTTTTCTTTCGGCTTGCCCACTTTCGCTCCGATACCGGCCGGGAAACCGTAACCCATAGTGCCTAATCCACCCGATGAAAGGAAGAAACGCGGAAGCGTCGACTTGTAGAACTGTGCGGCCCACATCTGGTGCTGACCCACATCCGTAACAATAACCGCTTTTCCCTTTGTCGCCCTGTATATCTCTTCCACAACAAACTGCGGCTTCAGTGATCCTCCAGGCACGACCAGCGGAAACTCCTTTTTCCACTCGGCAACCTGCTTGACCCATGCTTTAATGTTTGCGCCTTCTTTCTTTTCCACCCTGGGCTTCAGTATTTTTATCAGGTCTTTCAGTATAGTCCTTGCGTCTCCGACAATCGGGACGTCCGGTTTAACGTTCTTGCCTATCTCGGCCGGATCGATATCTATATGGATTACCCTGGCGTGTGGGGCGAATGTATGAATATCACCGGTTATCCTGTCGTCAAACCTGGCGCCTACGGCAATAATAAGATCTGTCTTCATCATTACATAGTTCGCATAGGACGTGCCGTGCATACCGAGCATGCCCAGGGAGAGCTTGTCGGTTTCCGGAAATACCCCCTTTCCCAGCAGTGTTGTTGTGACCGGAAAACCAAGAAGCCCCACAAGTTCGCGGAGCTCCCTGGAGGCATCAGAGATCACCACACCGCCCCCGGCGTAAATTACCGGGCGCTCGCTTTTCAGCATTAAATCGGCCGCCTGTTTCGCCTGCTTCGCATGGCCCTTCGTGGTCGGCTTATACCCGGGAAGCTTTATTTCCTCCGGGTATCTGAAATCAAATTCACCCCTCGAAACATCGACTGGGATATCTATCAGAACAACTCCCGGCCTCCCGGTGGATGCTATCAGGAAAGCTTCCCGAACCACGTGGGGTATCTCGTTTGGGTCTTTTAAAAGGTAACTGTGCTTGACAACCGGCTGGGTAACGCCTGTGGTATCGGCTTCCTGAAACGCGTCGGTTCCTATAACATGCGTGGAAACCTGGCCGGTTATCGCCACCATCGGAACAGAATCCATGTTCGCGGTTGCTATTCCCGTGACAAGGTTGCATGCTCCCGGTCCGCTGGTTGCCATACATACACCCACTTTGCCCGTCGCGCGGGCGTATCCGTCCGCGGCATGCGCCGCACCCTGTTCGTGACGGGTAAGTATGTGCCTTATATTTGAATCCATTATAGCGTCATAAATCGGCAGCATCACACCGCCGGGAATCCCGAAGATAACCTCGACACCTTCCCGCTCGAGGCACTCCATCAATGCCTGCGCACCTGTTTTTTTCACTTGCTCACTCTCCCGTCACCGTTAAACCGGAGCCGGTTTCCATAACAGCACCACCGGCAGCGCTTCCAACCAGTTCACTGTATACTTCAAGCACCCCTCTGGGGAACCTCCCGGGCGGCCGTTTCCAGTTGCCGCGCCGTAATTCAAGGACCTCTTCGCTTACCAGAAGGTCCAGCCTCCGCTCATCGATATCCACTTCAATAATGTCACCTTCTTCAACCAGGGCAATCGGGCCGCCGGCCGCTGCTTCCGGCGAAATGTGCCCTATGGCGCCGCCCCTGGTACCACCTGAAAATCGCCCGTCGGTAAGAAGCAGTACCTCGTCGTCCATACCCATTCCCGCTATCGAAGCGGTTGGAAGGAGCATTTCCCTCATGCCGGGCCCTCCCTTGGGGCCTTCGTATCTTATTACCACGACGTCACCAGGCTTGATCAGGCCGTTTCTGATTTCGTGGATCGCGGTTTCTTCAGAGTCGAAAACCCTTGCCGGACCACGATGCTTTCTCATCTTTTCACCAACGGCAACCTCTTTTATCACCGAGCCTTCCGGCGCCAGGTTACCTTTCAATATTGCAAGGCCGCCCCTTGGAGAATACGGATCCGCGGCGGGCCTGATTACATCTTTGTCCAGGCTTTTTGCTCCCGAGATGTTTTCCCCGAGCGATTTCCCGGTTACGGTAAGAGCCTCCAGGTCAATGGCCTTCACCGCTGCCAGTTCGCTCATCACCGCCGGGATGCCGCCGGCTCGATGCAAATCCTCCATGTGATACCGGCTCCCGCCCGACGGCGCGATCCTGCATAGATTGGGAGTGCCGGAGCATATCCTGTCAATTTCGTCGAAATCGAGTGTTATTCCAGCTTCATGAGCAATCGCGGGCAAGTGAAGCAACGAATTGGTCGAACCGCCGATCGCCATGTCCACAGCCAGCGCATTGCTGAAAGCCTTTTCGTTCATTATCACGGAAGGCTTTATGTCTTTTCTTATCAGCTCCACCAGAACCCCGCCGGTCGCCCTCGCGATTTCAAGTCGTTCCGGATCGGTTGAGGGTATGGTCCCGTTCCCCGGCAGGGCTATTCCCAGGGCTTCCGAAAGGCAGTTCATGCTGTTCGCGGTAAAAAGGCCGGAGCAACAGCCCGATCCCGGGCACGCCACTCTTTCGAGTTCCTCCAGTTCCTCGTCGCTTACCGACTTGTCCGCGGAAGCTTCCATAACGGTGATAAGATTGACATTTCTTTCGCCGTACCTTCCAGCCAGCATTGGCCCGCCGCTTACAAGCGCCGCCGGTATATCCAGCCGCGCGGCCGCCATTAGCATGCCGGGAATGACCTTGTCGCAGTTGGGTATGAGCAATATACCGTCGAGACCGTGGGCACGGGCCATTATTTCAACCGTATAGCTGATAATTTCCCTTGATACAAGCGAATACTTCATACCTTCGTGACCCATGGCTATTCCATCACATACCGCAATAGTGTTGAAAAGAAGGGGCGTGCCACCGGCAGCTGTTATTCCATCGCCTGCCGCGCGGTTTATTTCACCCAGATGAATATGACCGGGTACAATCTGGTTCTCGGAGCCGGCTATGCCGATCAGCGGCTTGTTCAAATCGTGATCGGAAATACCGGACGCATGCCAGAGGGCACGATGCCCCGCCCTCTCTCTTCCTTTCTTAACCGCGTCACTCCGCATTTCTTATCAACCCACCTCTCCCGGGCGCGACTTGGCAAACCCGGTTATAGATCCGCTTTTCACTATACTTATTCTTCCTCTTATCCCTCTTCTATCGCTTTTACGATCGCTTTCGCCATCTCGCTTGTTTTCGCGTCTCCCCCGATGTCATAAGTCACCGTCTTTCCCTCGCCGATAACTTTTCTCACAGCTCTTAGAACACGCTCCGCGGCGTCGTCCTGCCCTATATGCTTGAGCATAAGGTACCCTGAAAGGATCTCAGCGGTCGGGTCCACCTTGTCGAGGCCCCTGTACTTGGGAGCGCTTCCATGGGCAGGCTCGAAAACCGACAGGTCCCCGTCCCCCAGGTTGCTGCTGGGAGCAATCCCGAGACCT
>JAFGMY010000134.1 GCA_016927325.1 Actinomycetota bacterium | reverse complement strand
GTCGGTCTAGGCAAAACTAACCCCTTTCCTCCAAGCCTGAGTTCAGGCCTGTCTCTTCTTCTTCTTTATACCCACCTGGGGCCTCGGCCCTTTTCTGGACCGTGCGTTTGAATGGGTCCTCTGGCCTCTAACCGGCAGGCCTCTTCGGTGCCTGAGGCCGCGGTAGCAGCCTATCTCCATAAGACGTTTGATGTTTTGAGAACGCTCTCTCCTGAGATCACCCTCTATCTTGTAGCTCTGGTTTATGAACTCCCTCAACCTGATAATCTCTTCATCGGTAAGGTCACGAACCTTGGTATCGGCTTTTACGGACGAACCTTCACAAACATCCAGCGCTCTCGACCTTCCGATTCCATAGATATATGTCAGGGCTATTGCGACCTGCTTGTCTCTAGGGAGATCAATGCCGGCAATTCTCGCCAATTAACAACCTCCGTATTACTTGCCCTGCCGTTGTTTATGGCGAGGGTTTTGACATATGACCATTACTTTCCCGTGCCTGCGTATGAGCTTGCACTTGTCGCACATCTTTTTAACAGACGGACGTACTTTCATCTTATTAGTCTTTTATCCTTCCGTTTACTTATACCGGTAAGTTATCCTGCCGCGCGACAGGTCGTATGGCGATAACTCCACCGTCACCCGGTCGCCCGGCAGAATGCGGATGTAATGCATCCTCATCTTCCCGGAAATATGGGCTAATACTTTGTGTCCGTTGTCCAACTCGACTTTAAACATCGCGTTTGGCAAAGGCTCAAGTACTTTTCCCTCGACCTCTATCGCGTCTTCTTTTCCTTCCAAAACTCCGTGTACCCCCTTAAAAAGGCGCACAAGCGTACATAATAACTCACAGGACAAAATATTTCCAGATATTACACGTTACTTCTGCTGTGTTAATATCTCCGGGCCGTCCTCCATGACAGCTACTGTATGCTCAAAATGCGCCGATAGACCCCCATCTCTGGTGGTCACCACCCAATGATCCATCGAGGCAATGACCTCATAGCTTCCCTCGTTGACCATCGGCTCTATCGCCAGAACCATTCCCGGTTTCAACTTCGGCCCGCTTCCAGGCTCGCCGTAGTTCGGTATCGGCGGATCCTCATGCATCTTGGACCCTATTCCATGACCCACAAACCTGCGGACCACCGAAAACCCTTCCCGTTCAACCGTCTTTTGTATCGCATGGGATATATCCGACAGATGCTTCCCGGGCCAGCAGTACTCGATCCCCTTGAAAAGAGCTGTCTGCGTTACTTCAATGAGCTTATCGGCAACCGCAGAGCCGTTGCCACCCACTACTAAAGATATCGCAGCGTCTCCAAAATATCCATCCAGTTGTGCTCCGGTGTCCACACTGAGTATATCTCCTTCATTAAGCTTCGTTCCCCCCGGAATCCCATGAACGACCTCGGAGTTGATCGAGGTGCAAAGGGTTGCAGGAAAAGGTCCGCAGCTTACAAAACCCGCCTTATACCCCTTGAATGCGGGAACAGCACCCCTTCTTCTTATCAACTCTTCAGCCAGAGCATCGAGTTCCAACGTGCTTATTCCAGCTCTAGCTTCCCGTCTTATCAGTGCCAGGACTTCAGCCACAATCCGTCCCGCTCTACGCATTTTTACTATTTCGTCTTTTGATTTTATTACAACCACTGAACTTGTTACGCCCCCAACGAATTTACCGCGCCCCGGATAACATCATAGACTTCCCCGGGCTTCTTCGAGCCGTCAACAGTAACCATCTTCCCAGTACCTGAATAATAATCTATAAGCGGCTCTGTCTGCTGCCCATATACCTTGAGACGGTTCCTTATAGTTTTCTCGTTATCGTCGTCGCGCTGGTACAACTCACCCCCGCACTGGTCACACTCGCCACCTGTTTCGGGCAAACTGTAGTGAATATTATAGTTGGCGCCGCACTCCCTGCACACGCGCCGTCCTGTCAGCCGTTTGACCAGTTCCTCCGAGTCCATATCTATGTTTAAGACTATATCTATTCCCGACCCTTCTTCAATCAGAAACCGGTCCAGGGCTTCAGCCTGAAAGGTGCTGCGGGGAAATCCGTCAAGGATAAAACCGCCCTTGCAATCATTTTCGCGCAACCTTTCCTCCACAATGCGCACCACGAGTTCATCAGGAACCAGTTCGCCGGCGTCCATGTATTTCTTGGCCTCCAAGCCCAACTCAGTTCCCTGCGAAAGCGCGGCACGGAATATGTCCCCGGTCGATATCTGGGGAACATTCAAGTCCTTTGATAACCTTTCCGCCTGGGTTCCCTTTCCCGCTCCGGGCGGTCCCAGGAATATAATATTCAACACTGATCCTCCTATTTTAAACCGAAACCTTCATAGTGCCTCATCTGCATCTGAGACTCGATCTGTTTCATCGTCTCCAGCGAGACGCCGATTATGATAAGTATCGCCGCGCCGCCTATAGGCACACTTGCCGTACCGAACTGAACGAACATTATCGCCGGTATCAAAGCTATGACCGCAAGGTAAAGAGACCCTGGAAGGTTGATCCGGTTGACCACTTTAGCGATGTAACTGGTGGTAGGCATGCCGGGACGGATGCCGGGAATGAACCCTCCATACTTCTTCAGGTTGTCCGAAAGCTCATACGGATCGAAAACTATCGCGGTATAGAAATATGCGAAAAATACTATCAGCCCTGTGTAGACTATAAAATATAACGGTGTTCCCTGGGTGAACCTGCTCGCAATACCTTCAAATGATGGGAAGAAGTTGGCGATGATCAGGGGAAAGTATATTACGGAAGCGGCGAATATTATGGGTATTACGCCCGAAGTATTTACCTTTACCGGAATATAGGTACTCGCCCCGGCGTACATCCGGCGGCCCCTTACCTGCTTGGCGTACTGAACCGGTATCCGTCTTTCCCCCTGCTCGATATAAATAACACCAATAATTATGGCAATGCTTGCAACGGCCAGTATTACAACATAAATCGGGTTCTTGTTAAAAGCCGACTTGACCAGAGTCCTTATCTCGAGCGGCATTGTCGATATAATACTTATCAGGATCAGAATAGACATTCCGTTTCCGACACCCCGTTCGGTTATCAGCTCACCGAACCACATCAGCAGCGCCATTCCGGCAACCAGCGTCAATACGATCAGTATCCCGCTTCCCAATGTGAGGTTCTTGAATATTTTGTTTTCAGTCATCGCATTGAACGATACTATCAAGGCTGAAGACTGCATCACCGCAAGCCCAAGAGTCATATACCTGGCCACCTGGGTTATTTTTCGCCTGCCGACTTCTCCTTCTTCATGCCATTCTTTTATCTTGGGAATCACCGCCGACAATAACTCCATAATGATTTCCGCGGTAATATAAGGCATGATTCCCAGGCCGAATATGGCCATATTGGAAAGACCCCGCCCGCTGAACAGGTTCAGGAACTGCAATAAGCCGCTTCCCTCAATTGCGCTGCCAAGCGCTTTTACATCAACGCCGGGGGCGGGAATAAAGCAGCCGATCCTGTATAGGGCGATGATCAAGAAGGTAAAAAGTATCTTCTTTCTAAGATCCGGTATCTTAAAGGCGTCTCGAAAACCGGAGAGGATCCTCAAGCTATATCACCTCTGCCGTTCCGCCGGCGGTTTCTATTTTTTCACGCGCGCCGTGCGAGTACGCGTGCGCCTTTACGTTAAGCCCCTTCTTGAGCTCTCCGTTACCGAGAATCTTGACTCTGGCTTCCGCCTTCTTGACGAGGCCCGCTTCAGCCATCCTCGCGGGATCGATCGTTTCCCCCGCGTCGAACCTGTCTAGCTTTGAAACGTTGACCTCGGCGTATTCCACCCTGTTTCTCGGAGTAAACCCTCCCAGCTTGGGCAGCCTTCGGACCAATGGCATCTGTCCACCCTCAAAACCGACACGTATCTTCGCACCCGAGCGCGCTTTCTGCCCTTTGCTTCCACGGCCGCTGGTCGATCCCCGACCGGAACTGGTTCCCCTTCCGACACGCTTCCTGGGTTTTCTCGAGCCGGTCGGCGGCTTCAATGTGTGCAGCCGAATCTGTTCATCGCCTTTCATCTATATCTAACCTTTTCCCTTGATGTCACCAGCGGATGATTCCTTTGAGAGTTCCTCGACCTCAACAAGATGCTTCACCTTGAATACCATACCCCGCATCTCGGGGTTATCATCTTTTACTACGCTATGGCCTATCCGGTGCAGACCGAGAGCCCTGACCGTACCTCTCTGATCCTTCGGCCTGCCGACCAGGCTTCTTCTTAATGTAACTTTAATTTTTGAACTCATCGAGGACGTTCCTTTTCAATATTTCATCGACACTCTTACCACGAACCGCCGCCACTTCACTCGCACTCCTTAGAGACTTCAAGCCATCCACGGTCGCTTTTATCACATTCAACTGGTTGTCTGATCCGAGGCTCTTTGTGAGCACGTCTTTCACTCCCGCAAGCTCCAGCACCGGTCGTACGGCGCCTCCGGCTATCAAGCCTGTTCCGGGAGATGCAGGTTTGAGCAACACCTTTGCGGCGCCATACCGGCCAACAATCAGATGAGGAATGGTTGATTTGACCATCGGCACCCGAAAAATGTTCTTTTTCGCCTTTTGCGCCCCTTTTTCGATCGCCAGAGGAACCTCTCTTGCTTTACCGTAACCGACTCCAACCCTGCCCCGGCCGTCTCCGACCACGACCAGCGCGGTAAAGGAAAAGCGTCGTCCACCTTTTACAACTTTCGCCACCCTGTTGATATGGACAACCTGTTCCTGAAGCTCTTCTTTTTCTTGGACCTCTTG
>JAFGMY010000133.1 GCA_016927325.1 Actinomycetota bacterium | reverse complement strand
GTGCTTTACTCTGTCGGTGCTCTTCTTGCGTTTGCCCTGTCCCATTACTGGCTGGGTTACAGCTGGGACAACGGCGAACTGGCAAAGTGCCAGACAGTAGTATTTACAGTATTGGTCATATCCCAGTTGTTCCACGCGTTTAACTTCCGGTCCGAGACCCTGTCGATCTTCAAGGCGCCTCCCTGGAAGAATAAATACCTCATGGGAGCGTTCCTGATCTCCATGGGGCTGCAGATGGCGGCTATTTATGTGCCGTTTATGCAGAAAGCGTTTCAAACCCATGCGCCTTCAGCCTCCGGGTGGGCGCTTATACTTGCCTGTGCGCTTATACCTGTGTTCATTCTTGACCGGGTTAAAGTCATCAGGGTCTGGTGGAGTAAACGAAAAGCAGCCCATTGAGCGCGGGGAGCATTTTTTGAAAAGCCGCGGGCCCGGTCGGCCCTGTGAAGTATTATGTTCTTTTTGCCCATTTGGGGCTGGAAATCGGGGTGGTTGTGGTTTGAGGGAGTTTATTATTTCAGGTTCTTTCTATCGATCACTCCGCCTTCCTTTTTCACCTTCCCGAGTGTCTCTGATGTTCTATTCTTAAGCTTTCTTATTCCTGTGCTGAGCACGACATTTACTTTCCCTTTGTCAAGCACGCAGTTTAATCGTGAACGGCTCGTTTTACCAGCTCTATCACATGGTGGTTTTCGAGACCTTCGACTGAGGCGATTTTCCGCAGGTTCAGTGTGCAGAGCGGGCAAAGGTAGACAAAAGCGTCAGCGCCGTGTGAAACGGCGTCGGCGACGTTTCTTTTCTTTAATGCCTTTGCACGTTCGCGGTCTCTGGGCATCAGCGGCGCGCCGCAGCAGAGGGCGTTTATGCGGTCGTACTCGCGAGCAACTCTTTCTACACCTATCATTCTGAACAGCTCATCCAGGCACTCATCTTTTTGTGGCGTGCAGCGGGAGGCGCAGGGCCGTTGATAGGCTATCTTCATTCCAAGCGGCGTGATGTTGTTCTTACGGTTCTTAACCCGCTCGAGCAGGTACTCGATAATGTGGATCGGTTTGAATGGAACATCTATTCCGTATTCATAAGCTTTTAAGGCCAGCAGGGCGTAACAGTCATCGTGATAGAAGACGATCTCTTCAGCTCCGGACGCCGCCAGGTTCTCTACAAACTTTTCCGTGTTTTCTCTCACCGGTGTTTCCAGTCCCATATGGATATATCCCAGGCGGCAGAAGTAGTCGCCGCCTTTGAGGATGGTCATTCCCTCAAACATGGGTCCGTCGAAAAGACCGGGAATGATTTCTCCCACGCTGCAGAGAGACAGGGCGGGCTTGTCGGCGTTACCCGGGATGATTTCGCTTCGGACATCCGCGAGCCCGCGGAATATCTTCGTGTTCTCTTCGGGGATGTGCGGAATCCCGGTCTGCTCCTGGCGTGCCAGTATGAGGTCGAACGGGTTTGCCCCCTTTTCGCAGAACTCGTTACAGCCGGCACAGGTGACGCACTCGCTCAGTATCTTTGGTGTTTCATCTTCCATCAACAACCGGAACTGCTCGACAGCCTCCTCGCGGTCGTAATCGACATAAGGGCAGAGAACCAGGCAGTCTCCGCACAGATCGCATTTCTCAGCGTTGAACATTTCTCTCCTTTTTTTACTCATTTATCTTGGCACTTGGACTATACAACAAATTATCATCTTCTGGCGGGCTGGATGAATGCTGTAGAGGGATTCTCCATCTGCCGTTTGTGGCGTGACTCTCCAGTCGCGCTCTCGGATCGGCTTTGTCCGCACCGGAGGGTACGGACCACAAGAGGAGGTAGATCGGCTTTGTCCGCACCGGAGGGTACGGACCACAAGAGGAGGTAGATCGGCTTTGTCCGCACCGGAGGGTACGGGCTGCAAACCCCATGAAGATTGAGGCGGGACACCACCGTCCCGAACAGGGCAGATGGCCGGAAAAGAGGATTTGTGAAGGAATGGTTAATCGTACAGGGGAATGAACTGGTAGTAAACGAACAAATCGAATGTGGCAAGTGAGTTCAAGGCGAATGGAGGGGTGATGAACGACAAAGCCTACAAAAGGGAACTCTGGATATACTCTGTCCTGGTGGTGGTCGCCTCGTTTTTCGCGTTTGGAACCTCCGTGCTCTCCGCTCTTATTACGCTGGATTCCACTCTGGCGTGGATACTTCCAATCGCCTCGGTGGTGCTTTTCCTTTTCGCCACGGCAAAGTTCGGGGTCTACCTCAAGCTCAACTCACGGCAGTGGCTGATCGCGATTGTCCTTCTGCTCCTGGCATGGGTGGGTTCTGTAATCTATCTTGTTACCCGCAAGCCTAATGCTTGACGTATCCCGGCACAAGTCCGTGTTGAAGAAAAACCGGGTACAGGAAACAAGGATTTCTATTGATTGTTACCCATGATTCCCAGGAGAAACTCCCGGCCCATATTCTCCACCATTGAGGCCGCCAGGTCGGGTTGTTCCCTTATAAGACGACCCAGCATGTCCGGTGGAAGCTCGCGGGCGATCTTCATAAGAAACTCCCTGTTGGCGTTTATCGCCTGGACGATTTCCTCCGTCCTCATCGACTTGAGGATACCTAATACGAAATCGGGGTTGGAACGCGCTATGCCGATTATCAGGTCCTCGTCGACACCACCTGCCGCTATTGAAATAATACCGGGCGGTATATCGCCTTTATGGTTATCCATTTCAACCTCCTAAGTTCTATAACGGTAATATGCATAGGGAAGTTGCGATAAAAATTCTGTAGCCATTGGCCTGTAGGCTTCTTTTCCCATAAAGTAATCGACTATTGTGACGAACAAAACCGCAATACCCAGCAGAATAAACAAGACCGTTACCGATATTTTCATTCCCGTTTCACCCAGCAGGGTCCACATGACTCCAAAGTAGATGAAATACAGAATGCAGAGCAGCGAGAGGAGGAGAAGCAGCCTTCGTTTTATTTTTCTGTATTCAGTGTCGGCGGCAAACGGGAACAGTACAGCGCAGGCCAACATGCACCAGTTGCCGACAAGAAAACCGTAAGTAATAATCGCCCTGTGCTGGTCAGTCCCGAGCTTGAACCCCATTAATCCCCCGGCGATCAGCGCGAAACCAAGGCATGCAAGAAAAAGGCTCAGCATGTTTGACATAAACCGTTTCATATTATGCCGCCTTTCCGAACTCATTCAGTGCGAGGTCCGCGGTCATTATCCCACTGGCGACGGCCCCGGGAACCGAACCCATATGGGTACTCGCACCGCACAGGTAAAGTCCTCTGATGCAGCGTGAGCGGTTACCGGGACGGAACAGCATCTGGCTCATTATCGACATCGAATACGCGTATATACTGCCGTTCAACAGGTTTATTCTCTTCTCGAAGTCCTCCGGTGTGGCGATGGTCTTAAAGGTTATGTGGTCTTTTATACCGGGAATATAAAAGCTGTCGACCATGTTGATGCCCTTTTCCAGGTAGTCCCACTTGATATCGTTCCACCGCAAACCCTTCAGGTGTCGCGGCGCCATGGTAATAAACGTAAGCACCGAATGCCCCTCTGGTGCGAGAGCCGGATCGACATAGGTGGGGCTTGAGATAAGGCCGACCGATTCACCAGGCGCAATCCCCTCATCGAACATCTTCGACCAGAACAGTTCCAGCAGCCTTGAGTCGGCAAGGACCATCATGTGCTGAGCTCTGAGGTCTAACTCGCAGTCGAGCCCGAGATAACCCACCGCGCACGAAGGGGAGAACCCGTAGCTGTTCAAGCCCTTGATCACCGCTTTCGGTACATCCGGCTCGCCGATCATCCGCTCATACAGCGTTTTTGAGTTGGCGTTGCTCACGACCGCTTTTGATGCGATGACCGTTCCGTCGGTGAGGACGACCCCCCTGGCTCTTCCTTTTTCGACCAATACCCGCTTTACTTCCGATTCCAGCATCAGTTCACCGCTGAACTCGCGGAACGCGGTTGCCATTCCCCTGGGCACCGCCCCCATACCTCCTTCGGGGTAATACATCCCTTCGTGCTCCGCGTAGCACTGCCAGAACATGAAGCCGCTTTGAAGGGAGGGCGGCAAGCCGCCGATAACTGCCGGGGTGCCGAGGAGCCTGCGGGTGAACGGATGCTCAAAAAGGTCCTCCATCAGCTTTGAATAGGGACTCATGATATATTTCATACTTCCCAGAATGCGCGGGTACTTCACAAAGAGCTTGATCATGTCACTGATCCGGCCCTGCGGCGTCTGCATCATCACTTCGCTGAAACGGTCCATGATCGAACCCTGCTTTCTGCAGAACTTCAAGAAAGACTCCGCGTCACGCGGGCTGCATCGCGAGATCAGCTCAGCAACACCCTCGAACGAGGCGGGCATCAGGTACCTGTTTCCGTCCGTCGTGTCGACAAGCTCGTAAAGCGGATCGTTCTCAATAAACTTCACATAATCTTCTCTCCTTCTTCCTATCCGCTCATAGAACCAGTCGTGTACCCATGGCACCTCAATAATGCATGCCCCGACATCGAACTGATATCCGTTAGCGGTGAAAGAGGAGGCACAGCCGCCTGCATTGTTGGATTTCTCGATAATAAGGGTTTTCAGACCCTGAGAGGCAAGAACGCCACCTGCGGAAAGACCACCTGAACCTGCGCCTATTACTATTACGTCGTAGTCCATCTCCGTCCCCCTGCTCCAGGTTTCCAATAAAGCTGGATTATGTTCCAGGCTATACAAGTATTACTAATAGTAATAACATTCTAACTATAAATAATTATAATGTCAAATAACATTCGATAAATGTTACAATAAGTTACAGGAGATACGTCTTTATAGGTGAAATAGTATGAGAGAAGATATTTGTCTGAACATGTAAGGGGTAATTATTCTGGACGAAGAGAAGAACCAGAAAAAGGGAACCGGCACGGACGATGATCAGCTTTCCACGCGGCAGAGGATACTGCAGGTAGCGCTGGAGGTTTTCGCGGAAAGAGGCGTGCAGGGAGCGACAGTTGTCGAAATTGCCAAGCGTATGGGTATCACCGGCGGGGCGCTCTACCGTTATTTTGAAAACAAGGAAGAGATATTTGACGCAGTGGTACAGGCCCATTCTCAGCCATTCACCGCTCTGGAATCAATAAACACACTTATACCGGAGCTCGAGCCGAGGACCGCGCTCAAGTTCATCCTCCAGGGAATGCTGGCCTATCTGAAAGTGAACCTGGATTTCTTGAGACTGGTGGTATCGGAAGCACTCAGAAATAAAGACGAGGCCAGCCCATTTCTGGTAAAGATGCTGAACCCCGGTACGGTATTTATTCGCGACTGCCTCGCCAGTTGGCAGGAGAAAGGTCTGCTGCGGCCGACCGTGGACCTCGACACTGCGACGCAAACGCTTATGGGTATGGCAGGCTATTTCATTATTGAAAAAGCCTTGATGGGCAATGTTGCAAACCTTGACGAGGAGATAAACAAGTTCATCGATCAGGTGCCCGATATCTTCCTCGACGGCATAATGGAGAAAGATCAAGAGTAGTTTCTGTTATTGGTTCTGTTCTCAAGTGAGGTTCATATCATGAATCAGGAACGACCTGGAGTTGCGCTTGTTACGGGCGCGACAAGCGGGATAGGGGAGGCTTACGCCAGGTGTCTGGCGGAAAAAGGCTACGACCTGGTGCTGGTTGCCAGGAGGGGGGAACTGCTCGAAAACCTAGCGCGCGAGCTCAGTGACGAGCATGCCGTCTCCGTGGAGACTTTGGTCGTCGATCTTGCCCGCGAAGATGAAATACAGAAGCTTGCGCTTTATGTTCAAGAGACGAAACCGCTGTCGATGCTTGTCAACAACGCCGGGTTTGCTCTCCGCGGCAAGTTCGCGAAATCGGATATCGACCGCCAGGTGGATATGATAATGGTCCATGATGTCGCTCCGGCAAGGCTTATACACGCCGCGCTTCCCGGGATGATCGCTGCCGGCAGGGGAGTAATAATAAATGTTTCTTCGATAGTAGGGCTGCTTGCATGGCCGGGGGGAAGCAAGACTTACGGTGGCTCGAAGGCATTCCTTGTCAACTTCTCCGATGGGCTGCAGCAGGAGGTCGCGGGCAAAGGTATAAAAGTGCAGGCGCTCTGTCCCGGCTTCGTTCGCACGGGTTTTCATGAAACAATGGGGGAGAAGATGTCATCCATTCCGGACTTCTTATGGATGACCCCCGAAAAGGTAGTCGATGCATCAATAAAAGCCCTGAAAAAGAGAAAGACCATCTTCATACCCGGAGCGCGCTACCGGTTGATAGTCCTGGGGTCCCGGGTTGTTCCTGGGGCTTTTATGCAAAGAATTTCAAAAATGGTCAGAAAATCCACCCGCAAGTAATCCTCCTTCAGCTATTTTCCTAAGTCATTCATTTGGATGCCAGCGAGATAAAGCACTTATCTCTGCTGTGCTTATATTTCCGATTTGGTACGGAGGTTAGTTACAGAAATAGACAGTAACTTTAAACTGGAAGTCCTAGGTAAATGCGTATAGTATAGATATATGGTATTTAAATACCACTATTACACTTTAAGCAGGTTAATGGATTAATCCTGTAAAAGGAGGCGGAAAAATGGCGAAAGAGAAAAACAGGCTCGAGGCTGACGTTGTAATTGCCGGCTCAGGACCGGGAGGCTGCGCGATTGCCCTTGATCTGTCGAAAAGGGGCAAGAAAGTGATAATGCTCGAAAAGGGGATGGACAATAAATTATTGTTCGGCAACCCCCTGGGAATGATTACCCACTCGGATTTCAGAGTGCGCCTTCCCATGCCGGTCAGAAAGACTATTGAGGGCGAAGACCTGATTCTCGGAAACGGGGTTGGGGGCGGAACACTGATGTATGCGGGTTCGGCTTTCCTTCCCGACCTTCCGTACTGGGAAGAGGTGGGAATAGAGATACCTCAGGACATAATCGAAGAGACGGTAAAAGATACATGGGCCACCCTACCGCCCGATGAGTTTATTGGACAGGGCACCCGTCGCGTCTGGACTGTGGCAAAGGAACTCGGGTATCCGTTTGAGAAGTGCATGCGGCACGTGGATTTCGAGAAATGCGTACCTGGTTGCGAGATCTGCTGTGAGGGTTGTCCTCCGAAGAGAGACGCCAAGTGGACCGGGGCGGTGATGGCCCATGAGGCCGAGGAGCATGGAACAACGATACTCACAAACGTAAAAGTCAACCACATTACGATAGATAACGGAAAAGCGACCGGGGTAAAAGCGCGCGGGATCCTTGGAAAGAGGGGCGAGGACTACGAGGTGTATGCTCCCATGGTAATCTGCGCGGCAGGTGGCGTGGGAACGGCCATGATCCTCAAGAACTCCGGCTTCCCCAGGGCGGGCAACTGGTTTGCCGGTGACCCAACGACGTTCATCTTCGGTTTTCTTCCTCCCGGCCAGCGCGGAAACGGAGGGGAACACAACATGACTGTGGGCTTCTATGACGAGGAGCACCACATCGTTTTCTGTGCAATGCTCTCACCGTACATAGCCTGGCATCTTCAGTATGTCGGCTCCGAAGGTGTAAAGGCGCTAAGCAAGCTCACTAAATGGAGAAGAGGCCTCGGGCTTTTCGCCAAGGTGTCCGACCACGGGGTCGGAAGGGTGTTCGCCGACGGCAAGGTCAGCAATACCTTCACCGACGCGGACTGGGACAGGATAGAGTACGGCCGCTCGGTCGGCCGGGAGATACTGGTCAAGGCCGGCTGTGATCCCTATGACATTCACACCACTCCCCTGACGCTGGGCCACCCGAGCGCGACAGTACGAGTGGGTGAACTGATTGATTCCAACCTGGAGTCGAAGGACGTGAAGAACCTGTTCTGCTGCGACACCAGCATAACCCCGGGTGCGCCGGGCAGGCCCCCCGCGTTAACCATAACCGCACTCGGCAGGAGGCTGGCAAGATACCTGACCGAAAACAAAAGGGTGTAGCCGGGAATAAAACCGGAAAGGGCGGGATAAACCCCGCCCTTTTTTATCATATGGATTTACACATCTAAAGCCCCATCACGTTTGTACCTCCCGGCCACCTCCGGTCGCCTGCTGAGAAGTACATCGGACGTTCGACCAGCACACCTTTGTCGCTCCAGATCGAGACCGAAACGTCTTTTTCCGAGCCGATCGCGGAGCGGACATCGACGGTGGCCCGCGTATGGGGAGTTACGGTAATGTTCTGGTTTTGTGTTGTGCCGTCACCCATGATGTAAGTGATCGTCACCACCGCCGGCTCGGGCCCGGCATTTTCGATCGACAGCCATTCGTCGAAACCGGTGCGGGTGGTTCCCTCCGCCAGGTACCATGAGTTTTTTACCGTCCTGCCGCCTACGGCTACGTGGCCGCCCGGGGCGAAGCCGTGGTAGTTGAAGTACATCGGGCGCTCGGCGAGAATTGGAACACTGGAATCTACAATCATGGATACGTCCTTATCTGCTCCTACAACGTTGTTTACCGTCACCGTCTGCCTGCTGGTAGGCGGAAGATCCAGCGTGCCGGTCTGCGTCGAGCCATCACCGAGTATGTATGTAATCGTCGCATTTCCAGTGACCGGGTGAGGGTTTTGCAGGCAGAGGTAAGTCTCGAAATTGGTTAGGGTCGTCCCCTCGGCGAAGTACCAGCGGGTGTCGAGTTCGGCGGTTCCAACCGAGTTGTGTCCGCCAGACCATGCACCGTGGTAGACAAAGTACATCGGCCTCTCCGCGACTATGGCGGTATCGTGGCTTTCGACTTTCACCGAGACATCCCTGTCCGGCCCTACCGCGGTATTAACGTCCACGGTCCGCCTGGTTCTGCCGGGGACGGTGACCTGCTGCTCACTGGTTGTTCCATCGCCCAGCATATAAGTTATCGTTACCGGCGCATCTGTCCCTGAAGGGTTTTGCAGGGTAAGGTACTCCTGGAAACCGGGCCGGGTGGTCCCCTCGGCGAAGTACCAGAGACGGCCGGTGTTCGTCGAGCCTATCGCGGCGGTCCCTCCCTGCCAGCCCGAGCGGTCAAAGTACATGGGACGCTCGGCTACAATCAGCTGGTCTGAGGTCACGAGCGCGGATACGTCATGTTCCGGCCCGATGAAATTATTGACGTCAATCGTAGAACGTGAATGAGCCGAAACCGGAATATCCTGGGTAAGATTTTCACCTGTTTCCAGCATATAGGTAATGTTCACATTAGCATCAGCGGGGCCTGAGTTCTGAATACAGAGCCATTCCTGAAAGCCCGCCCGGGTAGTCCCCTCGGCGAAGTAGTAGGTGGTGGAAGGAGGGGTCGGGTCCGGCTGCATGGATTCGTAGAGAATGTTATCTGTGGTAGCCCCGTCAACGGTCTCAAAAAGAGCGTGACCCCGGGTATTGAGGTCAAACAGTAAACTCCCTGTTCCGCTTTTGTCCGCATTGGTAATCAATTCAGGGGCTTGCCATGTGCCGTTAAGTGTCTGCGCGCAGTATTTATTGAAATCGTAGTAAGTCGATGTACCTGTGTTGTACTTTGAGGTCTCGAAGATTACATATTG
>JAFGMY010000132.1 GCA_016927325.1 Actinomycetota bacterium | reverse complement strand
CTCGCCATTATCTTCTGTATTCTCTCCGGTCTCGTCTCGCTCGGCAATTGGGCTATCCTCCATAGCTTCCCAGGTAAGGGTCCTCTTTATCCTCTCGACGGTCTGGTCGTCAGGCGCAAAGCTGTCGAGGTCGGGCATCTCGTCGATGCTGTTCAGTCCGAACCTTTCAAGGAAAGTCCTGGTTGTCCCGTAAAGCGTGGGGTATCCCGGCGGCATCCCTTTGCCCACCGGCTTGATAAAACCACGTTCTTCCAGTGTCCTTATGACGCCGTCGGAGTTGACACCTCTTATCTCTGAGACAACACCTCTTGACACCGGTTGCAGATAAGCGATAACAGCGAGTGTCTCCAGGGCCGCCCTGGTAAGCCTCGGGTTTACATTTGACTTTATCAACCTTGAGATGTACGGTGTCGCCTCCGGTACGGTATACATCGCGTAGCCTTCCGCCACTTCCCTTATCACAACCCCCCCGCCCCTGCTCCGGTAAGATTTTATCAAGCCGTTAACCGTTTCAATAATCAGGCCGATTTCAAGACCGATCACCTCTGAAAGGGACTGCGCCGTTATCGGTTCGGGAGACATGAAAATCATAGCCTCAACGATGACTTCAATTTCAGCCGGGTCGCTTAAGGGCGCATCTTCCCGCTCCCGAAGGGATGCCTGCAGGTTTTCACCGCCCTCGGAAAGCGGTACGTCATCCACCCCGGCCTGTCCGGCACTTTCAATGATCAGTTCTCCGCCAAACTCCTCAGCCGACACAGCTTTTCTCACTTTCCGTCACTTTCACTCCAATTTCGCTGAAAGGCTTTGATTGCCTGAGAGTTATCTCGCCTCTCTTGAAAAGCTCCAGCAAGGCGAGGAAAGTCCCGATTATCTCCGTTTTCGATCTGCACTCCTCTATAAGTGCGCTGAATGTTGTCGATTGATTGTCTCTCATGAACTCACGCACACGCAACTTGTGCTCCTCCACCGATATTCTGACTTTCGCGATGTAGGACGTGTCAACCTCGACACCGACATTCCTTATAAGCATTTCAATTATGGCTTGTGCAAGATCCTCGATTTTTACACCTTCAAACGGATCGGGATAAAGCTCGGCGTACTCAGCCTCCACCTCCCTCATGCTCGGCAGATACCACCCGTTGCGCGCGTAAGCCTCTTCAAGCCACATCCCCGCGTTTGAAAACGTCTTGTACTTTATGAGGCTGTTGACTAGAGAATCCTTGGCCTGCTCAGACTCCTCCTCGATCTGGTCCTCCAGCCCGGTCGCCCGGATCAGCGAGCGGGCCTTTATCAGCAGCAAGGTAGAAGTGATGATCAGAAACTCCGTGGCTGTATCGAGGTCAATTACAGGAGACTCCTTGATATGTTCCATAAAAGCCGAGGTTATATCGGCGATAGGCACCTGATGTATATCCAGTTCCTGCCTGAGTATCAACTTCAGCAGCAGGTCAAAAGGGCCCTCGAACACCTCTATCTTTATCTTGAAGCTCAAGTATTACCCCTTATAGAGCGCCGATCCTCATTGCATTACGGGCTTCCGCAAGATATCCGGAGGCTATCTCATTGACCTTCAGAGAACCCTCGCGCAGTATATCGCCGACTATTTCAGGACGCTTCTCAAGTCTTTTCCGCTCTTCCCGGAAACCCGCCAGGCTTTCATTAACGTTTTCCGCGAGCATTTTCTTGCACTCCGTACAGCCGATCCCTGCCTCCCGGCAAAGCCCGTCTACCTCATCAAGTTTTTCCTTGGGGAGATACGCTCCATGCAGCTGAAATACGCTGCATACCTCGGGATGCCCCTTGTCGTCTCTCCTCTTCCTCGCTGGATCGGTTATCATTTTGTTTATCTTTTTCAAAATCTCTCCGGGCTCTTCGTCGAGCTGGATGTAGTTACCGTAGCTTTTCGACATTTTTCGACCGTCCGTACCCGGTATCCTCGGTGCTTTCGACAAAATAGGCTGCGGTTCGGGGAAAATCCCGTCGTACAGCGAGTTGAAGCGGCGCGCGATCTCCCTGGTCAGCTCAAGGTGGGGCACCTGGTCCTCTCCTACCGGCACCAGTTCCGCGCCCACTATCAATATATCCGCCGCCATCAGTACCGGGTAGCCGAGGAACCCGTAGGTATTTACCACCCTGGAGTCCAGCTCACGCAACTGCTCCTTATAAGTAGGACATCGTTCGAGTTCCCCGAGCGAGAGTGTCATACCGAAATAAAGTACGAGTTCCGGAATGCTCGTGATGTCCGACTGCCTGTATATGGTGCACTTATCGGGGTCCAGACCGGCAGCCAGCCAGTCGATCATCATCTCCGAGGTGTATTTCGCAAGCTTTGAAGTGTCCCGGTAATCCGTCGTAAGCGCATGCCAGTCCGCGATGAAAAAATAACAGTCGTGGCTTTCCTGCAGGGAAACCATGTTCTTCAGGTTTCCGTGAAAATGACCAAGATGAAGCCTTCCGGTCGGCCTGTATCCGCTGACAACCCTGTTTTTCAATCCAATCTTCCTCTCGTTCATCCAAATATCATAACTGCTTCTCAGATTCCGAAGATCATTAGAGTCAATAAGCGTTCGAACGGGCTGAATATTAAATCCAGCAACCCGATACGGTTCCCCAGAAATATCACGGCCAGGATTATCATGAACCCGTAGGGAGCAATAGACAAATATATTTCCTTGTATCGCGGGGACAGAAAATACTCGAGGATGTGTGAACCGTCGAGCGGTGGAATAGGAATCAGGTTGAACACAGCCAGGAAAATGTTTATCCATCCGGCCCACAACAGAAATGTGTAAAGCTCCAGTATGTCGACACCTGTCAACCTGAGTATCATTCCGATTAGTCCAAATGCGAAGGCCACCGCAAAGTTCGTCATTGGGCCGGACGCTGCCACTATCACCATGTCACGTTTCGGTTTTTTCATGAAAAACGGATTGACCGGCACCGGTTTCGCGTATCCGAATAAAAACAAACCTCCGAATAACGAGCTCAGCACGACAAGCGCAAGCGGTAATATCACTGTTCCAAAAGGGTCTATATGTGCGATCGGGTTCAGTGTCAACCTGCCGGCATTCCTGGCCGTATGGTCGCCAAGCATATCGGCGACCCTGCCATGAACATACTCGTGCAGGATTACTCCAATAAAAAGACCGATCAGGGTATAAACTATTAGCTGTAAATCAATTTTCATTTATTTTCCTTTACAAACAGGTTAGCGTCCATTTTATTCATACACTGAAAACGTTACAACCGGAGCATTTCATTATTAACTTGTCTTTTCAGCTTCTCCCATCGAATTTCATGATACTTCAAAAGTCAAACAGCCCTTGGATGCGCCTTGTTGTAAATGTCAATCAGGTGCTTCTTTGAAACACTCGTATATATCTGGGTTGTGGACACCGATACATGGCCCAGTAGTTCCTGGACCACCAGGAGGTTAGCCCCTCCCTCCAGCATATGCGTCGCAAAAGTGTGCCTCAGCACATGTGGAGTAACCACATCTTCAAGCCCCGCCGACTTCGCGTGCTTGTTTATAATCATCCAGCATCCCTGTCGGGTAAGCCTGCCGCCCCTCAAATTCAAGAAGACTGCAGGTGAACCCTTTCCGTGCATTATCTCCGGCCTTGCGCCGTTGATATATTCCATCAATACCCGGTCGGTCTCTTTTCCATAGGGGACTATCCTCCATTTGTCCCCTTTCCCTTTGCACCTGATAAACTTCTCCTCCATCTCCAAATCCCCGATATCAAGGCCTGCGAGCTCTGAAATCCTCATTCCGGTAGCATACAGCAGCTCGATAATAGCCCTGTCCCGCAAGCTTGCCGGCTCGTCTCCCGCCGGAGCGGCAAGGAGCTTTTCGACCTGTCCATGTGAAAGTGCCCTGGGGAGCCTCATCGGCATCTTCGGCGAACTGAGAACCCCGGAGGGATCATTTTCGGTCCACCCTTCGGTCACCAGAAACCGGTGGAACATCCTTAGTACGCTATACACCTGAGCGACAGACCTGGACGAAAGGTTCAGTCCGTTCTCCGAGGAAAGCTCATGTGAGTAATCGATCAGCAAATCCCTCGAGATGTCGTCAAGACAGGCGATTCCCTCTTCATCGAGATACGCTGCGTAACGCGCCACGGCTCGCCTGTAAGCGAGCAGAGTGTTCTTTGAAGCGCCCTTCTCGACCTGAAGCCAGTTCAGGAAATCCCGGCCCGCTCTGATAATCGCGGAGTACTCCTCTTTTCGTTCCATAACTCCTGATAGCCTAACCCCTTTCAAACGAGGACTACGCGATAAACGGCCCGTGCCGCGTCCTAATAGTCCCGGGCACCGCGGATCAGTCACTCTTCTTAAAATCCGGGATGGCCCTTTCAAGATACAGTCTGGCCAGGGTCAATCCTATTATCGTCTTTGCGTCCCTGATCTCACCCGTGGGTATCTTCCCTATGGCTTCGGAAAGACCCACTTTTTCCTCTTCGAGGAACTCGTCGGGTTCCAGATCAGTGCCTTCATAGGTAAGATCTCTCGCGATGTAAACGTGAAAGTATTCATCGCTGTAACCAGGAGAGTTGTAGAACTCCGCGAGCTTTATCATTTCACCCGCGCTGAACCCTGTCTCCTCCCGGAGTTCCCTTCTGGCACACTCCTCCGGAGGCTCCCCCGGAGAAAGCTTTCCGGCGGGAATCTCGAGAATCACTTCATCGGTAGCGTTACGGTACTGCCGGACCATGACTATGCTTCCGTCCTCCAGGACCGGCACAATACCGACCGCGCCCGGGTGCTTAACTTTTTCCCATTTGACGATCCTTCCGTCGGGAAGTCTTACGTCGTCTATAAAAACCTTGATTATCCTGCCGTCAAAGACCTTTTCGCTTGAAATCAGCTCATGGTCGTCAACATCACTCGACACCTATCGCTCACCACCTGTCCGGGCGGCCAGTATTCCGGCCGCGGCGGCCGCCATGAAATACTCCGGTTCTTTGTCAACACCCCTGCCCATCACGGTGGCGCCGAAACCGCAGCATTTGATCACATCCACCATTTCTCCGCAACTGATCCGCTCTATATCATGTTCTGCGTCAATCCCGTTTTCCCGCAACTGGGCCAGGACGACCTCTTCCTTTTCTTCTTCCATTACCGGTACCGGAATATACGATCGGGCCCGGATACCGTATTTCACGGCGGCCACCGTATGGTGACTCAGTCCTCTGTGGCGGTCTCTATGGTCATGGAAAGCAATACGGGGGATCGCGACAGGAGTCCCCCCCAGCGATGCGGTGGCGTTTACTATCGTCGACTGTTCCATACCGGAAAAACCAACCGCCGAACCTGTCCCGACTATTCCCGGGCCCATAACCGCTATCACCGCGTCCGCCCTGCATACCCTCTTCGCCGCTATGAGCGCCCCGAAGATATTCACCGCCTCCAGATCGCCGCCGAAAGCGTGCCCGCAGGTTATCGTGTATTCCAGATATTTATTATTTTTCAAAAAATCCACGGTCTTGCTGAAATTAATCGGCAGGGCGCCTCCGTCGGTCATAATATAAATCAACCTTCCGTCGGGCTTCTCTTTCTTGTACCCGATGGCAGCAGGCAGAAGCTGGCTGTGCACCGACCCCGCCACCACCGGAACACCCGAAAGGGCTTCCGAGAGGTCACCCGCCTCGTCCGGCTCCTCGAGAAGTTCCTCGATAGCGGACACGTTCATTTGCACAGGTGTGTACCTCAGCTTCATTATATGTCCACTGGTCGGGGTGACGAGTACCTGGTTTGAAAGGTTCCACAGTACAAAATGGTAACCGCCGGACCCCAGCCCCAGATCGACAGCGGTGGTATTCACAATAACCTCGTCGGATACTTTCACCTTTCCGGCGAGTTCCTCGATCACGACCCCTTCTCCACGCTCGCCGTCCACGAACTCCAGAATGGCAAGCTGCATATTGCTGCCCCAGGTCTTGACTTCAGTTACTGAAGCTTTCCTGTAATCGCTCATTACGAGGCCTCCGCCTCTTCCACACTTATCGTCGCGAGACTTACGAGAACCCTGGCGATGGCTACGAGCTGATCTTTCATGATGAACTCGTCCTTCGAATGAGGATTTCCAAGCCCTATGCTGCCTGTCACCATCTGCAGCCCCATCCTGTTAAAGACGTTGGTGTCGCTGCCCCCTCCGCTTGTCAGGTACCTGGTGGTATAGCCGCAATTTTCAATAGCCCTGTGAATATACCTGACCGGCCCCGATTCCGGGTCCAGATCAAACCCGCTGAAAGACCGTTCGACCCTGGACTCCAGTTCGCAACCTGAATCATCGGCCGCTTTCCTGAACGCCCCCTCCATCGCCCTAACCGTTCTCTTGAGCTTTTCATTGTCGAAACTGCGCACCTCGCCCTCAACAACCACAAGGTCGGGAACAATGTTAATCGCCCGCCCCCCGTCGATTATCCCTATGTTGGAAGTAGTGCTTTCATCTATTCTTCCGACTTCCACTCCCGCGATCGCTTTCGCGGCGCAAGTTATCGCATTTATGCCTTTTTCGGGCTCGACGCCGGCGTGCGCCGACCGTCCGTGTACCGTGAACTTCACACTGTCCTGGCTCGGTGCTTTCACCACGATTCCTCCCACATCACCCTCACCGTCAAGTACGATTCCCCACTTTCCCTTCACTTTCCTGTAATCGAGGTTCTTTGAGCCCACAAGTCCGATCTCTTCCTGTACAGTAAAAATCAGCTGCAGCGGCCGGAACTCAATTTCCGAGTCCATCAAGGTCTTCACCGCGGCCAGCGTCGCCGCGACCCCGGCCTTGTCGTCGGCGCCGAGTATCGTCTCTCCTGAACTTGTGAACCTGTCTTC
The DNA here is from genome assembly GCA_016927325.1 of Actinomycetota bacterium. Lineage (GTDB taxonomy): Bacteria > Actinomycetota > Geothermincolia > Fen-727 > Anoxymicrobiaceae > JAFGMY01. The sequence continues at coordinate 23,481 of JAFGMY010000132.1, read as the reverse complement.
GGTTTCAACCGGGACAACGTTGTTTCCCGGCATTACCGTATCCATGTGCGAACAAATAATAATGGGCGAAAGGCCACAGTTTCTCCCCGGAACCGTCACGAACAGGTTTCCGCACCGGCCGCCCGTCTTTTCACCCGCGTTGTCCTCCACCGCTGAAAGACCCATTTCCGAAAAGTAAGAACTGATAAAGCCTGACAGCTCTTTTTCACACATTGATTCGCTGCCGATAGATGTCAACCGGGAAAACAGTGAAAAGATATGGGAAGGGTCGGGTTCGAGGCTGATACTCATTTTGGCACTTGGTTTTCCGAACTCGCGACAACTTTCAAGTGTGAATCGGAAAGACGACGGCACCGCATTGCCGCACTTACGAAATCCCTGAAAAGCGGGTGCGGCGCAAGGGGCCTCGACTTGAACTCCGGATGAAACTGACAGGCGACAAACCAGGGGTGGTCGGCTATCTCCACTATCTCCACCAGCCTGCCGTCCGGGGATTTACCCGAGAACACCAGCCCCGCCTCTTCCAGCTTATTCCGAAGCGTATTGTTCACCTCGTATCTGTGCCGGTGTCTTTCATAGATTATTTCCTCGCCGTAAGCATCGGCTGCTTTGGTGCCATGCTCCAACTTGCATGGATAAAGGCCCAGGCGCATTGTCCCGCCGAGACCATCGATATCCTTCTGGTCGTCCATCAGGTCTATCACCGGAAATTCCGTACCGGGGTCGAACTCCGAACTGTTCGCCCCCGCCATATCCACTACGTTCCGGGCATACTCTATGACCGAGCACTGCAGGCCCAGACACAGACCCAGGAATGGAATTCCGTTTTCCCGTGCGAAACGGATCGATTCTATCTTTCCTTCAATCCCGCGGATCCCGAAGCCGCCGGGTACCAGTATTCCATTAACGCCCTTGAATACATTGGCGCAACCTTCTTCCTCAAGGAAATCCGAGGTGATCCATCTGGTGCGCACTTTTACACCATGCTTCGCGCCTGCGGCGTTCAGGCTTTCCACAATGCTTATGTACGCATCCGGAAGGTCGACGTATTTGCCGACTATCGCGACGGTTATTTCATCGGTTATCTCCTTGATACGCTCAACCAGGGCTTTCCATTCGGTTAAATCAGGTTCGTGGCTCGGGAGCCCGAGGTGCTTGACCACATACGCGTCGAGACCCTCTTCGTTCAGCATGAAAGGGACTTCATAAATCGACTCCGCGTTGATTGCGGAAACCACCGCTTCCCTTTCGGTGTCACAGAAAAGCGCTATCTTATCCTTGACCTCATTATTTATCGGGCGGTCCGCCCTGCATACTATGGCGTCAGGCTGTATACCGATGCTCTTCAGCTCTTTTACGCTGTGCTGGGTCGGCTTGGTCTTCAACTCCCGCGACGTTACCAGGTATGGGACAAGGGTAACGTGTATATAGAAGACATTATCGTGGCCTACGTCGTTCTTCAGCTGCCTGATAGCTTCGAGATACGGCTGGCTCTCGATGTCACCTACGGTACCCCCGATTTCGCTGATGGCGACATCAACATCCCCGTGCTTGACCAGGTTCAAAATTCTCCGCTTTATTTCGTCGGTAATATGCGGAATCACCTGTACTGTCGCGCCCAGAAATTCGCCCTTTCTCTCCCTGCTGATGATCGAGCCGTATATTGTACCTGTTGTAACATTGCTCTCGCGCGACAGGTTTACATCAACAAACCTCTCATAGTGTCCGATGTCGAGATCCGTCTCAGTCCCGTCATCAGTCACGAACACCTCTCCGTGCTGGAATGGGTTCATGGTCCCCGGATCGACGTTTATGTATGGGTCGATTTTCTGCATGACCACGTTCAAGCCGCGTGCTTTGAGCAAAAGTCCCAGTGATGCAGCAGTGATGCCTTTACCGAGAGAGGAAACAACTCCTCCGGTAACAAAAATAAACTTAGTAGTCACACCTGACCTCCATGCCGGAATCTCACCTCTAAATATAGTTAACCTCTCACAGTTCCAGACCTTTTCTCCCGAGCCTGTCGATCCATTTTAACGCCCCGACCGAGTCTATAATGCTGGAGAACGAAACAGCCTCGGACAGCAGATTCAACGCCAGTACGGCCACCAGCACCACCAATCTCCATAGCGGCGGAACCGAGACCGCGACGCTTATCCCTATAATCGCTCCCAGTACATTTGAACCGGCGTCCCCCAGCATAAATTTCTCTTTAAGATCGCCATAGAACAGAGCTATGGATATGCAACCCGTCGAAAGCAGATAAGAGGCAAACACATGATTCGAACTCCAGTTTACAGTAATTACCAATCCCAGTACAGGTAAGAAACACTTGATCGCGCGTCCCGGACGGATGTCAAGAAGGTTATACAGGTTCGCGCACAAAGCAATCAAAAAACCGTTCAGCACGACTTCCCACAGGGGTCCTCCGATCATGTAAGAAACACCGAGCGCGATCAGCAAACCCGCAGCGGCTTTGAAAAGCCCGGTAGTTATTTTCCCTTCGAGCAAGGCGGTAATATGGCCCCTGAAGCCCCTTTGGGCTCTGCTCCCCAGCACATCGTCCATGAATCCCAGGAAACCCATCCCGGATATCAGAAGAATGAACGCTGGTGGCGGCACCGGGTTTCCATCTGGTGGATACAGGCCCGCGGACACAAGATAAGCCGCGATAAAAACCGGAATAAAGAGAACGCCCATGGAGGTGGGGATTTTTCTGCCTGCATAGTTTTGTTTGAGAAATGGCTCTCTACTCAACATGGGTGTCGCTACTGCGGCAAGAACGACAGTCAAAGCAAGTGAAATGGCGGCCATGACAGCGGCCTGCATTTACTCCTTCCCTCCCTTTTTCAAAACCCTTCTCGAAAGAGCGGCCAGAACATGGATGAACTGTTTTCCCCTGTGGATAAAACCTCGAAGGTCGCGCCCGGTCTCCCTGTGGGACATCGAGGTCTCCACCTCGATCACCCGGAAACCCGCTTTCAAGGCGTCGATGGTCATCCCGACCTCCATCCCGAACCCTCCATCAAGCGGTGCTACCGCATCGTACAGTTCCCTGGTCATAGCTCTCTGGCCCGATAACGGAGATGTCGATTCAAAACCGGTCAGCTCTCTGATGCCGGATCGCCCAAGACCTTTAACCAGTCCGAACCCGCCCTTTCTGGAAGCTTTTGGAAAAACCGCTACAGCCAGGTCCGCTTCTTTATCGAGCACCGGTTTGATCAATGCGGAAGCCTCTGTGGCGAATTCACCAAGATCACCGTCTATCAGGAGGAGGGCCTCGAACTCAAGGTCTTTCAAAACCCTGGAAAGCGACTCGCCTTTTCCCAGGTTAGGGTTGTTCACCACCACCGTAGCTCCGCTTTCCGCCGCCCGTCGGGGGGTATCATCGCCCGATGCGTCATCAACCACCACAACCCTTTCAACCGAAGGAACCGACAAAAGGGATTTGACCGTGTCCCCGATCGTGTCTGACTCTTTATATGCCGGCACCACCGCTAAAACATCCATGCTTCTAAATCGAAGTCGGCTCCGGAATCAATCTCGTTGAAGATTTATCGCGGCCGAAACTCCCGCCCCTCCCCTCCAGCACAAGAACCAGCGCGACACTGCCCATAACCGTGTCCACATCGCTGACCGTCGGAATGCCTGCCTGCTTATACCTTTCTAGTACTTCTTCTCCGGTCTTGGCGCTTCCTGTGCCCACCAGGGGCGCACTACCATTGATAAAAGCCTGTATAAGGGGCAAATCGGTCTTTTCCGGATCCTTTTCCTCTATCCCGCCCAGAATAATAGAACCCGTTACCGGCCCGGTTACGACTCCTCTTACCTGGAGCACACCCAGGCTTTCCATCGTGTTGTACCAGTTCACATCCGGAACACCCTTCAGCTGATTGACGAGGTCGGAAAAGACCCTGGCCTGAAGCACGGCAGGTTCCGGCGGTAAGCCGTAAAGGTTTGCAAGGCCGTCAGCCACAACTTCGTTCTGGTATATCTCAGACCGCGAAATTGTTATCGTTGTCGGGACGACCCCGCCTGCCGCGCTGATATCCTCATGTATCGCGCCTATGGCATCTTCATCGGGGTCCTTTCCCGCCAGTACAACGTAGGACCTGTTTACCAGCCTTCCCGAAAGCATATAAGGCTTAGTCTGCTCCGAGTACTGCTTGTAAATATTGAGATCGTCATTCAAAGACCTGTTCTTATCCTTGATCTCGTCGAAAGTCGTCTGAAGGGACTTGATCTGGCTCTTCTGTTCCGATATCAAGCCTCTCTCCACGAGAGTGGTCCCCAGCAGAATGCCTATTCCCAGCGCGAGAAACACGGCTACCAGTGAAATAACCTGGTATCTTAAGTCTATCAAGAGCGGTTCACCTCAAAGTGTCATATAAGGTTCTGAAGTCTCATCAACCAGACCTGAAGGCGCATGGCAAGGAGAGTAAAAAACTGTCTTACCGGCTCGGAAAATACCATGATAATCGTCATGGTGATCAGAGCGGCCATAACCATTAACGTTAAGTGCCAGGCTTTAACTTTCGGCTTATAAAGCTTGTTTACCCCCTTGGCGTCAACAAGGGAAGCCCCAATCCGAAGCCTCACCAGAAAAGTGCTGGCCATCCCTTTGCGGTCCTTGTCCATAAAATCAATTATATTGTTATGCCCGCCGACGACTACTATCAGTTCGGCGCCCTTTTCATGCGCCATCAGCATGGCAATATCCTCGCTGGTTCCCGGATAATAAAACGTGGTTCCGGGAAGGTCCAGGTCCCTGCACCTTTTTTCCCCCGGTGCCCTGCCGTCGGGATAACCGTGAACCACCAGCTCACCGGCTTTGGCCAGGGCCTCGTCCGATATGCTGTCCATGTCGCCGACCACCAGATCAGGTTTGTACCCCTGTTCGAGAAGAGCGTCCGCCCCCCCGTCGACCGCTACCAGGACCGGTTTCATATCGCGAATATAAGGGCGGAGCGCTTTCAGGTCTTTCTTGTAGTCGTGCCCCCGGGTCACCACCAGAACCTGCTTGCCGTAAAACCTGGTCTTTATGCTCGGCAGCTCCACATTCTCCAGGAGGATCTCCTTTTCCTCCTTCAGGTACTCCATTGTGTTCGCGGCGAAATCGCCAAGATGCTTTCCAAGCGTCTTTTGACTTTCAGCAAGCCTCAATTCCGCCTCGAGACTGCTCAATATGCCGCCGCTGGCGATAATGTTCCCTGAAACCATCACATCGTTGCCTTCGACGGTAACCGTGTCGCCTTCATTTATCTTTTCGAATATCCCGCTTCCGACTTCATCCAGTATTGGAATTCCCGCAGCCAGGATCATTAACGGGCCGAAATTCGGATACTTTCCGGTAAGAGAGTTGTCGGCATTCACAACCATCGCCGGCTTCTTTTCGATCAACAGCTCCGCCGATACCCGGTCTATATCCCTATGGTCGATAATTGCGATTTCATCCGGACGCAACCGCTTGACCAGGTTCTTGGTTTTTTTGTCCAGCCTGGCTTTACCCTCGGCAACCGGTTCGAAAACCTCCGGCAATGCCGGCCTGAATGAAGACAGCAAATGTCCTCCCGCTATGTAGGATGGTAATAATGCGCCGGATAAATTCACTGAACTTCATTATTCCGGCAAAAAAACATCATTTAATATTAATCGGTAACATGAATTATTGAAAGCAAGATAATCATGGACTCGAAGAGAAGGCTCCGGTTTCAGCTTTCCGGGTTTTCCCTTTCTTTTTCTCCGATCGCTTCAACAGATCGCCTGCGTGGTCCTTCGTAACCTTTCTTCCGCTGGAATCCCCCATCATGCGGCAAATTTCTTCCACCCTGCCATCATGCGAAAGCAACTCGATCGAAGTCTTCACCGCGACACCGTCGTCTATTTTCATCACCCTGTGCTGCCAGTCGGCATAAGACGCGATCTGCGGCTGATGGGTCACGCAAAACACCTGGTGGTGTCCAGTCAGCTGAAACAGCTTCTCTCCCACCTTCAGTGCCGTTTCTCCTCCAATCCCGGTGTCAACTTCGTCAAACACCAGGACCGGAATCCTGTCGGACCCGGCAAGCACTATTTTCAGCGCCAGCATAACCCGTGACATCTCACCGCCTGAGGCGATCCTCTTCAGGGGCATGGCCGGTAATCCTTTCTGCGGCGAAAACATGAACTCCACCCTGTCGATCCCGAAAGGACCGGGCTCCAGAGAAGAGTCCCTTTCCTCAGGCGGACTCCCGTCTTCAGCGGCCACGCTTACCTCGAAGGAAGAACCCCCCATTTCAAGCTCTTCCAGCTGTGCCTTAACTTCGCTTCCAAGCCGGCCCGCCGCCTTCTTCCGCGAAACCGTAAGCTTCCCCGCGAGGCCGGCGAGAACCTTCAGAGCCGTACCGAGTTCACTGTCTATCACCCCGATACGCTCGCGTGATAACTCAATCTCCTCCAGTTTGCGGGCCGCCTCTTCTCTGTAGGTAATTGCGGATTCCACCGAGCCGCCGAATTTTCTCATCAGTTCACGGATTCCATTTATACGGTTTTCCACTTCCTGCTGGCGCCCGGGGTCGATGTCAAGCTCTTCGATATAAGACAAAAGCTCCGATTTGATATCCTCCATTTCGAACGCCATCGACTCGAGCCTGCCGGACAATCCGGCAAGAGTGCCGTCAAGCTTCTGCATGCGTTTAATATCCGAGATGGACCTGTCAATGAGTTCACTTGCAGCTACGGTATCGTTTTCACCCATAACCAGCATCGACTGTATATTCATCCCGAGTTCATGGAGTTCTTTGCCGTGGCGGATCCGGCCCAGTTCGTCCTCCAGCACTTCGATCTCGCCGATCTTCAGTTCGGCTTCATCGATCTGCTTCAATTCATATGCGAGCAGTTCCGCCTGTCTTTCGATATCATCGACAAAGCCCCCGAGCTTTTCCTTTTCTTGTTCCAGATCCTTCATCTTCCGGTACTGTTTCCCGTACTCCCCGACGGCTTTTATGTGGGCCGGCCCGGCGTACCTGTCCAGATACTCACGGTGCGTTCCGGACTTGACAAGCGCCTGATGGGTATTCTGTCCATGTAAATCCACAGTCACGTCGCCGATCTCAGCCAGGAGTGAAAGCGGGCACAAGCGTCCGTTGACACTGCACTTTCCCTTGCCGTTCGACGATATCGAGCGAGCCAACATCAGTTCATCGTCATCCGGATCGAGTAAACCCGAGTGAACCAGTTCGCTCTTTACCTCCTCGCGTTCGGAAAAGTCAAAAACGCATTCAAGCTCGGCGGTACTTTCACCCTGCCTGATCCTCATGCTGTCGGCACGGTCTCCCAGAAGAAGACCGATCGCTTCGACCAGAGCGGTCTTGCCCGCGCCGGTTTCCCCCGTAAGAACGGTAAACCCTTTACTAAAACGCATATCGACGTCTTCAATTGATGCCAGGTTCCTGACGCGCAAGTATGTGAGCAAGCTACCCGTCTTTCTCTAATGTTCGACCCCGGTCTCCCAAATATGGTGTTCAACTCCGGTGTCCCAAATATGGTGTTCAACTCCGGTGTCCCAAATATGGTGTTCAACTCCGGTGTCCCAGTCTTTAGACTGGCACCGGTCTAACCCCATAAACCGGCACCGGTCTAACCCCATAAACCGGAACCGGTCTATCTCCTATGGCGGACTCAAGAACTTCCGTCTTACCGTCTTGTAAAACGTCACGTCTTTGAGCTCCAGTATCTTTATTCTGTTTTCGAGAAGGTAGAACTCGATTATTTCACCGTAAGGCACTTCCACCTCTTCTCTGCCGTCTATGCTCAACGCCAGTGTCTCGGGCTCCTCCTCCACTATGACCGTTACACGGTCTTCCGGGTGAAGCACCATGGGACGGCTGAACAGCATATGCGCGCAGATCGGCGTAAGCATGAAACATCTCAATTCAGGTGTAACAATGGGGCCTCCGGCCGACAGAGAGTATGCGGTCGATCCCGTCGCGCTTGAAATTATCAGCCCGTCCCCGGAGTACCTCATGAAAAAGTCGCCGTTTATGTAAGTGTTCAGGTGAATCAGCCGCTCCCTGGCCAGTTTGCCTATGACTATTTCGTTTAAGGCCCTGTAACGCCCGTGTGAACCGTCCGTGCCGAGAGAACAACCAACGGGCACCCTCTCGCTCACTTTGTACTTTCCGCTGAACAACTGGACCAGGACTTCCTTTGCCTGGTGTACCTCACCTGCGGTAAGGAACCCCAACTTTCCGATATTAATGCCTGCCACAGGAATATCGGTTCCCCACAATATATCAATTGCGTGGAGCATCGTACCGTCTCCACCCAGCGTTATGGCAAGATCGATCGAAGGAGAGACCTCTTGTATCACGTTGCATCTGCTTCCCGTTTCCAAAGCCTCGGCGTCACTCCTCAGAAGTGAGTACTTGACGTTATTCAAGTCCAGCCAACTGGAAACACGCATGAACATCTCCTTGTTCCCCGGCTTCCGGGCATGAGGTATGATCAACACGTCTTTAAATCCATCAGCCTTGCTCATGCTCGCTCCACCTCCGTTCAAAAGAAATTATTCCAGTTCAAGGTGTGCCCTGTGAACCACCCGGACTATATTTTCCGTTGTCACCTGCGCTGCCTCACCCTTCCTCAAGTGCAGAAAAAACTCGATATTTCCCTTAGGCCCCTTTATCGGCGACTCGACGACGTCGGTGACCGCTATATTTCTCGAACTGATCCAACATACTATCTCAGACAGCACCTGAATGTGCGTTTCGATCTCTTTTACGACCCCGCCTTTGCCGACTTTTTCACGGCCGGCTTCAAACTGTGGTTTCACCAGGGTGACAATATCCGCTTCGTCCGCGAGTACATTGATTACCGCATCCAGTACCTTTGTAAGCGATATGAAAGAAACGTCAACCACCGCGAGAGCCGGGTTCTCGGGTATATCCTCACGGGTGATATAACGCGCGTTTGTACTCTCCAGAACTCTCACCCTGGGGTCGTTTCTCAACTTCCAGTGAAGCTGCCCTTTTCCTACATCAACCGCGATAACCGTTGAAGCCCCTTCTGAAAGCAGGCAGTCCGTAAACCCCCCCGTCGAAGAGCCGATATCGAGAGCGACTTTCCCGGCCGTTAAGACGTCAAAACAATCGAGGGCTTTTTTCAGCTTTATCCCTCCGCGTGACACAAAAGACGATTCGGGATACCTGACTATGATATTTTCATTGCCGGTGACCTGGGTTCCAGGCTTGACGCCGGGACAGCGGTCTATTGAAACAAGGCCTTCCATGACAGCCGCCCGCGCTTCCGACCGGCTCTTGAAGTACCCCTCCCGGCAAAGATATGCATCCAACCGGATTTTCATTTCACCTTACGGAATCTTTCTCTGATTTCCTCGGATAAACTGGATGCGTCCAACCCGATTTCGCTCATCAGTTCTTCAATTGTGCCATGGTTGATGTAGTGATCGGGCAAACCTTTGGACATAACGGGAACTTCCAGTCCCGCCTCTGACAGTATCTCCATCACGGCGGAGCCGAACCCCCCGCAAAGTACATTGTTCTCCAGGGTAACGACCAGTTTCTTTCCGCCTGCGATATGCCTGTAAAAATCAATGTTCAACGGCTTTGCGAACCTTGCGTTCACAATTGAAGCCTTTATCCCGTCTTCCTTCAAAGCCTTTCCTATCGAAAGCGCTTTCGCGACCATGTCCCCAATCGCGATTATCAACAACTCGCCCTCTTCCACCAGTACTTCGCCCTTCCCCATTTCAATGGGCGTTTTACCCACCGGCTCCAGAAAATCCGCGCATCCCCTTGGGAACCTTATTGCGGCAGGGTGTTTCAAATCTATGCCGAAACGCATCATCGCCGAAAGTTCATCCCCGTCACCCGGCGCCATAACCACCATGTTCGGAAGAGCCCTGAGGTATGTCAGGTCGAAATAACCGTGGTGCGTCGACCCGTCTTCGCCAACCAGGCCTGCTCTGTCGACGGCGAACAACACGGGGAGGTCGGGCAGACACACCTCTTGCGACAACTGGTCGAACCCCCGCTGAAGGAATGTCGAGTAAATGGCGACAACCGGCTTCATTCCGCTCAGCGCCATTCCCGCCCCGATGTTCACCCCCAACTGCTCGGCTATTCCCACATCGATAAACCTGTCCGGGAACTCCTTGCTGTACTTGTCCAGTCCGGTGCCCAGCTTCATCGCGGCGGTTATGGCGACAATATCTTTTCTTTTTTCAGCCAGATCGATCATTGCGTTGCCGAAAATACTGGTATAGGTGGAGTTGGTGCTTATTTTCTCGAACTCACCCGTCTCGCAATCAAAAGATGAAACACCGTGAAACCTGTCCGGTTTTTCTTCTGAGAAATCAAACCCTTTCCCCTTCTGTGTGATTACGTGAAGCAGTACCGGTGCTTTTACCAGTTTCGCCTGTCCGATCGCCTCTGAGAGTTCCTGGATATCGTGCCCGTCTATCGGTCCGACATATTTGAGGCCCAGAGTCTCGAAAAGGACACCCGGAAGAAAAGCATGCGTAATAGTGTCTTTGAAATGCTTCGCGCTCCTGAGTATTGAGTCGCCTACCCCGGATATCCGGTGAAGCGCGCCTCCGACTTCTTCTTTCAGGTGGGTATACCCTGGTTTGATTCTGACCCTGGAAAGGTACTTGGCCACGCCACCGACATTTTTGGAGATGGACATGTCGTTGTCGTTCAGAATTATTATCAGGTTGGATTCCAGATTCTGGCCTACCTGGTTCATCGCTTCGTATGCCACACCGGATGTCATGGAGCCGTCACCGATAACAGCCGCTACGGTATAACTCTCACCTCTGAGGTCACGGCCTATTGCCATGCCCAGGGCATGGCTTATCGAGCTTCCCGCGTGTCCCGCGTCCATCACATCGTACTCGCTCTCCACTCTCCTGGGAAAACCGCTGATCCCTTCATATTGCCTGAGTGATGAAAACCGGTCTTTTCTTCCGGTCAAAATTTTATGCGCGTAACACTGGTGCCCGACATCCCATATCACTTTGTCCCCGGGTGTATTCAGGGTCAAATGAAGCGCAATTGTAAGTTCGACAGCCCCCAGGCTGGATGACAGGTGACCGCCGGTCACACTTGTCGTCTTAATTATGAGTTCCCGAATTTCATCGGCCAGCCTGCGAAGTTCGTCAGGACTGAGCCTCTTCAAATCTTTGGGTCCCTCTATGGCATCAAGTATTTTCTCGGCCATTCCTTTTCCTTTTTACCCCTTACTGTTATTTAACGTTGATTAAGACATTTTGGTACATTATTTTATTTGCCCGCAGGAAAAAACTCATAAATCAAACGTGCCCCAGGAAGGCTGATTTTCAAAATGTGAACACGGAAGGCTCCTGCGAATTAGCTTTAACACGCGCCCGATGGTCCTTTGACGATGATAACATTCTACATAAGGCCCTATCCTCTAACAACAGTTCGACATAACGGATTTCATCCCTATGCTAAAATATCGGCATGGAACTACCCGGTAAGCATGTATTATACATTTCAAAAAGAATCGGGCCACGCGGTGCCGGCACTGAAGGTGAAGCTGCGGCTGCTTCTTATGTCAGAAGATCCTTCCGGGAACATGATATAAACACGAGTTCTGAAGATTTTACATCGTGGAAATCCGACTACACTGCTCTCGTGATCCTTTTTTCCCTGTCAATCGGCGCCTACCTGCTGTTTCTCTTAAACTACACGCTCTCGTTTCTGCTCTCTGGACTGATTTTCATCCTGTTTCAAATGGAGACTTATTCCTGGAGCACTGTCTCGCAGGTTCTTCCGAAAACGGGTTCTTCGAACGTTATCGGAAAGGTCCCGTCTGAAAACAGGGCCTCAAAGATCGTTGTCTTTGCCGCGAATTATGATTCATGCAAGAACTCACCCTTTGGAAACAGGCTCTTTGCCAGGTTCTACAACTTCTTCTATCTCCTGGCGTTTGTCTCCATTACAGTGATAACCCTGATGGGAATCGCGGGCCTGGGGGGTTCCCTGCTTAAGATATCGAAAGAATCAATTCACCTCATGTGGTTGCTTGTAGGCGTCTTCCCGGCTTACCTGTTATTACTGACACTTATGATCGTATCCGGCGAAATCTGGGGCCGTTATCAGGCGGGCGCCAACGACAACGCTTCAGGCGTCGCAGTAATGATCTGCGCGATGGCCGAACTTGCCGAAAGGCCACTTGAGGATACTCAGGTATGGGGGGTCGCGACCGGACGCGGCTTCGCCGGCGGCAGGGGAATGATCGAGTTTCTCAAGCGTCATAAGAACGAACTCAAAAATGAAAATGTCACGACATACATTATTAATCTCGACCATATCGGCAAAGGGGATATCAAAATTTTTGCCAAGGAAGGGCCGCTGATCGGCTTCAGGTGTAATAATTTTCTTAGGCGCCTGGCCCTGGATACATCCCGCAAACTTATCCATGCAAGGCTGGGACGCGGCAAGTGCAGGGTAAAGAAGAGCGATTCCATGGTAGCGCTGGCCAGGCGCTTCAAAGCTATCGGAATAGGTGGAAATTCAAAAGGCGGCACTTATTTCGGATTCAGAAGCGCCAAAGATACGAGTGACCGTATTACCCGCTCCTCTCTGGATCAGGCGCTCAAGATAGCGGTAGCCCTTGCCAGAGCCATAGATTCAGATAATAAACCCGGCCCGAAAATGAAACTCAGGCGCCCGGGTAGAAAAACCGACACTTCAACCGAAGTCCAGGCGGACAACGGAAATAGAGAGAAAGAGCTTATTCTCCAATAACTTTGCAGATGAATTTCCGATCTCTGGATTTATTGTCAAAATCAATCAGAATTACCTGCTGCCATATACCCATTTGAAGCCTGCCGTCAGAAAAAGGCACCGTCAGCGATGGACCGAGCAGTGAAGCTCTTATGTGGGAATGCCCGTTTCCATCCTGCCATCTAAGGTTATGTTTATACTCGACCTGTACCGGTACTATTTTTTCGAACATATCACTGATATCTTCCACAAGGCCGGGTTCATACTCAATAGTAGTAACACCCGCGGTCGCACCCGGCACGAAGACATTGACGATTCCCTCGCCCAACTCTGAACTCCTTACCGCTTCCGCAATCTCGGAAGATATATCAATGACCTCCCCGTTCCCCTTCGTGGGAACCGAATAATCATAAGAAAATACCGGCACATCACACCCCTGTCCTGTTTTACGGCCCTGTCGGGCTGTCCGCAAGACAGCACGGGCCGTTTTCTTTCAGTAGTATATCAGGTATCCAGCACACCTTTCAGGCTGTCTCTGATGTGCGTCGGCGCAATGCCCTGCCTCTCGATATCGTCAATTGTGGAAACACCTGTCATCACAAGCAATGTATCAACATTCGAGTTGGCGCCGGCAAGAATATCAGTTTCTATCCGGTCGCCGATAAGCAGGGCTTCTTCGGCCTTTGCTCCCATTCTTTTCAAAGCAAGCTCCACCATCAGCCGGTTCGGCTTTCCGGCAACGAAAGGCTCCGCTTCCGAACCGGTGGAAACAGCCGCCACCATGGCACCCGCCCCGGGCCATAATCCATCCGGCGTGGGGTAGGAAGCATCCGTATTCGAGGCCATGAAATGCGCGCCCTTTCTCACCGCGATGACCGCCGCTTTAAGCCTTCCATAGCTGAACTCCCTGTCCCATCCAACGACCACGAAGTCCGCGCTGTCGCCCCCATCCTCATCAACCACCTGCAGCCCGATCGAGCTGAGCTCGTCGTAAAGCCCCCTGCCCCCGAGCAGCAGCACTTTCTTTCCGCAGGTCTCATAATTGTCCCGGATAAACCACGCCAGAGCCTGGGAAGAAGTGACCACCTGGTCTTCGCTTATCTCCAGACCCATGAACTTCAACTTTTCCGTGTACATTGCGGGCGTGCTGGACGAGTTGTTGGTGAGGAACACAAACGGTTTTCCCGCCGACTGCAGTTCCCTGATCGCCTCAACAGACCCGTCAATCGGGTCGTTAATCAGATACAGCACACCGTCAAGATCAATAATGAATGCTTTATACTGGTCGATAAGTGCCAAAATACCGTCAACCTCCCACCGTTCAACAACCCTTTTCCGCGCCGAAGCGAAGTGCCATAAACCGGTAATCATCAAGCGGCCTCAGCGACCAGGCCAACTTGAAATGCTTGCCCGCCTCCACCCTGTCGTTATTTTTCAGCAGGCACAGGCCGAGGCAGTAGTGCGCGTGATCGTTGTTTGGATCTACTCTAATAGCGTTTCGATAGCACCCCGCCGCCTCCTCATATCTTCCGGTCATAAAGTAGGCACGGCCCAGGATCTCAAGTATCGAACCTTTGTCGGGCTCCATCCTCTTCGCGCGCTCCAGGAGCATCGCTGCCTGCGCCGGATTTCCGTCACTTAACAGGTCTTTGCCTCTCTGCAGAAGGCTGAACGGTGTTTCTTCCATAACCGGCCCACCCTGACTAAAATGTCGAACCGTTAAACGACATCCCATGTGCGTCCAACATCTTCAACGTTGTTTCAATATTTATATGCTCTAAACCTATTTTATACAATTCAACAGCATGACCCATAACAGTAAACGGTTTTGCTGACCCGGGCCTTTATATTCAGCGGCGTTGCGTCAACCGCACACTGATGCCTGATATTTTACTTCCAGCCCGCGTGATCCCGCACTCCTTCCGAGCGGCCTGAACCAACCTGACATCCGGCGAATAACGCATTTCTGCTATTATGGTTAAGGAATAGCACCGGAATATCGAACGTAATGATGAAGCCTCTGAAGCTGTTCATTCACGCAAGGGAAACCGGCATTTATCAGGAGAGTGAGAACCATTGAAATACAACCATGAAGGCATTGTCATAAGACCTCCAAGTGAAGCGGGGAGTTTTCTGCTCCAGGCAACGCTTGGCTGTTCGCACAACCAGTGCGCTTTCTGCTCGACATACAAGTACACGAAATTCGCCCGAAGGCCGCTTGCAAAGATCAAGGAAGACATCGACCTCGCGGCAAGGTATAACCCTTCGATAAAGAGGGCGTTTCTTTGCGACGGTGACGCGATGTGTCTGGAAACCGAAGAGCTTCTTGATATTACGAGCTACCTCGACGATCGGTTTCCCAAGCTCGAGAGGGTAGGCCTCTACGCCAACGCCCGGGATCTTCTGGCCAAGAGTCCGGACGAGCTCAGGTCACTGAGCGAAAACAAGCTCACGATTGCTTACCTAGGCCTGGAGAGCGGGAACGACGAGATACTCAAAGAGATGAAAAAGGGCGCGACATCAGAGGAAATGGTCCAGGCGGTCATAAAAGCGCAAGCGTCGGGAATAAACGTCTCGGCAATAGGCCTGCTGGGCCTCGGCAGCAACTCCATGAGCCACCGGCATGCCGTTGATACCGGAAAGGTGGTCAGCCGCATGAATCCCAGGTACTTCAGCGCTCTGACACTTATGATTGTTCCCGGCACCCCGCTTCACAGGAAGCACTCGAACGGCGAGTTCGAAGTCATGAACCCACTGTCCATCCTGCAGGAACTTGCCACACTCTTGCGCAATATCGACGTTGAAGGCCCCTGCCTGTTCAGGACCAACCACGCTTCAAACTATCTTCCGATCGGTGGAGTGCTCCCCCGGGACAAAGATAAAATGCTCGCAATAATTGACGAGGCATTAAAAGACACATCCACTCTCAGGCCCGAGCGGTTCCGCGCACTGTGATCCCGGCCCGGTGCCCGAGATTTGCCGTCAGGCAAATGTACCGCCCTGCGCGGGTCACACTTTCGTTCCGTCACGGCGATAACCCATGGCTGGAGCTGTCACACCTGTCAAACGACGGTCGCCGGTGTTTGTTACGACACCGGCTTGACTTGCCTCCCCTCGCTTTTTCATCCTTTTCGATTGCCACAATCAAATCTCTTGACCCATAAAATATATAAGATAGAATTCTTAACTGCCGGTAACTTTACCAAGCACGGTAAGTCCGGGGATGTGTCTGTGGTGCCTGTTCATTACTGGTTAAGCGGTTGCATTATGAATTGGCATCAGATAAAGCAGTTATCCAGACATGGTGGGTCGACAGTGACTTGTTTGAGCTCATTTTCAGGGGGGTATAAAAATGGGCAAGCGAATTTCCTTCGAGGAAGAGAAATGCACAAACTGTAATCTCTGCTCAATGTACTGCTCTCTTAATTTCACCAGAAACGGTGTCTATGAATACCGTCCTTCGATCGCCCGCATCAGAGTGTCCCAGAACGACGATGACACCAGATACGTAGCGCATGTCTGCCTTCAGTGCGAAAGCCCGGCATGCATGGAAGCATGCCCTGTCGACGCGATCAGCAAAGACCAGGCCACCGGAATCGTATCAATTGACGAGGAGGAGTGCACCGGCTGCGAAAGCTGTATCGACGCATGTGAGTTCGACTGCGTCTTCATGGTCGGTGGCGTAGCCGTCAAGTGCGAAGTCTGCGACGACCCCTTGTGCGTCAAGGCTTGCGCGGTAAAGGCGCTTGAACTTGTTGATGACGATGATGTGAAAGATCAGGAACTCCTTTACAGGGAAGTCGGATTATAAGGAAGTGATACGCATGTACGGTTGGATGGGCACTATTCTTCGCGTGGACCTTTCGTCGGGAAAAATCGAAAGAGAGCCGCTTGATGAAAACCTCGCAAGGGAATACGTGGGCGGAAGGGGCCTGGGCATGAAAATTCTGTACGACGAACTCAACCCGGGCTGCGACCCCCTGTCACCGGAAAATATCCTCATATTCGCGAACGGGCCGCTGACCCTTACCGGCGCGCTCAGCTCGGGACGGTATATGGTTATCACCAAGAGCCCCCTGACAGGAACGATCTGCTCGTCAAACTCGGGCGGGTACTTTCCCGCCGCCTTCAAAACCGCCGGTTACGACGCTATCGTCCTGAAAGGCAAATCGGAAAAGCCGGTTTATCTCTGGATCGATGACGATCATGTCGAACTTCGCGCCGCGGGGGCAATCTGGGGCAAAGACACCCGCGAGGCCGACCGGGCCATCAAGAGGGAAACCCACAAGGACGCAAGGGTGGCGTGCATCGGTCCCGCCGGGGAAAATCTGGTCCGTTTCGCAGCCATTATCAACGACGCGTCCCGGGCTGCCGCACGCTCCGGTGTCGGTGCCGTAATGGGTTCCAAGAACCTCAAGGGGATCGCGATCAGGGGAACAAAAGGAGTCAGAGTTCATGACCCTGAAGAACTCCTCAGGGCGACCGTAGTCGCCGACCATATCAAGAAAACTGAGCTTGGCGAAGCGTTCGGTGAGTTCGGGACCCCGCTGTTCGTCGATATAATGAACGCGAATAATATCATGCCCACCGAGAATTTCCGGGAGGGATTTTTCGAGGACGGCGACGAGATCAACGGCGCGGAAATTATCGACCGGACTCTTCTCCGTGCCAAATCGTGCTACGCGTGCTGCATCAACTGCGGCAGAAACACGAAGATTCCGGAAGGCTCGAAGTACAGCGGCCGCGGTGACGGCCCGGAATATGAAACATGCTTCTCCCTGGGATCCAACATACTTGTCGGCGACCTCGATGCTCTTACCAAGATGAACTATATATGCAACGAACTTGGAATGGACACGATGGACGCGGGCTGTACCGTCTCGGCGATCATGGAACTTTTTGAAGAAGGACTGCTGAACGAGGAAGATATCGGGTTTCCCATGAAATGGGGCGACGCGGACAACACCATCAGGCTCCTCGAAATGATAGGCCACGCCGAGGGGTTCGGAAAAGAAGCCGGAAAAGGCGGTTATTACCTGGCAGGCAAATGCGGAAGACCTGAGTTGTTCATGGGCTCCAAAGGCCAGGGTTTCGCCGGTTACCACCCAAGAGGCATGATAGGCCAGGCCCTGATTTACGCCACTTCACCGGAAGGCGGCAACCACACAACCGGAAACACTATTCAGCCTGAGATCAACGGCATACCGGAACCGATGGATCCGCTTACAGGTAAAGGAAAACCCGCCCTTGCCATTATGCGCCAGGATGAATCGGCCATCGTCGAAGCGTGCGGATTATGTGTATTCCCATACATGCTGATAGAAACCGGCATAGAGATCCTCGCGGAATACTACACCGCGGTGACAGGAAAATATTACACCGAGTGGGACATTAGAAAAATGGGCGAAAGGATCTTCAACCTGGAGCGTGCCCTGAACCACAAGATCGGATTCACCGGGAAAGACGATACTCTGCCCAGGCGGATGACCGAAGAGCCGCACACGGAAGGAATCGGCGAGGGAAACGTGGTGCATCTCGATGAACTCCTGAAGGAATATTACGAACTCCGGGGCTGGACGCCGGACGGTGTCCCCTCGGAAGAGAAACTGGCGGAACTCGGGATATCATAGTGCTCGTTACCATCAAGCTGGCCGGTCCGTTGAGGAAACTCTACAAAGAGCCGGCATCAAGAAAAAAAGAGGAAGCGGAAATACCTGAAGGATCAAGCGTCGGCGACCTGCTTGAGGTTTATGACGTGCCCTTGAAATCAGTAAGGCTGATAACGGTAAACAGACTTAAAGCGAATGTCGACACAAGGCTTTCGACCGGAGATGAAATAAACGTCATACCCCCCGCCGCCGGGGGTTGACGGGCGGCCGGATGGCCGTCCATTTAGAAAGGGGGAAAGATGGTTACGTACTACAGCAAGGCATGGCTCGAGGAATGCGCCGATCATCTGAACAACTCGGAACGGCACCTCAAAAAAGCTAAGAAGCTGAACGGAAAGTTCGCGTTCAGGGTCTGGGACGGCCCTGACGGGAAAGACCGCTATGCGACCTGGGAGTTCGAAGATGGGAAATGCATCGCCACCACCTTCGGCTGCCGGACCGCGCCGTGGGATGAACTGAGGGACGCGCCATATGACGACAACTGGATCGTCCGCTTTTCGTGCCCTTACGACATGATGGCCAAGCTCAACAAGGGTGAGATGAGCCCGCTGAAAGCACTCGGATCTCCCGAGTACAAAGTCGAAGGCAAGAAGACCGAGCTTTTCAAGAAGCTGCAGGCGGTCAACTCCTGGAACGAGCACAACGCTGAGGTTCAGTGCAACTACGTTTTCACCCAGACCGACGATGACGGGAACGAGATATAGCATCGTACTGAAGAAACACGGACTTGAACGAGAAAGTTCAATGCGTATATATGGGGGACCAGATGAGGGACACAGACAAAACGATAGCGCAGATTTTTTGGTCTCGCGTTGAGGAAAACGGAGACGATACGCTTTTCATCTACCATGTTGAAAATGATTTTCCACCATATACCCATAAAGGTAAAAAGCGTCTCATGAGCTGGAACGAGGTAGGCAAAAAGGTCAAGAATACAGGCATGGGCCTGATGGCGCTTGGCGCCGGAAAAGGGGACAGGATATCCATAATGTCCTCGACCAGGCCTGAGTGGATCATAGCCGACCTCGGCCTGCTGTCGATAGGGGGCGAAACCGGAAGCATTTACCCCAATAACCTTCCCGGGCAGGCCCAGTACATAATCAACGATCTGGACAGCAGGTTTGTATTCGTCGACGATTACGAAAAGCGCGACGGTCTGGTCGGACTGAAAAATAAAAGCCCTCAACTGGAAAAGATCATCACAGTCGGCTGCGATCCGGGAGACGATCCCATCTGTATGTCTTTTGAAGAGTTGATGAAGCTGGGCGAGGACAACAAAGAGAAGTACTCCAGAGCTTTTGACGATGCAGTAGCCGCCGGAAACCTCAGCGATATCGCTTCCTATATATACACGTCGGGCACTACCGGTATCCCGAAGGGAGCGGTGCACAGGCATGAAGCCATTACTTATACCGTATGCACCGGCGCGGCATGGTTCCCTATCGAACCGGGGTATACAGATCTATCTTTCCTTCCGATGGCCCATGTATTCGAGCAGTTCGCGGGGCCGTTTCTTGATATCTACCGGGGGGACGTCAAGATCGCGTTCGCGCGTGATATGGATACGGTCGCCAACGACTTCCTTTTTATAAAGCCTGATTTCACGCGTACCGCACCGAGGCTTTTCGAGAAAATATACTCGAAAGTATGGAGCAAGATCGACATTCTTGCCGATTATGCGGACGACGAGTTCGCGAAAGCGCTCGATATCGCAAAAAAAGTCACCGTGGCGGGCCCCCTCGAGGGAGTCGAACCTGACACCGACACACTTCGCAAGTTCAGGGAGATAAACGAGCACCACTTCAGTGAGATACGTGAACTTGTACTGGGTGGCAACATGAAGTTCTTTGTCGCCGGCGGCGCGCCGCTCTCGAAGGAAATTAACGAGTTCTTCTGGTGCATCGGCATTCCCGTGTATGAACTGTACGGCATGACCGAGACCGGCGGCGCCACAACCAATGTGCCCGGTCATGTGAAACTCGGAACGGTGGGCAGAAGCTGGCCTTCATTCGACTGGCCCGGCGAACACACCCGCACCGATGTTACAGACGAGGGTGAAATCATAATGAAGGGCCCGAACGTAATGGTGGAGTATCTCAACAAGCCGGAAGAAACCAGTGAGTCTATTCGTGACGGCTGGATGCATTCGGGAGACGTTGCGGTAATCGACGACGACGGGTTCTTTAAAATAACAGACCGCATCAAGGACATAATTATTACCGCGGGCGGCAAGAACGTCGCGCCGGTCAAGATCGAAAGCATGCTCAAGGAAGAACCGCTGATAAGCCAGGCTGTCGTATACGGCGATCAGAAGAAGTTCCTGACCGCCCTGATCACACTTGACGACGACGAGCTCGAAGAGCAGGCGAAAGACCTCAAGATAAAAACAAGACGGTACCGGGAGCTTGTGAAACACCCGCTGATCCGTGAGAAGGTAAAGGAAATAGTGACGGAAAAGAACGGCAAGCTCGCTAAATATGAAACCATCAAAAACTTTATGATTCTCGATCGCGACCTGACCATTGAGGACGGATACCTTACGCCCACCATGAAGGTCAAGCGCAAGAAGGTCTATCAGGTTTACGGTGATCAGCTTGACGGTCTTTACCCCAGAGAATAACTATGATTTCAACGGTTGATAATGCCCGTAAGCTGCGGATAAGCGCTGCAGCCTCTCTTCTTAATGTCCCATGAAATCACAAAGCTGCAACTTTTCTCATTTCCGCAGCATTTAAACAGATGAAGGGATCAGGGGATTGAATATGCATATTAAACCATAGTTAAGATCCCTGCTGCCGATTTCTATTTCCGTGCTGCTTGCGTTGACTGCAACAATCGCAAACGTTGCGACAGGTTGTTCCAGTCAGAACAAAACCGCCGTTTCCGATAAAATAACCAGAGAACAGTCTCTCACCCTTCAGAAAGCGCGTAAAAAGCTTGGTCGTTTCCTGAATGAACTAAAATGAACACTTTCTACCAGTCGGTTATGCGGTTCATGACAACACCGGAGTAAGGCTTGGGGTAAAAATAGGTCGATTTCTGAGGCATTTTGTCGCCGTCGTCGGCAATGTTTCTAACCTGGTGAGGCTTGATTGGATTCTGAAAGAAAACTATTCGCGCCGCACCCTCATCCACGAGTTTAACCGCTTCAATCGGGTCCCTCGTAAACACCATGCTCTCCTCGACGGAAGCCCGATCCTGCGGCATGCCTAAGAGCCGCCCGAGAATTATCGAATGAAGCACTGTCACGTCAAGGTCCTTGTAAGAGTCGGAACGATCTCCGTCTATCAAGTTCTTAACGTCTTCTTCCCCTTTCCAGGACATCAGCAGGAAAACCTGGGGCTTGCCGAGGTACGCGCCGAATACTCTTTCTGATTTTCCTACTATTTCCATCTGGTTCAGCAAGTGCAGAACCTGACCGCTCCTCGCGCCCTTCGGGACCTCCACCTCTTTTACCGCAAAGTAACGGCCAAGGTCCTCTTCGAGCCTCTCCAGTTCGATATCCATATCCCCGGTCACCACTCGGTGAACCGGAAGCAGTGAAAGGCCGGGGTTTTCCATCTCCACGATCTGCATCATTATGAAGTTCCTCGGGTCGTCCCCGCCGGCATAGTCGTCTGAGTCCCGGGCTATCCTGCTGTACTCCAGCGCGGTCTGATAGCGGTGGTGGCCGTCAGCGATATAGAGGGGCCTCTCACGAAGGAAGGAACTCACTTTTTCTATGAACCTGATGTCGGGAATCGCCCAGAGGTCGTGGGCCATCCCGTCGAAAGTCTGGAACTGCGCAAGTGGAAACCTCTCGGTTTCCGCCATGATGCTTTCTCTTAATTTTTCCGACGGGTCCGAGTATAAACCCTGGACCATGCTCATATTGGTCTTGACAAGCTTCAGCAGTTCCATGCGGTCGCTGAAGGTCTTCGGCATAATCTCCTCATGCGGCCGTATACCGCCTTCGTTGAAATCCTCCAGCCTGACCCTCGCCACTATTCCGGTGCACTCCCGATAATCCCCGCCGATAAGGTACCTCTGCCTGTAAAGGTACAAGCTGGGCTTGTTATCGTGGATAAGTATCCTCTGTTTCGACCATCGCTCCAGGAACTGAGCCGCCCGCTGGTGGCGCTCGTTTTCGCTCCCGTCACTCTTCTTAGGCCTGTTGAGAATAAGCCGTATCACGTTGTAAGGGTGCTTATTGTAATAAATGTCCCGGTCCTTATCACTGATGATATCGTATGGGGGCGAAACCACCAGCGACAGATCGCCTATCGCTTCCTGGTTATACCTTATCCCTCTAAATGGTCTTACGTCTGCCAAAACAACTCCTCAAATCGTAATTCCGGCCGCCACATGCGGTCATGGTTGATCAAATACGCTCTCTACCAGAAAACATGGAATCCCCAGAACATAAATCGCGCTGCCGTAAAAAGAACATTTAACGCCACTCCGATAATAGAAAGAACAAAACCGACCTGCCCCATGTTTCTTCCGGTGTAGATATCCGGTCTTTCATCCACCTGGTCCATTCCAATCTTTCCGAGTATTATCCCCGCGATTCCCAGAAGCGTCCCGAACATTGGACCGAAAACAAATACAAGGGAAGCGATCCCGAGGACCAACGCGGCTATACACATGGAGTTATTCCTGAGAACGTTCTGGTATGGCATGCCGGGCGGTGGCGGAACCGTTCCTCCCGGTATTCCTGGTGGCGGCGGAACCGGCGGTGGCGGAACCGCGCCTCCATCACCTTGCGGGCCGGTTTCCCGCCCTTGAACCCCCGTGTATCCCGTGCTTCCCAGCGCGGTGCCGCACGAGGGACAGTACATTGAACCTTCAGCGGCTTCTTTTCCACAGCTCGGGCAGTACATTGCCGTTCTCCATTCATTCTTTAATCTTTGCCCATCCGGGCCTGACTACTAATAATACCCGCAATGCAACTGTACATAAAGAATAAGCCCGGCTGTTAACCGGGCCAAATAAAGGTCGGCGGCGTCCTACTCTCCCACAGGGTCTCCCCTGCAGTACCATCGGCGATGGAGGGCTTAACTTCTGTGTTCGGAATGGTT
>JAFGMY010000131.1 GCA_016927325.1 Actinomycetota bacterium | reverse complement strand
GTCGTCCTTGTACGGATCGCCCACGCATATAATCTCGATCTGATGAGTTATTTGTTCGGAAGTATTCTGGCGATGAACTGGAACGACATTATTATTCTGGCTGTTGTTTCTTCTTTGGTTGTCGCTTTTCTTACCGTTTTTTTCAAGGAACTTCTTTTCTTTGTTTTCGACGAGGAGACCGCGACCGCGAGCGGGCTGCCGGTGAGGTTTATCTATTACGGACTTCTGATAGCTATGGCCCTTACGATTGTGGTGTCCATCAAGCTGGTGGGAATAATCCTGGTGGCGGCTCTGCTGGTAACGCCGGGGGCTATCGGCATGCAGCTGTTCAGCAACTACAGGTGGGTCATATCAACCTCTATTTTGTCGGGGATTACCGCGGTCGTCATCGGGCTGTTCATCTCTTCCAGTTTTGATGTCGCCTCCGGGGCGACAATCGTGCTGGTGCTCTTTGCCTTTTTCCTGATATCAATGGCCGTTTCTCCAAAGCGGACTTACATGATAAATTTAAAAAGGAAGCGTCTTGAAAGCGCCTGATCCGATCCGGAACGGCGGCCGTGTCCATTACATGAAATCCAGCGGTGTTGTTTCCGCCGGTTTTTCACCGGTGCTCTCAACACTCAGGTCGAAACCGTACTGTTCAAGAGGCAGAGGCTCGGAGTCTTTCAGAATTTGAGACATCGACTCCATTTCGAGTTGTACCGCGCCGGTAGAGACAAGACGCCTGGCGTGTTTCTTCACATGGACTTTTTCCCACATGAAAACAAAAGGATCCTTTAAGGCCCGCTTCGGATAACAGACACCTTCCCTCGCGATCTCATCCACGCTCATGCCTTTTCGCAGCCTTTCGGTTACGATCACATCCCTTTCGTCTACTTTGTCCAGGTATCCAGGAAGTGCGTCGAGCAGCTCCTCCAGTGTGAGGATGCCCGCTTCATGGCTGGTGATGAAGTAATCGGCTTCAAGGTCCACCAGGCTGACCAGGGACTGGACGCAGGCGTCTATATCACTGTCGCTTCCGCCGTAAAAGGGGCCGAACTCCGTAAAGTCGGAGTCCGCGGTGTAAACGATCCGTTCTTCGGGAAAGAAAAAATATGAACAACCCATGCTGTGCCCCGGGGCGGGCAATACCTTTGCGCGGGTATGGCCGAAATCAATCTCGTCTCCCCATTTATATGTGCCGTCCAGCCTCCCGGACGACAGCAGCCAGCGGATGTCCTTGAAAGGGGTCGGTCTGGCGTTGGTTATGGCGCACTCTTTAAGACCTTCCACCCACTGTCTTCCTTTTTCCTCGCCGTAGACCTCGATTATTCCGCCGAGCCTTGCGATATTGAAGACGTCTTTGAAGCAGGGAGACTCCCTGTAGTTAAGCCAGATTTCCGAATCGGCGAACAGGTAGTTGTTCTTGATATGGTCGAAGTGATAATGGGTGTTTATCACACGGTCCACCGGTCCCTGCCCGAGTATTTCGGAAATCTTTTCTTTCCTGCACCCCGGGTCGATTATTGTTCTGATGTCGTCCTCGACAAGCAGTGCCGTGCACGCCGGGAACCGGGAGTCGCCACCGCCGGGTATCACCCTTACTCTGCCGAACCGCTTTTCTTCCATTTTCGCTCTCGCCTCGATTGTATTTCAGTACCTGAACACAATATTCTAACTTACATATCTCAAAACCGCCTAATGCGCTGTTTTTTTCGATATCCAGAGAAGGCGAGGCGCCGCATAACGGTTCTATTTATGGAGAGACGACGGCATCCGGCACGGCCGGATGCCGTACGGGGCCGGAAGCGGGAAAATATCCGTTCAAATGGACGAATTCCTGATTATGGTTTAACTTCTATATACGAGTTTTAAGGATGGAGGAAATATTGCGTATTTTGATATGCCATGCATATTTTCTGGAAGGTTCCAGAGGCGACCGGTACGTTCAGAACATTGCCCGGGCGCTTTGCCGGGCCGGCCACCAGCTCGTGGTCATGTGCCAGGAGGATGATCCGAACTATGATTTTGTTTCCACGCTGCTGCTCGAGCAGGTCGGCGGCATCAACCCGCACGTGGCGTGGGACAGACAGACCGATTACAAGGGTTCCTGCATGATATATCGGGCTGATGTCGGAAAGCTCCTGCCGGTCTATGCGATCGACAGTTATCCCGAGTTCGAGGTCAGAGAATACGCCGAACTGACCGGTAATGAAATAGAGGAGTACGTCGGCAACTACCGCAGGGTCATCACAAGGCTCATCGATCAGTTTGTTCCCGAAGTAATGCTCGTCAACCATGCGCTGGTGCTTCCTTACGCGGTCCGGCCTGTCGCCGAGGCCGCAGGGGTCCCTTATTTTGTTACCACCTGCCTGGAGGAACTTGACGACCCTGTTTTCGAGGAAGAGAGATTTCGTGTTTTCGCAGCAGGGGGCTTCGAAGGGTCAAGCGGTGCGGTGGTCGATAATCTCAATGCCGAGAAACACGTATTTAAATTGCTTGGCGAAAAAGCCGGTTCCTGGAAGGGTGCGGTTCACAGTATACCGCCGGGTGTGGATGTCGACCCCGCCTCTTTCCGCGGCACACCCCTTGAAGAAGTCTTGAACATCATCTTGAAAGCGATTGAGAACCGGATGAGCAGAGTCACGGTAGTCGATTTTATGCAAACGGGAAAAGGGGAAGACGAAAGTGAAAATCCGGATACTGGTATTTCACTAAGGATTGAAGAGATCAGGGGAAGCCATCCGGAGGGGTTGCCGGACACCGATATCGCGGATAAGTTCAGGAAGATAATCGAAAAAGAGTGTCCGTTTATCATGTATGCCGGTGAGCTCACGGAAGCCGGAGGAGCGCAGTTCATCGTTCCCGCTCTCCCCTTCATAGTGGAAGAGCATCCGGAAGCCCGCATACTTATTTGCGGTTCGGGAAACTCAAGGGGAATTCTCGAGCTGATGCTGGAGGCTCTCGGGGAAGGAGATATCGGCGCTCTAAGGGAGTTGTGCCGTTATGGAAACGACAACTGCAATGAACCGGACAAGCCGTTCTCTCCGGTTCTTTCTTTTCTCGATCAGCTTAAAAGCGACGGCCTCCTGACCATGTACGAACAGCTCTGCAAAGGGCTGGTGATTCGGGATACCGCGGTTTTCTCCGGACACCTGTATCGTGAGGAATACCTTGAGATTCTACCCTATGCGCGCGGACTGCTGGTTCCTTCCCTGGACCCCGAGAGTTCAAGAACAACAGTCCTTGAAGCATTGGGAGCCGGTGTTATACCGGTTGCTCCCCGACATCCCGCGCTTGACGAGATACTGGAGACGGTCGAGCACGAATGGGGCGACTCAATGTTGCTGGGAAACAGAGACGACATAGTCTCGAGAATAGCCAGGGCTTGCCGCTTGCTCTTGAAGGCGCCGTATCCCCGCGTCGAAGCATGGGGAAGACAGGCGAAAGACATCACAGCGGCGAAATACAGCTGGGACGCCGTCGTTCAGCGTATGTCCAAAGTCTTTGAAGGGGCGGCGACCGACTGATTTCACTGTAGAAATTCCGACAGTCGCCGGAGCAATAATTTTTCCTTCAGGAGAAAGATTGGATCAGTGCCAGACCGTTCGTTTTGCGCCATGGCAAACGCACAGACTGGGATAAATGGGGCTAAACACCATTTACGGGGCGCCTGTAGATAATGACCGGTTGGCCTCGACCGCAAATATACTCCTCAAAAGAATATTGACTGGCGATGCTTGTATTGCTATTATACTCATTGCTTGTTATGGTTAATGCCGGACAAGCGCCTGATCAAGGGAGAGGACGCTGCGCCAATCCCCTCTTGGGGAGGGCGCGGCGTTTTTAATTCAGGAATCTGGAATCCGGAAGTTAGAAGAACGTGGTAACCCCTGACTTCACGAATGCTGATTTCACCGGCTGTTTAACTCGATAAATTTAGCGATCGACCTGTCGTATGTCCTTTCCACATCATCGGGAAAAAGGCAGGCGGGAAGCTCGTTTAAGGCTTTGTGGTATTGAAGGCATTCGCAGCATTTGCCTTTCCTGCTGCAGGGTTCATAGGTGCAGTTGCATACACTGAGGTTTTTATTCAGATTGTGACACTCCAACGCTTTCTCCTTTCTGCTGAAGTCAACTGACGGAATGGATGAAAAGAACTCAGATTCCTTCGCTGTACATCAACTCAACTTTTTTACCGATAAGCCGGTACAGTTTCGCGTCATAATCGATCTCGGCCCACGTCATGTTCAGCGCATCGGTGTCAGCTTCAAGCCATGATCCGGTATTGATTACAGTAATACCCGAGTCCGGTGTTTTTCCTACTCCCGGCCGGTGTGTATGGCCGAACACCAGGCAACCCGGCCTGGGGTGGCCGAGAAGCGGCAAGAGCTTTTCGATCTCATCGTAGTTATCTCTGATAAGCGTATCCCGCGTGGGTGAAAGACCCGCTCTTTTACGGAAAAGGCGCCCGAAGAAGTTGAGTACACGGTAGAAGCGGAGCTCGGATTCAACAAGCTCGGGGACCCAGGGGTTTACCGACATGGCACCGTAAAATGGAAGGTTGGCGGTTTCGATATCCTGAAGATCGGGGCTCTTCTTTTTCTTCTTTCTCTTCCGGATGATATACCTGGAAAGCCAGTAAGTCCTGACCCACCAGAAGCTGTTATCAAAGTAGTCGAGGTGGTGTCCATGGGTGAGCACCACTTCCTTCCCGTTAGCGTGCCGCACGATGAAAGGGTAGGCCATCCGGAACGGGATGTCAGGACGGGGAGCCAGGTAACTGAGCGTCGTCCCCGGGTACTCTCTCGACGGCATGAACTCCGGGTTGGAGAAGTTTCCCTCCCTGATACTACGGTCGACTTCACCCCGGAACTCGTCCATGAACAGTTGGTGGTCGTGGTTTCCGGGAACGTAGGTGATCTTCTCGATGTTTTCAAGTGCGGCTACTTGCCCGATGAAGTACTTCGCGTCTTTTAAAGCCCCGGTCAGCGGCTTCATCCAGACGTCCAGAATATCCCCGAGGAGCACCAGTTCGGCGACCTTTCCCTTTTTTGAAAGCACATCGACAAATGTGTCAACCAGAGCGGCCTGGTTGAGAAGCTGTGACTCATCACCGAAGTGGGTATCGGAAATGACTATTATCTTGCCGTTTTCGCCCTGCTCCTGAATCTTCATCCAATACCTCCGTATCGTCCCGCCGGGCGATTCTATCGCTAATTCGGCTTTCGGACAATCGGATTGAATTGCCCGTTCAAGTTGCACTCTTTGTGGTAACCTATTGATACGGTTCGTGTATAGACCACGAGGTGACTGGGTAAAAATGATTTCCGCTCCGAGTGGGGTTCAAAAAAGAGCCCGCCGAAAAGCTTTCTTTCTGATATTCACTTTGACGCTGGTGATCGTACTTGCTTTCACCCAGGGACTTGCGGCGGAGGAGGAGTACAGTTTCGAAGTCCCGGATGAAGACATTTACGTGAAGGTCAACCAGGACTCCTCGCTCGACTTCTGGTACAAAATCGAATTTAAGAATGACGAGGGCGCGAAGCCGATAGACATAATAGATGTCGGGATGCCGACCCCGGACTATTCAATTGCTGAATGTTCGGCTTCGATAAACGAAGTGCCGCTTACCGACATCAGACCTTCCGAGGTGGTCTCTCCGGGGGTGGAGGTGCACCTGGGCAACCAGGCGATTCAGCCCGGCAATAGCGCTGTTTTCAGCTTCAAGGGCAGAACCCCCCAGATGGTATTTCAGGACACACAGCATGAAGGCTATGCCTCGGTCGAGTTCATAAACACATGGTGGGACGAACAGTATGCGCACGGAAAAACAGACTTGAACTTTTCCATCGAGTTCCCTCCCGGGGTGCAACCCAACGAAACTGTTTATCATGGGGAAGAGTATTCGTTTCATTCGGACGCCGGGGGAGCCCACGTGTTCACCTGGGATCATGCTGATGTCAAGCCGTCCGAAGGGGTAATCCATGGAATATCGTTCCCGGCACTCTATGTGACCGGCGTCTATCCACAACAGCCGCTTCCCGACTATGAACCTGTCGGATCAAGTACCTATTACTATGACGCCGGGAGTTCATCGTTTGGCGCAATATGGAAGGTAATTATTCCGGTTATTTTGTCGGTATTCGCGGTTCTGGCAAGGTCGGTGCGTTCGGGTTTCCGTGTCCACGGTGAGGGGGCGAAGGTGAAATACATTGCTCCCGCCATGAGTGTCGAAGGGTCGGGGCCGAAGACCGATCTGGACGCTTCCGAGGCTTCTGTACTGATGTGCCAGGATCTCGACCGCGTGGCGTCGATCGTTTTTATAGAGTTGATGCAAAAAGGAATAATAACCCTGAAGAGCATGAAGCCCGCGCTCTTTTATAAAACTGCAATGGCTCCGGAAGGCCTGCCGCCGCATTACTGTGATTTTCTGGCGTCGATTACTCCCGAGGGCTCGATCGATGAGGCCACCCTTAAGATGGCGCTGACGATGCTGCTCAAAAGGGTGGAGAAGAAGACCAGGGGTTTCTGCCATGAAGATACAGTCAAGTACTATGAGGAGGCTGCGAAGAATGCGTGGATTGAGGTTAAGTCCCAGGCTGACCGCGACCAGAAACTCGCGAAGTTCAATGACCGGCTCGATTTCCTGCTGCTTGACCCGGCGTTCAACTCCAGGTTAAGGGACACTTTCAGTTCGGGGACCTACACCGTGCCACTCTGGATATCTTCCCTGGTGGCACTGCAGGGAGGCGGCTGTGCGAAGGAGCCGGGTCAGGCCGGTGGACGGTCCGCCGTGGAGGGCGCAACGATCGCCGATTCGATCGCGGCCACGTTCAAGGGTGTCCAGGACTCGGCGTTCGCCGTAACTGAGGACATGAAAGAAGAGATTGTAAAAGAAGTTAATCCTGTGGAGTACCGGCGTGTCTACAGGGACAGGTACTATGGCAGGCGCACAGGTATTGGAGGGGGCGGGGGCGGTTGTGCCTGTGCCTGTGCCTGCGCCGGTTGTGC
>JAFGMY010000017.1 GCA_016927325.1 Actinomycetota bacterium | reverse complement strand
GGCAGGAGTACCCGGCCACAAGAGAAAAACGAAAGAGAAACGGCCGCAAGAGTGCCAGAAAAGAGCAATCAGCCTGCGCATGGCAGACTGATTGCAGCGGTGCTCATCACCGAGTTACATTAGGCATTACGAGGGACCGCTGAGTTCCCGTAATACCAGGAGGAACAAATCACCCGGCGGACTTTCCGGGCTCAAACCTTTGCCTTTTGTCTGAACGGCTCCTTTTCCAGTTCGTCTATTTTGTCGAGGCTTTCGGTTATGAAGAACTTGCCTACGATTGAATCCATGACACGGTCGGGATCGAGCAAATCGCATATTTTCCTGATGAACTTTCCGTATGTACCCATATTCTTGGGCATCGGTGAGTACAGGAGCGGTATCTTCTTCCTTGGCGTCTCCATTATGCCCCGTGCATAGCCCTCAAGGTCCATGCCTTTATCCTCCCAGAGGTCGATATGGTAAGGTGACTCATCGTGCCCGAAGTGGCTGTGCTCGTCGAGACTTGCATAGACGTTGTCATAGTAGTCGTCGGAGATTGCTTCCTTGGCTATCATATCCTTCTTGATCTCGCAGTTGACCGGCTGGTTGACTTTCCAGATGTTATCAATCGTCTCATAGCTCATCGGCGGGAAGCAGCTCCATGAACCGGTGGGCATAAACGCCGCCTTGAAGATGTAACAGCCGCGGATCGCGGTCTGGAATACGACCTGAAAAGCGTCATTGCCAAGATCTACCGGGTCGATCATGATGCCGCCTGTGTCATCGACGATCTTTTCAAGGATATTGATTCTGCAGTCGTGCTCTTCGGGGCAGCTTGCCGCGATAGAGAAGGTCCAGGCTCCCTTAGGAAAGGTGTTCCGGTAGATTCCGCTCTCAACCATCGACATGTACTCCTCATTTGACGTCGATGCCGCTTCCTCGTATGCGCCCGGCCCCAGCCTCGCGCAGTAGTCGGTAAGCTCGCTTTCGCCGATCCGGTACAAAGCATCGCACTCTGAGTCATAGTCGGGCCAGAAGGCGGTCCTGAGAGAGTAGTTGGCAAGGGGCCTCGCATCAAAGAATGGCGGGCTGCCCTCGCAGTGGAACGGTTTTGTATACCACGGGTAACACTTCATGCCGCATCTTGTATAGACTCCGTGGCTTCCCATGCTTCCAATCGCGCCCCTCATCATTCCGCGAAGGGATGGTCCGGGGCCGTCGCCGCAGAACCAGCCGGCATTGGGGGTTCCCGGGGAGCCCATGCGGAGGACTTCCTCACCGTTTGGCAGGCAGAGCTCGACCCCCAGGCAGTTTCGTTCGCTGTTGGACATCGACTGGGAGGTGCCGCCGCTTCCCTGGCAGCTGGTCGCGCTGGCCAGGTTGGATGCGTTAGGCCCGGCTCCGTTCACGTGGCTGTTCAGGCCTAGTTTCATGATCTCTACCTGTTGCTCTCCCGCCGAGCAGTAGGGCTCTACCACCGCATAACCGTCTTCTTTGTTGATCTCAAGGTGGGTCATGCGCCGAAGGTCCATAATGACACAGTCCTGAGACATGCTGAGCGCCAGTACTATCCATCCTGATGAGTGCGGCTTTGCCTTGAGGCCGTTTTTCTTGCAGATCCTGAGCGCCGCCATTACCTCTTCGGTGGTCGACGGCAGGACCACGGCTACCGGCATAGGAAACCAGACTCCCAGGAGGGATCCTCCCATGCTGTTCATGTAGGAGTAAACCGCGCACAAACCGGGATCTGCGGAAGCGTTGTTCTCTCCAAGGGCGTCTTGCAGTTCTTTGATGGCTTCCTTTGAAATCTTTCCGAACGACATTGCTTTTCCTCCAATTCTGCTTCCAGCGGTTTTTATGCAGTGCGCCCGAATCGTGAACGCACCCGGTCGGTTAACTTAAAAAGCGACAGAAACACCTGATATCAGGTGATAAAACCGGTCATATGACATTGAATCGGAAAGCCTGGTCGGGGAAACCGAAAGGAATACAGGGGAGTCAGCGCCGGGGTATTTCCTGCCCGAAAAGTCATAAAAAATACCGTCACTATCGCTGAAAACCATTTCAAGTTCCTCGCTTGGATAATTAAAAAACGTTGCAGGTTCAAGTCTTTCAGGTTTCATGTTGTATGTCAACCATATAGTTACATTGGATATATTATATAGTTATCTAAATAAGGTTATAATAGAGTTAAAAATAATAAGAATCGGATGCGGCAACTCGGATGAAATGAACTTCAAAAGAGGCTTAGCCATTGAAATATTCAGGAAAAAACCTGAACCGAGGAGATAAGAAATCAACCTTAATAAAAAAGAACTACACAATCAGTTAAAATAACTATACAGTTTATTGAAGGCGGAGTGAAAATTGGAAAAACCGTTAAAAATATCGGATCTGGTGGAATTAACAGGTATTAGCCGGACGACTATACATTATTACATAAGAGAAAACCTTCTGTCAGAGCCGATCAAAACGGCACAGACAATGGCTTATTACACCAAGAAGCATATAGCAGAGCTAGAAGAGATCATGCGGCTGAAAGATGCGGGCTACCCCCTTTCTTTTATTAAGAAGATGACCATTGAGGCGCGCAGTCAGAAAGCAAAGCCGGGCGACGGCGTCGAAGATTCGGAAGAAATCGAAAATGAGATACTTGATAAAGCGGTCGATAGTTTTGCCGGTATCGGCTACTATGCAACGGACATGAACGATGTGGC
>JAFGMY010000130.1 GCA_016927325.1 Actinomycetota bacterium | reverse complement strand
TCCCGGCATGGTTAGAATCATCAGCGGGATATCGTAGTGACTTCGGTGGTTGCTCATTATGATGTAACGCTTCCCGGGCTCAATCTTAATATCGCCTGGATTATTAACTGTGTAGTGTATCCTTACCGAATCAACCAGTTTTCCGGCCCACCACTTGAGCCACCTGTCACCGTAGTCTCTGGGGTAACCGCCGGTAAAGAGGTCGCGGTACAAGACCAGTATGGTTATCCGGAGGGTGGCGTAGACCGTAACCAGCATTATACGAAGCTTCTGTAAAATGTTTGCTTTCAATTAACTGGTACTCCTTTGTGCGCTCTTCAACGACGATATCGTAGTATAAAAAAGGTCTCTATGGATCACTTGGGTGCGAAATGAATATATACTATCACGGCTCGGCCAAGGCATCCGTCCGGGGAGTAAACATGAGGATAGTTTTCATCGTTTTAACTTTTAAGAGGTTTCTGCCATGATCTATAAAGATTCCAGGAAAAGCATAGAGAAGCAGCCGCCGGGCGATCTTATGCAAAGAGAACGCTCTGGTCACGAATTCCTCGATGAGGATTTCAGGGATTTCTTCAAAGAGAAAACGGGTGCACGCGACCAGGCGGATGATTCCGTTGAAGAAGTGAAACAAATTAGATGCTACAGTTGCGGAAAAGATACCCCTGCGACTGTATGTACATGCCTTAACTGCGGTGCTCCGCTCGATGTCGATTACAAAAGAAGTCAGGTTTTCGAGAAACCCGGAGACGTTGCCCCTCGCATAGAGTTGAATGAGGGGCCCGAGGCTATTGAAGAGGTCCCGATGTCGCTTATCGACGCCTGGGACGAGGAGATCTTCTAAAATTTTCACAGTCCTGAATCTTGATCAATATTTAACCAATTGCCGAAATCCCCAAACAATGTCATGTTATTGCCCGAGCTCAACGGTCATGCAAGGGTATCACCTCGACTGAGACGCCGATTCTGCATTGATAGTGCCACATCGTACTAATAGAATGGTTCCATGCGGTTTTCAGTCACCAGGGGAAGGAGGCCGAGATGGCCGTACAAAGGGTAACTGTTTTGAAGGCGGAGATCGAGGACGCACCGGGAGCGCTTTCAGGTCTGCTGCCGGAGATCGCGGGCATGAGTGTAAACCTCTTGAATCTCGCGGCGTTCTCCGCGGGCGGCGGAAAGGGCGCTGTCTTCTGTATCCCCGACAAGCCGGGAGAGGTGAAAAGCTTTGCGCGCGCGAACGGGATTTCGATAGATGAGTTCGCGGGGTTCCTGCTGAGCGGGCAGGACGAGATTGGAGCGGGCGCCAGAATCGCCGCGAGGATAGCCGACGCCGGCATCAACATGGTTCTTGCTACCGCTACGGTTGTGGAAGGCAACTACCATCTGCTGATTGCCGTCGCCGAAGAGGACGCGGACGCGACCGCGGTGGCGCTGGAGAGCTGGAAGCCGGAAGACAGGAATTAGAATTTAGGAAAGCTGTTCGATAACCATTAAGCAGTTTTACTACTTTTCGGTCATTTCTGGAATGACGATGGCAATTTATCTATCAAAGTAAAGACCTTTTCCGTTAAGTAATTGTCCATCTTTAAAGGCCGGCCGCAATGGCGGCGGAGATGCCGAAGAAGAACATGAATCCGACTTCAAGAGCCCATAAGCCGTTTCGTATTACGAAAGCGGGGGAGAGCTTGCGGCTCTTAATCTTTTTCGCGGAAGCAAGAATTAACCCCATTGAAAGATAAACGGCAAAAGCAAGCATAAGCGAGATATCCGCAGCTGTTCCCCAGTTGCTGAAGAAAGCGATCAGCGCGATCAGCCCCATACCTCCATTTGCGTACCCGACCTCCATCTGAAAGTAGGGGTCGCCTCCTGCGATTCCCATCCGGGAGGCGTCGCTTTCGCAAAACATGGAGTGTCTGATGAACGATAGAACCCCAACAGCCCCTACTGTCAGCGGCAAAGCCCAGTGGAGTCCCTTGACTGCGCCTTCATCGAAATAAGCATACATTCCGAGGCCGATACCAAGGCCGCCGATGATGTAAGTGGCAGCCATTAGCACTGTCGAAATCTTAGGGTCTTTCCACCATTCCCGCTCGTTGACGCCCGCTGATACGGAACGATTTTTTTCCATGAATAACCATCCTTTTTCTATATTAGAATGCCGCTCAGTACTAAAGATAATACTTTTCGGACACCTTCCCTTCTCCGGATCGAAATAAAACAAGTTGATTCCAAGTCCGGTCTGGAGAATGAACAGGGTCGGAAAGCAATGGCAGGTGTTTCTTTCTTTGCTTAACTCAAAAGGTTTTCGATACGAATATGTGGTAGGAAAGGAATAGCGAAGTCAATCGGTATTGTTGTAAGTCCCGGGATGGGAGTGGATTCAGGTGCCCTGGTGTTTGCCATGCTCTGGATTATGCGGGTAGCTTGTTCCGGGACGGAAGCGTTTCATTATCTTTGAAGATTCATGTGAAAAAGAGTGACTGTAATGCCAGGAGGTTTGATGACAGCAGGGGACAGCGGAAATATCACAGAGACGCAGAAGGTTGATGATGCTGCAGGACCCGGATCGAGCGGGAAAAAGTCGATGCTGATAAAGCGTCTTATAATGACCGCAGTTACTATTGCGATAGTCATTGTCGTCTTTGCTTATGTGCTTCCCAAGTTCGCAAGCTACAAGCAGGTCTTTCAGGCAATGGGCGAACTGAGCATCATTCAACTGGTGTTTTTGCTGGCGCTCGCGGTATTCAATCTTGCCTGCGCATGGACCATGAATCAGGCTGCCCTTCCGGGGCTCAATAACCCGAAAGCGGCACAGCTTACCCTCTCTCAAAACCTTATCTCCAGCACCCTTCCGCTGGGGGGAGCCTGGTCGGTCGGGCTGGGATACGAGATCATTCACTCCTACGGGTTCAGCGTGGCGGAGTATTCGCTTATGCTGGGCGTCTCCGGAGTCTGGAACACATTCGCCAAACTGGCCCTGCCGGTCGCGGCTGTCGTAATGCTTGCGGTGACCGGCAACGCCGATGGCAGCACGGTTACACTGGCGGTCCTGGGAGTAGTGTTCCTTGGAGCATCGCTGGGCGGTTTCGGTTTGATCCTATGGAAACGCTCGCTGGCTGAGCATATGGGGAACCTGGCGGGCAGGGTTGTATCCTGGTTTCTGCACTTCTTTCATCGTGGTCCAATTACAACCTGGGGAGAAGGTCTGGCCAGGTTCCGGGACCAGACCATCAGTGTCGCGAGGAGCAGGTGGCTCGCCCTTACACTGATTGCGATTCTGTACCAGGTAAGCACGTTCTGGGTGTTTCTGTATTCGCTTCGTTTTTCGGGAGTACCGGCTCACGGAGATCATGGCGTTACCTGGGTGGTGGCGTTCGGCGTGTTCGCGGTTTCGCGTGTCATATCGGCAATCCCAATAACTCCCGGCGCAGTCGGAATCGCCGAGGCTTCCTATACGAGTCTATTGATTGCGGCTGGAGGCTCGAAGCCTGAGGTCGTGGCGGGCGTGCTGCTTTTCCGCGGACTGACATGGTTAATGCCGATACCTCTCGGCCTTCCGACATACGG
>JAFGMY010000129.1 GCA_016927325.1 Actinomycetota bacterium | reverse complement strand
TAACTTAATAGTGCTCCTTAATATATAATAACGTAGCGGCTGCATGGCTCGGGGTTTTTAAATCAATATGGGTTCAGCAAATCGCAGGAAAAGGTGTGTGGACAGATTGGCCGTAGAGAACCGGCTCGCAGGTTTCCATGGTTCCAGGCGTGCACTTTCCGCGGTTCCAGCCCGGTTTCTGATTATTTCGATCGTCGGTCTATTGGCAGCTTCATCGATTCTTGTCGCAGGTTGCGGATCATCGGCTGCGGTCAACAGCTATGTCGGGCAAACCAGGGATATTCTGGACGGCATATCAAATTCGCTTACCGGGTTGAAGGAGTACTGGACGCTGCCGCTCGAGGACCAGGGCAGCCTGAAAGAGACACTGGGCGAATACAATGAGGAAGTGGACAAAGGCCAGGACCTGCTGGATCACGTAGATTCGCCCGTTCAGTGCAGGGACCTGGAGGACCTGTTGACTTACCTGGTGGAGAAAGCCAAGCTGATCGGTACTCTAACCACCCAGTTCGCAGATTACACTGAAGACATGTCCAGGATAGCGACCGATATATCCGACCTGGTCGCCGAACTGGAGGTCTTTATAACCAAGAAAAGCCTTCCCACCGGAGCACGGCAGATGTTCGAGAAAACTAATTCGATCAACGCCGATGTCAAGTCAACTATCCCGCCCCCGTTGTTCCAGGGCATACAGGTGGAGTTTACCGATTTTATGGCTGTAATGAACGAGAAGTTCCAGAAGGCTGCCGAAAAAGCTGACGGCTGGCGGCCGGAGGACTCACCTGCAACAGGGGAAGAAGAGCAGGAAGAAGAGCGGGACGAAGAGGCCGAACCACAGGACAGCTACAGAAACAAAGCGCTTATGTCCATGCTCGAAGATGTTCCCGAACAGTGGCTGGAGTTTAATGCGAAGCTCGCCGAGTGGATGGGGGCGGCCCGGGAATTAAGCGGGTTGAACGCCGCGTACGCGGAGTTCGACCAGCTTATGCTTCAGACTAAAGAAGAAATCAGGAAAATAGAAAAAAAGTGTTTGTAGAGACCCATGACCGGCCGTTGACGGCTCTTAAGGGAGTGTCAGGTTTCTTCCGCGATGCTGTTCAATGTGTATGCTACTTCATCAATTATCCAATCCGGGGTGGAAGCGCCTCCGGTGACTCCCACCGATGAAATATCGATCAGCCACTCTGTCTTGATTTCCGAAGCGTCCTCTATCCAGTAAGTCCGGACCCCGGCGTCCACACAAATAGAAACAAGGTGCGAGGTGTTGCTGGAGTTCCTGCCGCCGACAACTATCATCACGTCGACCAGGCGGGCAAGGCTCAGTGTGTCCACCAGCCTTTGCGACACCGATTCGCAGGTCGTGTCCTTGACCACTACGGAACTGAAAGCTTTCCGGATTTCGCGCGCTACCGCCTCGAGGAACTCCTTGCTCCTTGTCGTCTGGCATACGATCCCCACCTTATCACCGGCGCGGCCTCGATCGGTCATCTCGCTTACCCATTCTCTTGCCCTTTCGATGTTGTTTATAACAAACACATCGCCTTCTGTCCGCCCGACGATCGACTGTACTTCCGGGTGTTCCGGCGACCCCGCCACTATAACCATATAACCGTCCGCGGCCAGTTGTGCCGCTTCATTCTGAACCCGTTTAACTTTGGGGCAGGTGGCGTCATACAGTTTTGCTCCCGTGCTTCTAAGCAGTTCCTCGGTTTCATAGTCGATTCCGTGAGACCTTATGACTGTCGGAACCCCTTCCATCGGGGGAAGATCTCCTGATTGAGGATCGATTACGACAAGTCCCATTTCCTCAAGCATGGAGACGACTATCCGGTTGTGTATCAGTGGCCCGACCGAGTATGCCCCGCTCTTTTCGTGTCCAAGCAGCATCTCTATTGTCATCTGAAACGCCCTTCGGACACCTGGGCAAAAGCAGGAATCCCGGGCGACTTCTACTCTGAATGTCATATAATCACAATATCCGTTCATCACTGCGATAACAAGGTGCCCTTCAATATTTGCCTGCCGAGCGGAAAGACAAGGTTTCAACAAAGGAGGACAACGTGCCAGGACCGCTGGAAGGTTTGAAAGTGGCCGACTTCACTCGAATGCTCCCGGGGCCTTTCTGTACACACCTGTTGGCGGACATGGGTGCGGATGTCATAAAAGTGGAAGACGCCGGCAACGGTGACCCGATGAGGCTCCTTCCGCCGCTGCTCACTTCGGGCATGAGCGTTTCGTTTCTTAACTTAAATAAAAACAAGCGTGGAATCGCGGTTGACTTCAAATCCGAGGGCAGGCATGAGGTGTTAACCAGGCTGGCGCGGTGGGCTGACGTAATAGTCGAGACCTACAGGCCGGGTGTCATGGGGATGATAGGCTTGAGTTACGAGACGGCTCGTAGAATCAACGACAAAGTCATTTACTGCTCGATCACCGGCTACGGTCAGGACGGTCCTTACCGGGACTCCGCCGGACATGACTTGAACTTCATGGCTTGTTCGGGACTGTTGCGCGTGATGGCTCCTCCCGGCTCGCCTCCCACAGTATGCCCGGTGCAAATCTCCGATCTTGCGGCGGGGGGCATGATGGGTGTTTCGTCCATACTCGCGGCCTGTTATGAAATGAACAGGACGGGCCGCGGGAGCCATGTGGATGTATCAATGCTGGACGGTACGATATCAATGCTGGCACTGAACCTTGGCGAACTCTGCGATACTCCCGGAGGGTCCCCGGATGCCGGCTGGCTTCTCAGTGGGGGTGCACCGTGGTACAACATCTATTCAACGGCTGATGGTTACATTGCGGTTGGGGCCATAGAGAACAAGTTCTGGGTACGCTTGTGTGAACTGCTGGGGAAGCCGGAATATGGCGGAAAACAGTACAGCAGGGAGAGTTTCGAGGAGATGACCGGTTGGTTGAGGTCGGCCTTCCGGGAGAAGACCACTTCAACCTGGGTTGATTATTTCCGCGGGGAAGACGTTTGCGTAAGTCCCGTGAACTCCGTCGGCGACATGGCGGAAGATCCCCAGATTGCCGCGAGGGGCATGATATCCGATTCAAATTATGAGAACATTGGTAAGGCCGCGGTTATCGGGACACCGTTCAATAAAGGGGAAAAACGGACTGAAACGGGCATCCCGGCGCCGTTTCTCGGACAGCACACCGAAGAAGTGCTGGAGATGCTCGGTTTTGGTATGGACAAAATTGCGGAGCTGGAGTCATCGGGAGCCGTTCTGCAGAGAAGATGACATATAGAGTGCCGGAAGGGTTGTATTCATAAAGAGGGGTGCAAGATGAAAGATTCCACCAGGAAAATGAGCATGGCAATTGGACGAAGGAACGCCGAAAGGGCGCTTCACGCTTATCTTTATGGAAAGTATTTGACCCACTATGTTTATCATATGGGCATAAAGACGGGGTTCGTGAAGAAAAGGCCGGAAGAGGACATTCCGCCGGAAGTTGAGGAAATGATTGAAGTTGTGACCGGCAAGGTTTTACGGGAGGTTATCTCAAGAGAAACATCCACATACCACGGTAAGATAGTCCCTCTCAGACACGCCGAGGACCTCGTAAGGATTGAGGAGGATGTGGAGCTCAAGGACCTGGAGAAAGTTATCCCCTACAAGATAGCCCGCGATATAGTACTGGAGAACCCTCAGAACATCGCGGTTATGGACTGCGCGTGCAGGGTGCTTCAGGACAACCCATGCGAACCGGTGAATGTTTGTCTTGCCGTGGGCGACCCGTTTGTACCGTTTCTCCTTGAGCACGAGGTGTTGAATGCGCGGAAGATAAGTTCTGATGAGGCGGTGCGGATACTGCGCGAAGAGAGCAAGAGGGGACATGTTCACAGTGCTTATTTCAAAGATGTAATGGACGGACGTTTTTATGCGATCTGCAACTGCTGTTCCTGTTGCTGCGTTGGGATGCAGGCGTGGATCAAGGCCGGTGTGCCGATGGTGGCTCACAGCGGATATGTTCCGGTCGTAAGCGATGGGTGCACCAAATGCGGCGATTGCGTGGAGTTGTGTCCGTTCGGGGCTATGCGAATGGACGACGGTGTCGTCATAAACACCGAAAAGTGCATGGGTTGTGGAGCGTGTGAACAGGTGTGTGAATATGACGCGATCACCCTTGAACTCGAGCCGTCAAAAGGAGTGCCGCTGGATATAAACAAGTTGATGGAAGAGGCGAAGAAGAGTAAGTGACACCGAGCCGGACAAGGTTTACCCGGTATTGAGAATAGACGAGAGTGTAAAATCGCAATATTCAGGAGGAACGGATTTTGAAGATCGACACCTTTACCGACATGTCATTCGGCACTAACAACTACCTGGTATGGGATGAAGAAACCCGGAAAGCGCTTCTTATCGACGCCGGAGCGTCGGCGCTGGAAATAGTGGAGTTTTTAGAGAAGAACAAACTGAAGCTGGAAGCGGTTCTGTTGACCCATGGACACCCCGACCATACGGTGGATGCTAAGCGAATCGTGGAAGTTACCGGGGCGGATGTCTATTTGCATAAAGCGGATGCCGAAGTCGCGGGGGCCATGCCCCGGGAGCTTCTCGAGATGATGGGATTCGGGGACCTGAGCCTTCCCGACGATATCAAGGAACTCGTCGATGGCGAGGAGTTGGAGATCGCCGGTTTCAAAGTAAAGGTGCTGCATACGCCGGGGCACTCGGAGGGCAGTGTAAGCTTCCTGATCGGGGATGCTCTTTTTGACGGCGATCTTGTTTTCCAGGGATCTATCGGCCGGACCGATTTTCCGGGTGGCGATTTCCGGAAACTCCTGGACTCTGTACGCAGAAAAGTTTTTACCCTTGATTCGAAGACTATTATTTATCCCGGCCATATGGGCTCTACAACGGTGGCAAGGGAAAAGCTGTCGAACCCTTTCCTGACCGGGATATAGTTTCCGGTACAAATGGATTGCAGCGCGGGCCGAGTATATTGCGGCGATATGGCTTTCTCGCGGGAGGGAACAGGCCCGGGCAGCTCAACAGCGATGCTTTTTGTGTGCGGCGGATAACGGGAGTTTATTGGGATGGATTACCTGGATATGGCACTTCTGCAGGGCGAATTCCTGCCCAGGGTGGAAAACCTGGTTACCAGGGTGTTGCTTTTTGAGATAGATTTCCAGGATGTGCTGAAGACGGCCGGGGAGCTCTTATATAAATACTTCATACCCATAATCAACTCGATACCCCCTGACAGGATCGAAAAGCTGCGGCCCCAACTGGAGGAGATCCTGGAAAATTTTGTGGGCAGGGAGATCATCGTCGAGATCGAGAACATAAACATACTGAAAATCAAGATTGGCAAGTATCCCGACCTTGTTGACCTGGTGTCGATAAAAAAGGACCAGGCGAGGGAAGCAGGCCTTCCCGGCTTAAAGATCAATATCGAAGATGTCATATCGTATTTCTTCCAGGGTATTGACGGTATCGTGTTCCTGTTGTCCACCGGAAAGATAAAAGCTTACGATGTGGAAAAGCTGGCTGAATGGGCGGGCGGGGCAATCAGCGCCCTGCGATTCCTCAGCGCTTCTGTCGATCTGCTGGATG
This sequence comes from Actinomycetota bacterium, assembly GCA_016927325.1. Lineage (GTDB taxonomy): Bacteria > Actinomycetota > Geothermincolia > Fen-727 > Anoxymicrobiaceae > JAFGMY01. Next base: position 2,751 of record JAFGMY010000129.1, on the reverse strand, counting down.
AGAAACAGGCTGATGCTTTACAGGTTGCTTTGATTTCCGCGGTCAGGGAACTGCTGGACGAGTATGGCGTCTAGGCCGATATTCCATGGTTGGCGACTTGTTACATAACTTTTAGTATCTGATTGATAGTACCAGTTTTTAAGCATTATTCCGCGTTTATTGACACCCTGCCTGCGCATTGATAGTATTCTACCCTGCGGGATGCCTTTCCGTTTAGATACCCCGTTTCCTGGGAGATCTTAACTGCGGAGCGTGCTGTAATTGTAACGTCCATGTACCAGCAACCCCAGTTGCACAGTAGCTTAACGGTAAGCTTATGATAAGTTACAATGCGCGAAAATCTTATTCGAGAGGAAGCGTCGAAGCGGTTATGGAAGCCGCATTAAGCCTTTGTTATATAAACAGGTGTAAATTCGGCTATGGAGAAGCAGAGGGTCCCGGTCTTCAGATGAAAGTCCCAGGTTTGCCGGAAGACGGTATTTACATATTAATCGATGCAGGGTTTGAACTTTGATATACGATGCCGTTATCGTTGGCGCAGGACTCGGCGGGTGCGCGGCGGGCTGTGTTCTAGCAGGTGCCGGAAAAAAGGTTCTGCTGCTCGAGAAAATGGATTTCGTGGGTGGAAGGTTTTCGTCAAAGCACCGGGAAGGGTTTGTCTTGGACAGCGGAAGCCATATTGTTTCCCGATGTGAGTACGGGCCGTTCACGGAAGCCTTGAAGAGGGTCGGGAAGCACCGATTGATCGGTTATCACCATATGGATAAAGCAATGATCAAGTATGAGGACATCAAGGTAGTGTTTAACATCGGGGCTGTGACGGAAGACATCAGGAAGCTCTTGCCTGCCGGAATTCTCAGAATGGCCGGCCGCATGCTCCCTGGTGTGATGAATGCGGTCGGGGACAATGCTTCACTTTTTGACGACATATCGATAAAGGAACTGATTGACAACTATCTTGACTGCGTGCCGGTGGAAGATATGCTTAATCTCATGCAGTTGGTGTTCTTAGGCACACCTTACTGGTTATCCGCCTCGAGTGAGGTCATGAGGGTGATATCGGGCGCGCTCGGTGCCCTTGTTAACGGCCTTGCCGATGGAGTTTTATGTGCAGGTTTTCCAAAAGGGGGCCTTGCCGCTGTGCCTGAGATGATGTGTAAAGGCATCAAAGATTCCGGGGGGGAGATAAGGACCGGCTCTAACGTTACGAAAATCATGGTGGACGATGGAACCGTGACCGGTGTCGAACTCGCCGGCGGTGAAGTGATTCGCAGCAGGATCGTCATCAGCAACGCGGGAATAAGGGAAACAGTTTCCGGGCTTGTCGGAGATGAAAACTTCGACAGCGACTACTCGGGCGGGATCGGAGAACTCCTGCCCGGCATCAGCGGATTCTGTATTACGGCGGCGCTCGATGAACCATTACTCGACGTCGACTACGGGATGTCGATTCCCGTTGGAGGCCTTGATGATTATTATCATAAGATATGGGATGAACACGTCATCCCGGACGTTCCCCCGCCGATAATATATTCCATACCCTCCAATATGGACCCAGAACTCGCTCCGGAGGGCAGGCAGCTTATGGTTGCCACCGGAGCGATGATGTATGAATCGAATGACGATTATTCAAAAATGGAACCGCTTGCCCTAGATACGCTTGAATACACTGTTCCGGGCCTGAGCGGCCATTTGTTGTGGCATGAGTTTTCCGATCCCGGTACATTGATTGAGTTCGGCGAGTGGTCGGCTCCGATGACCGGAATAGCACAGTGTATCGATCAGGTTGGTGATAACAGGCCTTCGAGTAGTTCACCCATTGAAGGCCTTTATTATGTTGGATGCGAAGCCGGCAGGAATATATCCGGCATAGCATCCGAAATGGGAGTTGAGAGCGGCATCGCATGCGCAGATCTTCTCCTCGAGTCAGAAATTGTGTAGAAAGTGCCCGTTTTAGTGGAGTTCGGTTGTCTGGCACAGGATATGTTTGCCTTGCAGGGGCAAGCATTGTTTTGAAAGCCACAAAATCGATCTTTACACAGGGCGTATCAAGTGTAGGAGGTCTTGACTATGAGTATGGGTGATTTTCCGCGACTTCCCGATGAGATGATTCCGCGTGTTCAGAAACTCGCGGACAAGGTGAAGGCGGGGGAGGTGGAACTAAGCGCCATAGGGGCGCAGGTAATGCCGCCGGTGATGAGCAAGCTCTTGCCGAAACTGATGCCCACTATCATGAAGACGGCCGGACCCTCAATGGCCGAGGCGATGCCGAAGCTTTTGCCCATGGGCATGAGCATGCTTCCGGCGATGATGGGAAAGCAGCTTTTCTTCAAAGTAGCCGGGATGGGCTACTACATCCTCAAGATAGGCGTGCCCCCGAAGTTGATCGACCTCGTGCCAAGCAGCTTCGAGGAGATCAAGAAAGCCCGCATCCCCGGCATCTTTGTAGACCTCGACCTGATCCCCATGTTCTTCGGGGGGCTGGAAGGCATGATATCCATGATGGGCGCTGACATGATAAAGATCTACGGCGTGGAAGAGATGATGAAGTGGACGGACGACATGCCCGGTTCATCGGGGACGGGTGATATGACCGGGATGATCGGCCCCATAATGGGCATGATGACCAAAGAGTTTTTCGATACCATACAGGGACCATATGAAGAAATCGGCGAGTCGGTTCTATCAGCATTTGGGGTGTGATGATATTGGACAAAAGCGCGTTTGAAAAAGTTGTAGGGGCAGGCAGTG
>JAFGMY010000128.1 GCA_016927325.1 Actinomycetota bacterium | reverse complement strand
GGTTAAGCTGAAACGGTAGTGTAAGAGACTACCAGCGGTCCGGTGACGGACCGGCTTGGCAAGCCCCACCCGGAGCGATGCCGAATAGGGGAGGACGTGGTGGCCCGCTACGCTATGACTCCCGGGTTGGCAGCTTGAGGTACGCGGTAACGTGTTACCCAGATAGATGGCCACAGCGGCCCCTCGGGGTTGCACAGAATCCGGCTTACAGGCCGGCTATCCGCCTCTTATATGGGTGTCAGGTTTCCTCGTTGTGGTCCGAACAGGATGCTTGTTTTTCACAGGATGACAGGCATTCGATCTGTATCGTCGGGTGAATGATATTGAACCTCTGTTCCAGTACCCGGCCGATTGCATTTATCGTTTCGCCGCACTCGCTCAGCCTGCAGTCTTCCACTTCAACGTGTCCGCTGAGGGCGTATACGTGCGATCCAAGTTCCCAGATGTGAAGATGGTGTACCCCATGCACCGGCTCTATAGCCAGGATTGCTTTTTCAACCTCATGGACATCGATCTCTTTTGGGACGGACTCCAGCAGGATATTCAGTGCGTCTCTTGTCAGGTACAGCGCCGCCCCGGCTATGAAAACGCTTATGCCCAGGGCTATGACCGGATCGACATAGTACCAGCCGGTAAACGATATGATCACCCCTCCGGCTACGACACCCAGAGAAATACCGGCGTCGGAAACCATGTGAAGGAGCGCGCTCCTGATGTTCAGATCGTGACGGTGCCTGTAGAGAGCAAGCGCGACGACGGAATTTACCAGGAACGCCGCGGCCGCGGTGATACTTATTGCCGCGCCGCTGACGGGAGAGATGTCGATAATGCGCTTGATTGAACTATAAACAAGGAACCCGGCGACCCCTGTCAGGATCATGGCGTTGGTTAGGGCGATAACTATACCCACCCTTCCATAACCGTATGTTCTGCGGGGGGTAGGGTCCCTTGCCATCATGAAGACAGCGAAAAGTGACAACCCCATTGCCAGACAGTCGGTAGCGTTGTGCCCGGCGTCGGAAACCAGTGAAAGGCTTCCGGTCATAACTCCGATTATTACTTCAACGGCAACAAAACCTGTGCTGATAACTATAGCGAAGATCAGCCTTGTTCTTGTTGATTTCCGGATATCGCCGGAATGCGTATCTTCCATTGCGCCGCCCGTTGTTGCCTCAACCGCTCCCATATAAGCGCGGGAGCGGATGCCTTCTCCGTGTTTACAATAGTAAAACATTCAAAATTCAATATCGAATTATGATATTTTAAAGATGTGTCGCTAGAGAAGGGAGTTATCAATTGGCGGACGACGCGGACTTCAAAATAGTCGGTTACGAGGATGTCGAGGCGAAAGAGTTCGGCGACGAAGCCCCCGGGGTGAAAATCCGCTGGCTGATTGACGCCGAAGCGGACGGCGCTCCCGTATATGCCCTGCGTATGATCGAGATCGACGAGGGCGGGAACACTCCCGATCACAGTCACCCCTTTGAACATGAAAACTTCGTGGTATCCGGCAGCGGCGAAGTAATGATTGAGGGAAACTGGCACCAGGTCAAAGCCGGGGACGTAATATTTGTTCCTCCGAACGTCAGGCATCAATACCGCAACGCAGGCAGTGAAACCTTCAAGTTCTTATGTGGGGTTCCCGTCTGACCCGGGTGACCCGCATATGTTGTTTAACCCCGGTGCCAGCCTTCAGATTGGCTCTGCTGCAATACTTGTTACCGGCACCGTTCTCGCTTTCTGGAAAAACAGAAGTCCCGCACCCGTCAGACTTTCTCCTGCGAATGTCTCAAATGCCTTCCAGCCACTCTGCTATACGCTCGGCGTACTCTGCGCCCGCAACTGCCGAGACATCATTGTGGCCGGCGCCTTTAACGATAAAGAGCTCCCTGGGTTCGTTTGCCATATTAAAGAGCGCTTTCCCTTCCTCCACGGGGATAAGATCGTCGTTCTCTCCATGGATAACCAGCAGGGGGCATTCGATTGAACCGATCTTGCCGATCGAATCGTATGAGTCTATTTCAGGAGAAAACGCGACGACGGCCGGAAACAGGTATTGAGCCACAGAGTCCAGCGACGTGAATGTCGATTCTAGAATGAGGCCTTTGAAACTCCGATTCGATGCGAGCTCGCAGGCAATCGCCCCGCCGAGGGATTTCCCGAAGACCAGGATATCTTTGTCGTCTATTCCCGCACTATTCAGCCAGTCAACCGCTCCGGCCCCGTCGAGGTAAAGCCCCTGTTCCCCGGGTTCTCCCTCACTCTTGCCGTATCCCCGATAGTCGATCAGGAGCATTCGAAGGTTCAGAGGCGAGAGTTCTTCCCTGATAAGCGACCATGAATAAACCTCCTGCGCGTTGCCGTGCAGGAAAAGAAGCGCAGGCTTGCCCGAAGGTTCAGGCCACCATAGCCCATGGATCCTGGTGTCGTCCGAGGTCTCGATCCAGATTTCGTCTGAACCATCGGCCCACGGAGGGGGAGGCAGATGCTGAGGCAGCCGGTCGGGATAGTACAGGTACTGCTTGATGACATCTTCCAGCATGTTATCACACCTTTTTGATGGAGCAGGTTATAGCACTGAATACTATATAATCATAATGACCGAAAGAGGCAAGCCTGGGTGCCCCGGGATCCATTTTCTTCTGGGGGATTAAATGCTCGAAAAACGTATAAATGAGTCAGAGAGAAAACGCGATCTGGTATTGATTCCAGGCGATTCGGAAGTAACCGGATCTTTGGTCAGGGAAGCCGTATCATCGCCTGAAGCTCTCGAAATATTATGCGATCTTTATATTCCCAGAATCTATAACTATGTATTGAAGAGGGTCGGGAGGGTCCACGACGCGGAGGATATAACGTCAATAGTTTTTGAAAAGGTAATATCAAATCTGACCTCATTTGATGAAGAGAAGGCCTCATTCTCCACATGGATCTACCGGATAGCGACAAACTGCCTGATCGATTTCTTCAGGAGTCAGGGACGAAAGAAAGAGACCGCACTGGAGGACAGTCCCGAAGATTGGATCGCACAGGAGGCTGGAACCGACAATATCGAGCGATATGTGGCCTTGATTGATTTATTGAACAGTATCTCCGCGAAATACCGGGAGGCCCTGGCGTTGAGGTATTTCGCCGGGATGAGGGTTCTGGAAATCGCCGAAACTCTGGGCATCAGTGAAAGTGCGGCGTCAAAAAGAATTCTCAGGGGTCTGGATGAGATAAGGAACAGGGCGCCGGGCGGTTTACTGGAAGACCTGCTTTGAGTTTCGCGCATCGCGGACTGAGAAAATGGCCGGAGCATTATAGATGTCGAAAAAGACCGTGAGGTACAAGAGAAGAAGATTCGTGATAAGAGAGGATTTTGACGTTGGCAACCCGACGGCAAAGTCGATAAGGTCAATGGCGCCTCCGGATTCAGAGATGGAAAGCGAAGCGCGCATTCGGATGATGGGACATCTGTACGCGGTTCAGAGGAAGAACTCCCGAAGAAAAGGGGTGGCGCCGGCACTTGTGATGAGGTATGCGCTTGCGGCCGCTTCAACCGCGGTAATTATCGCGGTGCTTTCTTTTTTTGTCGCCCCGGGGGTTATCTGGAATAAGCAAAGTAAGCCGGAGAAAAAAGGAAATCTCGCGAACCTTGAAAACCTGCAGGGCGATGTTGAAATAAAACCACCCGGTTCGGGGTGGAAAGAGGCCGCCGCAGGGATGAGGATCAGGCCCGGAACAAGGGTTCGCACCGGTGAGGGTTCAAGTGCGTCGGTCAAGTTCCATGAAGGCAGCAAAATGAGGATGACCGACGGCTCGGAGGCGGTTATCAGGGAGATTGGACAGGAGTCCATTCTGGCCCGGCATATCAGGGGGGGGACTTATCACCGGGTCAATAAAGGAACTCACTATAAAGTCATTAACCAGGAAATTGAGTTGAGGGCACTGGGGACGGCATTTAATGTTGATACCAGGACCCGGGACAACCTCGAAATAATAACCGTTGAAAGCGCGGTTGAGGTTAGAATAGGCGACCATAACCCTATAAGAGTTACCGAGGGCGAAGTCATGGTGGTCTCGATGGCCCAGGATATGAAAGCGGCAAAGCAATCGGTTTCACGGGAGCGCCTGGAGGATGAGAGACTGCAGGCAAATGTTCAGCAGGACGCGCAGGAAGGCTACAATACCGGTATTTACGAGCAGGTGGACGTTCCTTCATCCAGCGACCGGGCAAGCGGGGAAGAGCCGACGGATTCAGGTGGCTCTGTAAGTCTTGAGGGCAGTGTTTCCGAAAGAAGCGTGTCTCTCAACTGGAACATAGTCTGGGACGGGTTATTCGATGAGGTTGTGCTGTTGCGCTCCGAATCCGCCAGACCGGTTTTTCCTGACGACCGGATAGCGTCATATCAGGACGCTTCGATCAGCAGGGCTACCGATGAAAGTGTTCAGGAGAGGAAAACGTACCAGTACCGGGTGGCACTGATGAGCAGTTCAGCACCCGCCGCCTATAGCAATACTGTCATAATCAACGTTCCCGCGTTCGATCAGGAGCCGGAGCCTGTTTCCGTCTCACTTGTTTCCATGCTGTATGCTAATGGCGTAAACCTCGAATGGAGTGTTTCCGGTACGACGAGATATCAGGGGTTTGTACTGGAACGGGTTGTGGTGAAAGCTCCCGAGAATTCTCCGACTCCCGTGGGTTCCAAGACCGCGAACCGTTTTCAGACCAGCAGCCTCCTGACCACATATCTTGACAGCGGCATTTCACGGGGTCATGTATACAGCTACAGGGTCGGCCTTGTTGTTGAAGGGGCGGTCATGGTCTATTCCAACAAATCTGAGGTGGAAGTCCCGTGGAGCCATTTCAAACCATAGAAGCAGCTTAACTTATTCCCTGTGCTTCTAGTCGGTTATAATCCACTTGTTGTTTCTCTTTTCGAGGTGTACTATCGTCGGCAGTATTGTGGGTTTAGTGATGGTCAGGGCGTCGATCACTTCATTCACCTCTGGAGAGACAATATCAATGTTAAGGGTGATGATAGTCAATGTGGCTTTGTCACCTTCGACATTCGTTTCAGTTTCAAAAGTCTTCAAGGTCATAGTGCCGATTTCCCTGTAAGGTTCAAAGATCTGGTCGGCTTTGATAATAAAAGGGGAATCGGGGACCGCATACTCTTCAATTCCGGCAAGAGTGCCCGAGAACACCTTGTTAAGCGCCAGAGAGACCGTGGTCTCCGGAGAATTGGTTTTGGGCGGCGGTTTCTTGATGACCAGTAAATATACTCCCAGAACGGATACGCCTGCGACGAATATCATGGCTGCTACCATTATTATTATGTTTATCAAGGTTTCCCTGTTGAGCCTGCCTTCTTCTTCCGTTATCACCATCGGGATAGGGGGATTTTCGCTTACGTTAAGACCGAAGGGGTCGTCGGCGGTTTGTGATCCGGCGCCCGCCACGCTGGGCCCGGCCATTCCTTCCTTGAAGCCACCGGTATGTGTGTCGGTGAGCTCAACGGGTTCCGGTGGAATAACAACTCCCGGCAGGACGCTTGCATCTGCCACCGATGAAATAATCTCGTGGTACTCCTCGTCAAAAGGAGATACTTCAGGAGGCAGTGTCCCGGGGGTTTCGGGGGCCTCCGGAGCGGGTGCGCTGGAGATATTCTCCTGGATGCCCGGCACGGTCACTTCGGCGATGTCGATGTACTCCGGTTGCTTCTGTTCGATGCCTGAAGGACCCGGCTGGGTGTCCACCGCTCCGGCACCCTTGGGGGCGGGCGTTCCACAAACCGGACAAGCCAGCGAACCGTTCTGGATTTCCGCACCGCACAGTTCGCAAAATATTTCGGCCAATTATGCTACCTCCACTAACGTTATATATATCTAATTACGCACTGCAATACGAGTATACCTGTATTTTATCGGCAAAACACAGCCGGGAATGGAGAGATACGCGCTATCTGGGGATGCAGAAGTAATGGGCCTGTTCGGCGGCTATCGGCTTATCCGCATGTATTTCAACCGCGCTTGAGTTCCACTCGACACCCGCGATCTCGTCAACGTGAACAGAAAGCTTTCGTTTCGGCGGGATCGCGTAAGAGGCCCCGACGACCGCGGCGTTCTCCGGGTGAAAAAAGATATTTACGGCAGCCGCTTCCCCGGAAGGATTAAAGAGGAGCAGGTACTCGTCAAACGAACCGCCGGTATAGCCCTCAGGGAAAAACCACTCTTTGGAAAGTTCCCGTATTCCCTCGGACAAATCTCCGCCCCGCCTCGAGTCGCGCGCGTTATACATCGCCATTTCCACCACGATATCTTTATCTGAGATGATTATGGCGGGAGTATCGGCGTTCTCGATGCCTGGAATACAGTCAACTGAAAGGGTGCCCCTGGATTTCGGCGGCAGAGCCACCTGATGGCCGTACGGACCGGTTTCCGGACAGAATTCAAGGTAGACATTCGCAACCTCGTCACCGGGATTCTGGAGAAGGATATACTCGTCAAAGAAGTGCCCGGTGCATCCTTCGGCCAGGTACCAGGTCTTTGACGGCTTCTCTGTTCCCAGAGCCGTATTTCCACCGTTGATACCGTTGGGATTGCCTGGCCATGCGAAATACTCCGATCTCTGCGCAATCACCGGTACCTCGGACATAACTTTCATCGAAAGAGATTTTCCCGACGCTTCCGGAAAAGCGTTGACGAGAAAAGACCCTCTTGTTTCCGGTGGGATGGCGTTGGAGTAGACACGCGGGGGTTCGCTTTCCACCATGTACTCAACATTAATGACGGCATCTTCTTTATTGGGGTTGAACACGAGCAGGTAAGTGTCAAAAAGTGCGCCGGTGTACCCTTCCGCGAAGTACCACTGCCTGGAGGCTTCAGTCGCGCCCGGCGAACTGTGACCGCCTCTCCGGTTGCCTCCGTAGTTGAAGTAATGTGACTGCTGGACGGCAATCCCGAGGTCGGACTCAACTTTTATCGAGTGGCCCGTTGATTGAGGAAGGCCCGAAACGTTATTCACGAATATTGTCTGTCTCACCCCGGGTTCGAGATGGTAGTTTTCGATAACCTGCGGGTTTCCTGGCGGAAAGTAGGTGGTCTTCGCGTTTGCCGGTTCATTTCCCGGGTTGAAAAGCAGCAAATACTCCGCGAACTGTGCGTCAGTGTAACCTTCCGCGAAGTACCAAACCTTCGAGAGGGTTGTCGTGCCCGTCGAACTGTGGGTGCCCCTGAGTGGAGTACCGCCGACTGAATAGGGGACTATGGTGAGCGGGGTGCCGTCCGGGGCCCAGTTATATGGCCAGTATGCTTCGAGAGGGTGCAGTCTTATGCAACCGTGAGATCTTGGATTGACGCCCAGGTTCTCCTCGTAGTCCCTGTAGCCGTCGCTCCATCTCGGCCACGAGTGCATTCCGTAATTGGGTTTCCAGTCCATCCAGTAGTCACATACGCAGTTTCCGGCGCCCATCGACCGGTGATGGGCGTAGATATGATAGTTGCCGGTCGGGGTGCCGCCGGCTCCGGTGCTGCACCTGAGGATGTTGACGCATACTCCGTTTTCATAACAGTAAACCAGTTGGTCCGTCAGAGAGACGGTCATGCTTTTCTGCACCGAACAGGCACGGTAGTATCTGGGAGGTTCAGCGATTACCGGGGCGCTCATCGGCCCCTCCCTCCATTCCGCGTCAACAGAGGAGACTTTATAGTAGTACTTGACCCCGCCTTCTACTGTGTCGTCGAGAAAAAAAGGGAACCCGGTCATTGTGGACGAGGAAACACCCCCAACGGGTTCATAGGGGCCTTCAAGCCGTACAGCTCTGTACACACGGTACCCACCGGTGCTGCTTTCAATGTGGTTCCACGACAGGGTTACTCTTAGCCCGAGGTCCTCTTCACGGTATATGGTCTCGATGCCTGCCGGCGGGTTAGGACCGCCGGGGCTGGTTTCCAGAGCGGTGTCGCAGACCGCTTTGCCGGTATTAAACACGAGAGTCCCGGTTGCCAATAGAGAAGATAACAGCATAATGATGATTAGATGAGAAGCAGTATGCCGGGCTGCCGGAAAGATTGAAGGAGTGGTCTTGCTGTGCCTCGAACAGTTCATAGCGATTAAACCTCGTGCTAGTCTTATACTACCTGAACCTTTTTTGGTCGCAATATAATAACAGAAATTGCGGTATTGTCCCTTAATATTCTTCATTTGGCCGCATATCCTTCAACCGCATGGAGATATCGGACAGTCGGGAGGTCGAAAAATGGAATTTGAAGTAGTGACGATCAAGGGGTTATCTTCGAATGCCTACCTGTTGATTGGCGAAAAGATGCTCCTTGTGGACACCCTTTATTCAAGGGACTTCAACAGAATAGAACGGTTGTTCTGTCGAAGAAGTATTAATATCGAGGAAATCGATTTTATTTTCATTACCCATTACCACCAGGATCACACGGGAAATCTCGCAAGGCTTAAGAGTCTTTCAGGCGCCCTGGTAATCGCCGGAGAAGCCGATGCTCCGTTCATTGAGGGAACAAAAGAACCGCCGCCGTTTGGTGATCTAAGCGTTATGGGAAAAATCGCCGGAAAAATACCGGAACCGCTGTTGAGGAAGTACAACTCCTTTCCGGGCGCAAAAGTGGATCGTCCTGTCTCCGAAGGCGACGTGATTGAAGAGATGGGCCTGGAGGTAATCGCTCTTCCCGGCCACACGCCGGGAGGTGCCGGTCTTCATGATAAAGAGGGGGCGAGGGCTTTCACCGGGGACATCGTTTCGAACATTTTCGGCAGAGCGGGCATGCCGGTTCTTGCGGCAAGCTACAGCCTTCAGGAAATAATTGCTTCCCAGGTCAAGCTTGCCTTACTCGGTCTCGACGCCGTATATCCCGGACACGGCAGAGTGATCCGCCCGGATGCTTCAGGTAAAATCGGCGACATGGTGAAGATAAAGAGGCTGAAATACTTCCAGGAGATGAGATCGAGGATCTAAAGGTACCTGCGGGATCTTGTGACAGTATCAACGTACTTTTCCGTTTGAAGCACTTTCTCTTTTTCGTCCCAGCCATGAACCTTGCCCATGATATCCGCAACACCGCGCGCCGCCGAAACTCCCTGGTCCGTAGCGGTATAGAATATCTCGCTTCTCCTGACCATGAAATCCGTAACGGTCAGCGCCATCTCGTTCCTGGCCGCGAACTCGACCTGTGCCTTGATATAAGGGATTTCAGGCGACAGCCTTTCAGCCAGCGATCCGTCACGGTCGCACAGTGAGAGGACTTCAAGCGCGTCGGTCCCCTGTTTCAAGAGTGTGCAGAGTATCTCATCGTCAAAACGCATTTCTTTTGAAAATGCCTTTGTCCTGTCAATCGATTCCTGAAGGGGTGTCCCCAGAACCGGCCGGGTTGAGGTAATACATGGCCCTTTTTCCCTGATGCCGTACTCCCTTTCCAGGTTCCTGGACGCAACGTCAACCATCTCTTCCGCCATTGATCTCGCAGTCGTAAGTTTTCCTCCGGCTATGGTAAGCAGGCCGGAGAATCCATGGTAAATCCGGTGTTCCCTGGATATGCTGCTTTCCCTTACGTCACCGCCGCCCTCTTTCATTGCGAGGGGCCTGAGCCCGGAGTATGTACTGATGATGTCGCCCATGTCGAGATGTGACTTCGGCAGCGCGTGGTTCGCCGCTTCCAGGATGTACTCTACGTCTTTTCGGGTGGCGAAGGGGTCGTCGATATCACCGTTATAGTAGGTATCGGTCGTTCCAATGAGGGAGAAACGGCCTCTCGGTATCACGAACATAAGCCTCTTGTCGGAGGGAGATATTATTGGAACGGCGTTCTCGGTTCGCGCCCGGCCTCTGGGAACAACGATATGCGATCCCTTCGTCAGTACCAGCTTGTCGGGAATATCCGGCTCGCCGAGTTTGCACACGAGGTCAGCCCAGGGCCCCGCGGCGTTTACGACTACCTTCCCTTCAATGTCGAATTCAACTCCCGTGGATTTGTCGGCCGCGTGAATACCGGACAGGCGCTTGCCGTCACTCAGCAAGTCGGTTGCCTCGAGGTAGTTTACGCAGGTTGCGCCGGCGTTGACGGCTGATAACAGGAACGCGAGCGTCAGGCGCGCGTCGTCGGTGGAACAGTCATAGAACACCCCGGCAGCCTTCAACCCTTCGTGCTCGATGTTCTTTTCGATTTCCCGCGCACTGTCTCCAAGGTGCATTCTGTGGTTGCGGACATTTCTGAACAGGGCAAGCGTATCGTAAGTCCATAGCCCGGCCCATATCATGAAAACGCCATTGTCGTCACCCTTGTACACGGGGAAGGTGAACGCTTGCGGATAGACAAGGTGAGGGGCGTTCATGAGCAACCTGCGGCGTTCGCGGCATGCTTCAAAAACGAGGTGAAAATCGAACATCTCGAGGTACCTCAGGCCTCCGTGAATCAGTTTCGAGGACCTGCTGCTGGTGCCGAAGGCCCAATCGTTTTTATCGAGACATGCGGTTTTAAATCCCCTGAGAGCGGCATCTCGCGCAATGCAGGCTCCGGTTATCCCTCCACCGATTACAATAACGTCGAAGGTGTTCGATTTGAGTTCCGATATCGCTTCACCTCTGGTGGTCTGTATGGTTCCTCACCTTCCGGTATCTCACTGAAAATAAGAATGGTCAGCATATTCACAGGTATAATTGAGCCCTATTATAAATCCAGTACTTTCTTCGCTTTATGTACCGTCAATCCTGCCTTCCATGAAGTTCCGCACCACATTTATGTTCGGGACTCTTCACCTCGTCAGATCTCTTCAACCTTCAGCCCGGCTCTATCCACACCCGGGATCGCCACCCCCGACCTTCAGCCCGGCTCTATCCAGGGCCGGGATATGACGGTTGGAAAAGGGCTTGCCCGTCTGGTAAATATCGGCCTTCAAGTCTAGAATATTGAAACCACTTATTGCTCTGTATCGTATTAAAGAAATGAGAAGACTGGATGAATAAAGACAACGGTGAAGCGGGCGCCCAGCATAGAAAAAAGTTGATGCTGGAAGGCCGTGAGGATACGCGTGCCGTCAGGGAATGCCTTCAGGGCAAGATTGAGGCGTTCGAATTCCTGGTGAAGAAGTACCAGGATCCGGTTTATTACATTGCTTACCGGATGGTGAGCAACCAGGAGGAGGCTAAAGACCTGGCACAGGAGACATTTGTAAAGGCGTTTGAGAAGCTTGATACATTCAACATGAAAATGCCTTTCCGTTCCTGGCTTTACAAGATCTGTTCAAATCTTACGATTGACAACTTGCGGGGCAGGAAGGGGAGAGAAATATCGGTAAGAATTGCGAACGACGCAAGGGAGACCGAAGGTGGGCGAAACATGCATCTGGCCGAGTTCGTGGCTCCGGAGAGGGAAATACCGGAGAACGTAAGCTTGAGCAACGATATATCAAGGTACGTCCAGGAAGCCCTTGATGGTCTTCCCGAGAACTACCGTTTGGTTATGGTGCTGCACCATATGGAAGGTTTGAATTACGCAGAGATCGGGAAAGTACTCGGGGTTCCCAGGAACACCGTAAAGACTTGGGCCCATCGAGCTAGGGGAGAGTTGTGCGGTTCCCTGAAGGGAGTGGTTTGAGATGAGCGGTAATGGCGGGGAAACGGGCTGTGAATTCGCTCTCAGGACGATTGAGATTCTGGGCGACCAGAAGCTGGGCCCGGGCAGGCGTAGTCGTCTGAGACGCCACATAGAGACTTGCCCTGAGTGCAAGGCCGATTTCGAGCGCATGACTGCGGTGATCGATATTCTGGAGAATATGCCGCGAATGTCAGCTCCTGAGGGATTTGCCGATAAAGTGCTCGAAGTTATTATGGCGTATATGCCGGTCGGGGACCTGGATTCAATCGACGAGCACGGCCACCGGAAAGTCTGGATAGCCGGAGCCGTTTTCGGGGTTTCCATTGCTCTGGGGCTTGCTGTGGTAAGGCATTTCATTGAGCATGAGGGTGAAAACGGCATTGACCAGGACGATGAACGCGTTTCAAAAGAGCGCGAGAGTTACGCCGCAGCCACTTCTTCCTGAGGAAAAGACAAGCCGGGAGATTTAAAATGGATTTCAAAGCCAGAAGAACTAGAGACGAGGAACGCATCAGGATAGAGATGCTTGATGACGAAGGTAGCGACGGGATTCTTGCCGTAATAGGGGGCGGCTCCTGGGGGACGACTCTCGCGGCGCTGCTCGCGGGCAATTTTGATAAAGTCAACCTTTGCGAGAAGGATGAAGAAGTCTGCAGGGACATAGTCGAGAACCACGAGAACAGCAAGTATCTGGACGACTTCAAGATACCTGCCAACATTGTGCCGACGACTTCGGCCGAGACCGCTCTGGAGGGCGCTTCGATAGTACTGGTGGCTACCCCTTCATATGCTTCCCGGGAAGTTGCTTCAGGCATCAGCGGGATCGTTGCCGAAAACCAGCCGATTGTAATAGCGACCAAGGGTCTTGAGGGAAATACAGGGCTTCTCAACGTCGAGGTCTGGCGTGAGGAGTTGGCGGCGGCAGGGCATGGCAGGATCGATCCGCTGGTTCTATCCGGCCCGACACTCGCCAGGGAAATATGCTCGGGACTGCCTTCCGTATGCGTTCTGGCGGGCCGGGATACAGACGTTGTCGGGACTGTTAAATCAAGGTTCACAAATCCGTTGCTGAGTATAACTGAATGGAGCGATCCGCTCGGCGTACAGGCCGCGGCAGCGCTTAAGAACGTGTACGCTGTTGCCTGCGGCCTGGCAAGCGGCATGTACTGGGGTGATAATGTTGTTGGGTCGATAATATGGCGCGGCATGGAGGAGTCCTCCAGGTTCATCGGTGCTCTGGGTGGCGATCCTGCGGTTATGTCAACCCCCGCCGGCATCGGCGACCTTGTCGCGACGTGCATTTCACCGAAGAGCAGAAACCATCACCTCGGCAGGATGATCGCGGGTAAAGATCTTGATGACGAAAGCGTTAGAGGGGTGACCGAAGGAGCCCATACGGCTCAGGAAGCGGCCAGGCGTTGCCGTTCTCTGGGAATAAAGCTCGAACTGCTTGATAGCATATGGTTGCTGCTGTCCGGAAAGTCTCAGCCCAGAGATGTGTTAAATGCCGTATTTTCTCCTGTTATTACTTCGCATGTTCTTGAAGATGGTTGTATAGTGGATAGGCCCGAAGCCGCGACGAACAAGTGGAGTATTCCCGATATGGGGGTTG
>JAFGMY010000127.1 GCA_016927325.1 Actinomycetota bacterium | reverse complement strand
GTGTGTGCACAGGTGGTGTTCAACCCCGGTGCCAGCCTTCAGACTGGCTTCGGTCTTATTCCAGCAAATGCACGGCCTGGCACCGGTCTAACTTAATAATTAAAATACATCGGCCGCTCGACTACAACAGGCGGGCCGTTTTTGACTTGCAGGTGGCAGGAAAGCTGGTAGTCGGGGCCGGCATTATCGTTGACCCTTATAGTCGCGCGACTGCCTGCGGGAACCGTCAAAGTCTCAGGAGGCAGAGCGCCGGATTCCTCCGTCAGGTACTGTATCTCGACCAGGGACTCCCGGTTGCCGGGGTTCTGGATGCACAACCATTCCTGGAAGCCCGGGCCGGTGTACCCTTCCGCGAAGTAGAACTCATCACCGGGAACGGGAACACCTGTGACGCAGTGACCGTCAGGCCAGTGGGCGCCATAACCGCCGTAACGGAAGTAAAGGGGCCTTTCGGCCAGAAAGGAACTGCCGGAACTGAGTTTGACCGAGACGTCCTTGTCCGCGCCGACTTCGTTTGCGGCATAGACAGTGCATCTGCTTCCGGCGTCTACTGTATAGGAACGGTTGACGGCCTCACCCTGGCCCACCCCGAGCTGATAGAAAGCGTTGACGGCTATCGCTGTCGCGTTTGGGTTCTGGATCGTGATCCACTCTTCAAAGCCGGGCCTGGTGGTTCCTTCGGCGAAGTAATATTCACGGGACAAACCAGTCGCGCCCATAACACAGTGGCCGCCCTTCCAGTGGTGGTCCCCGGCTCCGAGATAATCGAAGTAGACCGGCCTTTCGGCGATGACCGGGAGGCTTGACTCGAGTTTAAGCGAGTTCTGCAGGTTCGGCCCGATGAGATCATTGACTTTATAGGTCGATCTTCTGTGAGGCGCTACTTTTCCACCGTCCACCACTATCTCGCCTTTTTCAAGGGTCTGAAAACGGAAAGTGAGTGCAGCCTCGGTATCACCCGGATTGAGAACGCAGACCCACTGTTCGAAACCGGGGCCGGTGTAGCCTTCAGCGAAATACCAGGTATCTGACGGCTCGGTGGCGCCAACGACGCTGTGCCCACCCCGGAGCCTTCCGTCGTAAGAGAAATAGATTGGACGCTCGGCGACAACCGGGAGTTCCGCCGACACCCTGCATGAGATGTCCCTGCCCTCACCGACGACGCTGTTCGCGTGGACCGTACCCCTTGAACCAGGGCCAATCCCTATCTTGTGTACGATAGCTTCACCGTCATCCGTCATGAATGTGACCTCAGCTTTGGCAGGAGAGTTGTTGGGGTTTTCGATGCATATCCACTCTTCGAATCCGCGGCGCGTTGTTCCTTCCGCGAAGTACCAGTCGGTTGAAGGTCCGGCCACTCCTGTAACGCAATGGCCGCCGGGCCAACCGAGCCCATCGCCGAGATCCTGGCCTCGTGCCACAATCTGTGACGGATCGCATGTCACATCATGTCCCCCCTGCCTGAGGGCGGCGGTCGTGGAATCGAGCATAATGCGGAAGGCGTTATAAGGGTAGCCGGTGTTCCTCGATCCGTCGTGGTACGGGTTAGAGCTTTCGGAGTATGGAGTATCGGGATCGTGTCGGCCGTATCCTGTCAGAGCATGCATGATATGTTTCCCCGCGTAGTAGTCTACGGCCACAGGATCTATTCCGCCCACGAGCATGTTGGTCCGGACCGAGTGAATAGGGGCCTTCCGGGGCGCGGGGATGAGACGGGCTTATCCAGACGGCGTCCAGAATATTCAGGTCGGGGTATATTATCTCGTTCATCAACCTGCCCATGAACCCGCTGTAAATAAGGTCATGATGGACGTTGCTTGTCTGGTGAATGCTCGGTACGCCCATGAAATGTTTCAGACAGCCGGTTACGCCGGTGGCGCTGTGTCCCTTCAGCACAGGTACATTTATGAGCTTCAACCGGCTCTTGTCGTAATTTGAGCCGTCGAATATCCCATATTTCAGGGATACACAGGTGCCCCTTCCGGTCGAGAACTTGGGGTAGGAGACATTATTCCCAACAACGACATAACCTTGCCCATAGTCGCCGGAGCCGTACTCTTCCACCAGGTTGTCGGTGAACGACCACCAGCTTGAAGCGGATACTCTTGCCGGATCGTTGAACGAAGCGACCACCGCGTTGAAAGACTGGTAAATGTTCTCGGCGTTGTTGAACTGCTGGCCGTAATCGTTTCCCCCTTCGCAGTTTTCAACTATGACAACCTCACCGGTAAAACCATCGGGATGGTTCAATATCATAGTGATAAGTCCCATGATTACATCGGTATTGGTCATTCCCCTTTCGTCCCAGGCGGCGTTGACTTTGAGCAGAACCACATCATTGGAGGCGATTATTCCATCAGGTGCGGCGTGAAATGAATCTTTTTCGCTCCTGTAAAGATGAATACCCCCTTCGGCAAGCAGATGAACGAGGCCTTCCACCCCTTCATGAACAGGGCTTCCGGGTTGATGAACGGGAACGTTATTTACGACAAAGACATCATGCGCCCCATTTGCGTTTCCCCCTGTCCAGAGAGCGGGGTCGAGAGTAACGGCGCGTTCCCGAGCTTCCCGGACACCGGCTGTTTGTTCTTCCATGGCGGTAGTGGGGGATTCCCCGCCGAAGCTTACCGCAGCAAAGAAAACCAGGGACAGAAGAAGGGGAACCTCGATAACCAATCGGAGGGCGCCGGAGCGCATCATCCGCGACAAACCGAGGCCTGCGGCGGGTATCAGCCACGCTGAATGCGCGAGTGACGCCTGCTGGCACGGGTAGGCGAGGCGTGACGGTTTTCTGCCGCTTCGGAGCAGCAGCCAGACAAGGCAGCAGACGCTGGTAAGCACAAGAAGGATTCCGCTCTTTTTACCGCTCCTCGAGCACTGATGTCTTTCTCTCCGGCGATTCACTGTTCTCACCTGCCTGCAGAATGCTATCAATGATATCAGCTATGCCGGGGGCATAAGGGATATGACAGCCCTGCATTATTATATAACTTGTTATCCGGTCAAGAGAGAAGTTATGTCAGGCTCCAGAGGGCCGGGGGCTGGTCCGACCGGCGCCGCGCGGCGATACCGGTTCAAAACGGCCGAGGTTCAAGAGAGTTCTGTCGTCAGGATATCGAAAAAGTTCTTTTTTGCTTCCTTTTCAAACCATGGGTAATGGCCGCATTTCTCTACCAGGATGAATTTGAAGTCTTTCAGTGTGCCCGACAACGGTTCTCTTACTCCTTCAGCGGGGTGTGGATCGCAACTGCCGTGTATCGCTACAACAGGGCAGTCGATTTTCTTTCCAAGGCCCAGCAGTGCCCCCGTATTTCTGAGTTCTCTCGCCTCTTCCCAGATGCTTTCATAAACGTCGTAGCTGTATTCAAGGACCTCGTCGTCGTGGAGAGTCGCATTGTATGAATCGGCTTCTTTTAGAAGCTCGCCCAGCCGGGCCAGAAAGATATTCTTGTTCTCCGTATCAGGATCGTTCAGTGCTTTCATCACCGCCAGCGCTTCAAACCTGTCGTCTTTGCTCAAGCGCTCGAGCCGGGTTTCCATTATTCCCGACGCGGACTCTTTATTAAACGGCCCGCTGTCTATGATCAGCAGTTTCTTAACGAGGCCCGGATGCTCGGCGGTGAAGATAAAGCTGAGCCACGCGCCCCAGGACCAGCCTATGAGTGTGACCGGGAACTGAGCGTTGAGTTTTAAGGTAACGTAAAGCTCCTTTACCTGCTCCTCAACCGTTGATGCCTTCTGAAGAGGTTCAAGCACACTTAACCTGGTGGACAGTTCTCTTGCGACGGGGGCCATCTCTCCGGCGGCGCCCGGTCCACCATGAATAACCGCAATATTATAGGGGGCTTCCCCATACTTTCTCAAATTGTCCATTCCATCTCCTGCATAAATATACGATGGAAGGACGCGTGTGCCCTTTGAATCCCGCACCTGGAAATTGTTGGCAGGGAAGGAAGAGCAATCAAAGAGAAGGTTGGCAAAAAAAAGCGGGCTTTCGCCCGCTTTTTAATCTTGGAAACCCAGTCAACCCCGGCGTCCGGCGACTTTACGCAAATGCTTCCGGTATCTTCTGAAGCGTTTCGTAGCTGAACACGGGGCCGTCTTTGCATACGTACAGCGGGCCGACGTTGCAGCGCCCGCATTTGCCGATTCCGCACTTCATGCGGTTCTCGAGTGTTGTGTATATCTGTTCGGGCTTGAACCCGAGCTTCAGCAGGTTTTCGATTACGAACCTGATCATGATGGGTGGCCCGCAGGTGACGGCGACAGCGTTTTCCGGGCTGGGCGACACTTCCATAAGCAGGGTCGGCACGAAGCCCACAAAGTGCGGCCACTGTTCCTCTTCGACATCGATGCTCAAGTGGCAGCCGCATTCCTGGTCGGCCATAAACTCATCGAGCTCACCCTGGAAACAGATGTCGCTTGATGTGCGTGACCCGTAGAGAACGATCAGCTCCTCGTATTTCTCTTTATTGGCCCGTATGTAATTTATTACAGGCCTCAAGGGTGCCTGCCCGATACCGCCGCCTACGGTGATTATCCGCTTTCCCTCCCACTCTTCGACGGGGAAGTTGTTTCCCAGCGGACCGCGGACGGTCATCAGGTCACCGGCCTCGAGATCATGAAGGGCCTGAGTCACCTTACCCATCCTCATTATCGAGAACCTGAGGTAACCCTCTTCGGTCGGGGACGATGAAATGCAGAACATCGACTCACCGATACCCAGCTTGCCGACCATGGCGCAGTTGCCAGGCTTATGGCTCCAGGTGTCCCAGACCTTGTCGTCGGTGAAGTTGACTTTAAAAGTCTTTATGCATCTGTCGCCCGGCGTCTCATACCAGGCGTCTTCAATTCTTACAGTGTAAGGAAGATAAGGGTTGCTATCGTCCATCATGCCGTCTTTTCCTCCTTGGCGCGTGCTTCCTTGGTTTTTTCGAGTATATCCAGGATATCGATGTTCACCGGACAGTAGTTGATGCAGCGGCCGCAGCCGACACATGCTATGACATCGAACTTCTCCGGAAAGTACGAGTATTTATGGCTGATCCGGTTGCGGGTTCTCTGCTTGCGGGTCGGTCTCGGGTTGTGGCCCGAAGCGTGCACCGTATATTCGGAGAACATGCAGCTGTCCCACATTCGTGCGCGCCGGGCGTCAAAGCACTCCACTTCGTCCTGGATATCGAAGCAGTGGCAAGTCGGGCACAGGAACGTGCAGATTCCGCATCCCAGGCACCTGTCTGAGAACTGCTCCCACATAGGGTGATCGTAGAGTGAAGGCAGCTTTTCGGGTATTCCCTTCGTGTCGACAGAGCGCTTTATTTTCTCTAAAGCTTCACCGGCCTGTTTTTCGGCGGCGGATTTCTCCGCGTCTGTGGCGCTCTCCAAGACCCCGGAAAGCGCGCCGGCCAGTTCTTCGCCCTTTTCGGTGATGGTCCTGAGATACAGGGTATCACCCAGATCGAACATAATCGCGTCCAGGTATTTTTCCTCCGCGGGGCCGCCGCCCAGTGACGGGCAGAAGCAGTTCGAGCAGGGGCTGGAACAAGCCAGGCCGACCAGGACGGTATTTTCCCTCCGCTTCTGGTAGTAGGGATCGGCGAAATCCCATCCGAAGAGATTGTCCACTATAGAGCAGGCCTGCGCGTCACACGGCCTTATTCCCAGGACCACTCTCTTGTCGTCGAGCGAAGGTGCTTCCATCCGCCCTTCACCGAGGTGAAACTTGAAAAGGGTCTCCGTTTCCGGAAACATCAGTTCTTTCGGCGGGACATTGGAATTCGAGAACTCTTCACCAGCGCCGATACTCATCCTGGTGTTCTCGTCGATCAACTTATACCTGACGACTTCTCCTTCTTCCTCTTTGACCGGCGCGTAAACCCGGTACTCCTTCAGTCCGGAAACGACTTCAGGCAGCTTCTCTATTGAGAATTTGTACTCTCCCATTTGGCAACCACCTACATTATGTATTCTTCGGGGTCCTGGGGATTATAAGAGGTGAGCAAAGGCTCC
>JAFGMY010000126.1 GCA_016927325.1 Actinomycetota bacterium | reverse complement strand
GGTGCCGATGAAGGTCACCTACCACGACCCCTGCCACCTCGGGCGGCGCGGAGAGCCGGGAGTGCGCTGGGAAGGCGAGTACAAGAGAATAGAGCCTCACCTGTTCGGAGCCGTTCCGGAAAAACCCATAAAACTTGGTCTGGGAGGCTGCTACGATCCCCCCAGGAACGTACTTAAAGCCATCCCCGGCCTCGAACTGGTCGAGATGGAACGTAACCGCATACACTCCTGGTGCTGCGGTGCCGGAGGAGGAGCCTGGGAGGCGTTCGAGGGTCTCTCCAACTGGGCTGCGAGTGAAAGGATTGAAGAAGCGAAGGCGTCAGGTGCCCAGGCTATGGTTACCGCCTGTGGATGGTGTGAGAGAAACTTTAAAGACGTCATAGATGAAAGCGATCAGGGCCTGGAGATATACGATGTTGTCGAGCTCGTTCAGAAAGCGATTGGGGGGTAGTTGATTTGGCCAGAATAATGCCTCGGGAAGCTTACGAAGAATTCAAGAATGTTGTTGGCGAGGAGTACGTGTCGATCGAGCCGGAGGTGCTCGAGACATACACTTATCAGAACGGTTTGGCTCAAGGCGGCTTCGGTGTTAAATGGATGAATTCACCTGTCGGCGTGATTGTTCCGTCGACGACTGAAGAGGTTCAGAGTATCGTCCGGATTTGCGCGAAATACAAACTGAAGTTCAAGGCGCAGGCGACAGCGTGGATGATAATCGCCTTTCCATTCCATCGCAACGTGGTCATTCTTGACATGCGGCGCATGAATAAGCTGGAGATAAACGACCTGGACCATTTCGTCATCACCGAAACTTACGCTACGGCCGGTGAGACGCAGGTGGAGGTAATGAAGCACGGCCTGAACTGTCACCTGGTAGGTGCCGGGCCGAACGCGTCAAACCTTGCCAGTGCCACCAGCGTTCAGGGGACTGGAGGGACATCGGTGAGGACATCGATGAACGAGCGGAACGTACTGGCGCTCGAGTGGGTTCTTCCAACCGGAGAGATACTTAAGCTCGGTTCGCTCAATACCCCCGGGGCGGGGTGGTTCTGCGGTGACGGACCCGGCCCATCACTCAGGGGGATGATGAGAGGAGCGATCGGCGGTTTCGGTGGAAACGGAGTGTTCACTCGTGTCGCCCTGAAGCTCTACCCGTGGTACGGGCCGCCGTATAAATGCAAAGGTGAGCCACCGTATTTCGACAGTGAGGAGGTTCCGAACAGCTATATCAAATATGCGGTATGGCCTTCGCACGACGCGGAAGCTGAAGCGCTGCTCCGGCTCGGCGAATCGGAGATCATCGATTACAACAACCGATGGGCGGCGGGGGCTTTTACCGGCGCTATGACGATCTCCAACGAGGAGTACCGTGAGATCAAAGAGAGTGGCATATACAGGGAAAAGTTCAGCAACGGTTACTGGACCTTCTTCATGCATGCGCCGTCCGATCGGGCGCTCGAGTACCGGATAAAAGCGTTCGAGAAGATTGTGCGGGAGACGGGCGGTGAGATTTTCCCGACCGATATATTCGGCAAGAGGTCGGAAGAGATAGCGATGCAGAACGCGGTCCGGGCGATCTGGATCGCCAAGGCGGCATACATGCCGACCTCGGCTAACACCGGATCTCTGCCTATGGCCTATGAGACGATCGACCAGTGTTTCAAGCATGCCCTGCAGATTTCGCTTGAATCAAAGAGGGATTTCGTGAAGCAGGACAAGATACTGAATGAAGGGCTGGACAACTGCTATGCCTGTATCGATGAGGACGGCCACTACATCCATATCGAGCACGCGTGCCTTACCGAGACATGGGAGCCCGAAAGCGAACCGACGGGGATCGCGGCTCTCGGAATGCAGAAATCACTGGAAGCGGGAATAGGGCCTTTCTATATGCCGTTTCCGGGCAGCGTAACCGACACGGTGATTTACCAGCTTTACGCCATGAAAATCATGAAGTTGCTCGATCCCGATCGTGTAACCGACGGCTTTTCATCTATGAACGCGTTCATCGGAGATTAGTGATTCCGGTGTCCCGGTTTGTGCATAAATGGTGTTTGACCCCGGTGGACCGGCTTTTAGACCGGCACCGGTCTGACTTTCGAAAATGCACGATCTGGCACCGGCCTGACTAGCTGTTTAGTTAAACATCAGAAGGGAGCTGAAAAAAATGAAGGTTAAAGTATCGAACTGGTTTTTCAATTTCCTGCTTGTGGAGCTGAGCCTGTTTCTGCAGTTCTTTTTTCTTATTGCTTCCGTACGGAATCCGTCATTGAGGAAAGATCTTGCCGAGAATGAGTTCACTCTCTTGATCAAGACAACCGACAACAAAAATATCAGGCACTTCAAGATGGACGGCGGCCGGTTGAAATCAAGCAGGTCCGACTGTCCCGATCCCGATTTCTCGCTGGTATGGACCGATACGATGTCGTTCAATTCAGTCCTTCTCAAGCTCAACCCGATGCTGATGATGAAGGAGTTGTCGAGCAAGCTTCAGGCCGGAAACCTTGCCGTACAGGTTAATCTGGAAGGTGCCAGGTGGTTTATGGCGATGTTTGGAAAAACGATGATGGTGTACAGGCATTTTTTCTCGCTCGGCGGGAGTTGATTCCCTCCGGGGTGGATTTCAAGAGGGACATGCTTGTGTGTTCCTTGACTTCAAGGCAGTCAGGAGGGCGTAAAATGGACAAGCGGTATGATGTAATTGTTGTTGGTTCGGGGTGCGGTGGCGCCGCCGCAGCCGCTCTCGCGAGCTACAGGGGTCTTAAAACCCTTTTGCTCGAGAAGAATAAGTTTTTTGGTGGAAGGGCCGCCACGCATGACCACGATGGGTTCAAGCTCGACCACTGTCATGTAATAGCCAGGGGTGCGGCGGGACCGCATGGTGATATCCTGCGGATGACCGGGTGCAGGGACCTCATGCCCAGCTATAAATATATACGCTCGTGGAAGATGTACGGTCACGCTTTCGGGCGGAAGATAGATTTCTCACAGGGGATGATACCCGGCGCTTTCATGGCGGGGATGGCGGTGCCCGCCTACATGATGCAGCACTATTTTTCGATTATGGACGGCCCGTGGATGGCACTGCTCATGTCGAAGTTTCTTACCCTTACTGAAGAGCGGACCCATGATCTTGACGGTGTCGACCTCGAGACCTACATGAAGAAGTTCACCGACGCAAAAATAATCAGTTACATGTTCGGGGCTCTGTCTTCACTCGGTTTCGGTGTTATGCCTGAGGATACCTCCGCGGGAGAGTTTATAAGGGCGATCCAGGGTGTATTAAAGGCAACTTACCGGATTATCGGATACCCGACCACCGGCGAGGGGATTTCAGCCGTGCCGAATTCATTCTTAAGGGCGGCAGCAAGGCACGGAGCGGAAATCGTTTCAAAGATCCCGGTTGATAAGGCGGTTATCGAAGGGGGCAAGGTCAAAGGGGTAATGGTAAAAGGTGAGATGATCGAGGCCGACACGGTGATCAGTAATATTGGTTTCAGGGAAACAGCTTATAACCTGATCGGCGAAGAGAACCTTTCAAAAGAGTATCTGGATTACCTTAAACCGCTCAAGTACGGCTTCGGTGGCATTACTCTCAAATACGCGCTCGACGAGCCGATCGTCAAGTTCGATTTCGGGGGGAAGGTTCCGGTCGACTTCAACCGCAACATGAGGGACGCGATGGAAGGCAGGCTGCCTGAAGGAGTCGCCACAATGATGGTGTGTACATCAAACCTCGATCCGCGTCTTGCACCTCCCGGAAGGCAGACCCTTCTCGCGGTTTCACCGGGGCCGCCCGTAGAAGTCGGGAAAGTTGACTGGGAGCCATGGGTGGAGAACTTCAAGCGGCAGATCGAAGAAGACGTGGTTCCCGGCATATCCGGACACATAATCCACCTGGATGTAGCGACCCCTGACGTGATAGCGAAGGAAAGCGGAAGAATCTACGGAGATGCTATTGGAATGGCCCAGTCGATGGACCAGGTGGGCGAGAACGCGCCGCCGCTGTTTGCCCCTATTGAAGGTATTTACCACGTGGGTGCCGATGTCGGCACCAGGGGCATAGGTACAGAGATGGCCACGCAAAGCGCGATAGACTTGTTCGCGGAACTCGAGAACAGGGGAAAAATACGCAAAAAGGGAGGCTTTGAGGCGGTAACAGGCACTGTGGAATCGGAAGAGAACGTTCTGGTGTAAGTTTAACAGTTGCCGACAGGAACCTGGAAGTCAGATGAAGACAAGGATCGCCCTGGAAATTATCTTACGGTATCCCTTCGATATTCGCTTATCTAATGTTTTGCAGTGATTCCTGAGTTCAGGACTCTAAACTCTTACTGATCCGCGCACTCTTTATCTATGTGTGGATGCCCGCATTTTAATTTGACCGATAACATGACTGAAATATAAGGTATGATTTTATTTGATGCTGAAACCGATACGCAGGTGGTTGATGAAGAAGATACTTTTTATTGAGGACGAACAGACTCTTGCGGAAGCGCTGGAATATACCCTTCTTAAAGAGGGATATGACGTGAAGCTGGCATTTGACGGCGCGGAGGGGCTGCGGGAGTTCGAGAGCGGAGGTGCCGACCTGGTACTCCTGGACCTGATGCTACCGGAAGTTGACGGGCTGGAGGTATGTAAAAAGATCAGGTCTCAGTCCTCTGTTCCCATACTGATTCTTACAGCGAAGGACTCCGACATCGACGAGATCCTCGGCCTGGAAATGGGGGCCGACGATTACGTGACCAAGCCATTCAATACAAGGAAGCTTGTCGCCAGGATAAAGGCGGTTCTGCGCAGGGCGGAAACCGGGAAGGACCCGGCGGACGATTGTCTGGAGTGCGGCGGGATAACCATGGATCGCGGGAAACACGAGGTTTCCATGAACGGTGACATAGTGCGTCTCACGCCCCTCGAGTACCGCCTGCTCGAGGCTCTCATGCGGCGGCCGGGCAGGGCGCTTTCGCGGGAGTTTCTGCTCAACCAGGTATGGGAAGGGGATTTCTATGGTTCTCCCAAGACGCTGGATGTGCATGTCAGGCACCTGAGAGAGAAGCTGGAGGATGATCCCGGAAACCCGAGGTACATAGAAACGGTTCGGGGGCTCGGCTACAGGCTCGGGACTTAGGAAGGCTGTTGAAAAGGCATGAAGAGCCTTAAGAGAATATTGTTTATAAGGTATTCACTGGTAACCGCTTTTGTCGTTTTCCTGATAGCGGTAATCATGATTTTTCCCCTTCGGGCGATCCAGGTTGATCTGAAGAAGGAACACCTGTTGATTGAAGCGGGAAATCTTGCCGCCGTTCTTGGTGACTATTTCGCCGAAGGCAGCCAGGATACGATAATGACGGTAATAAACAGCGGCAGCATATCACCTGAAGAAAGAATTACTGTTATCGGCACAGATGGCGAAGTTCTGGGAGATTCGGCGGCTGATCCCTCTGCAATGAAAAACCACGCTGAGAGGCCTGAGGTGGCTGCAGCGCTAAGAGGAGAGCAGGCCGTGGCCACACGGCTGTCGGCGACGATAGGCAAAGAGTATCTATATGCCGCGGCGCCGATAATTATTGATGGGGATATCGCTGGGGTTGTAAGGGTCTCGGTTGAAAGAGGGAGCATTGTTCCGGCGATCACACCTGCCTGGCTGACCATGGTGGCGGGCCTGGGCTTCCTGCTGCTTCTCCTTTTTATTGTAACATTCTGGACCGAGAAGACCCTGGCGGCCGACTTGCGGGAGATCAGCGGCGGCCTCGAGAAGATGGTTGTAAGCAACGACCTGGACAGAATGCCCCAGCCCCGTCTTTCGGAGTTGCAGGAGCTTGCGCAGAACCTGGATACCATCGCGGAAAGGGCAAGAACCAACTATGCCCTTGTTGAGAGCGAAAGGGACAAGCTCGAGGCGATACTGGTCAACATCAATACCGGCGTCATGGTGACGGGGGCTGACGGGAGAATCGTGCTAATCAACAGGGTGGCACAAGATATTCTGGGGCTTGGGGGGAAAGATATATCCGGGAAGAGGCCTTTGGAAGTCTACAGCATGCCCGCGCTTGAAAGCGCGATCGAGAGATCCGGAACGGGTGTTGATGTCAGTGAAGAGGTCCGGATTACTGTGCCCAGGAAGAGGACGGTCATAATCAAGACCAGCGCGATTAAAGGTGAAGGTGAAGAGATTTCGGGTGTGGTCTGCGTGCTCGAGGACGTGACCGCTACCCGTCGCCTCGAACGCGTCAGGCGTGATTTTGTCGCCAACGTTTCCCATGAACTTCGAACGCCGGTTGCCAACTTGAGGGCAGTGATGGACGCTTTGGGAGAGGGGGCGATAAACGACGAAGACCGCGCGGTGAAGTTCCTTTCGAGCATGGACAGGGAATCGGCAAGGCTGATGGGGCTTATCGAGGACCTGCTGGTTTTATCCCGCCTGGAGTCGGAGGAGTTTATCATGTCCAGAGAGGTGTTCGATCTCTCTAAACTGCTGGACGAAGTGATAGAGGAGAAGACGGAGCTTGCCGGGCGCCACTCTGTGAAAGTGGAATCATTGAGTTCGGGGAATTCCGTTTCCGTGTCGGCCGACAGGAAACTTGTCAGGGTGGCGTGCGCCAACCTGATAGATAACGCGATCAAGTACAACCGTTCGGGCGGAACGGTGACCGTCGAATCTTTCAGGGATGGACTTTCTGGCATAGTGAGGGTGGGGGATACCGGCATCGGGATACCTCGCGGGGAGAGCAGGCGTATCTTCGAGCGTTTTTACCGGGTGGACCGGGCAAGGTCGAGAGAAACCGGGGGAACCGGTCTCGGCCTTTCGATAGTAAAGCATGTGGCGGAACTCCACGCGGGAAAGGTTTTTCTCGAAGAAAGCGGCAATGACGGTTCGTCTTTTCGATTAGAGATACCCCTGGGATGACTCAAGCCGCGATATGAATTTCCACCCATTGGGGCCGGGCACCCGGGCCCGGCAATAAGAACCGATAACCCGTGTGGTAGAAAGTTGGACCGTTATCAATCCAAAGGCTGGAACACCGGAGTTAAGCACCATTCTTGCTTAACCATTTCTTAAGATATTATTCACCACATCTTCATCTCATCGTAACCCACTATAAAACTTCAATTGGTTGAATAGATGCTGAAAGACGGTCTTACGGTCAGGCCACGACATACCAGTTTAGAAGCTTGGCTGTCTGTTTGGCTGTTTCACATATGTTGTGACAGCTGCAGTATGCGGAAGAGCGGTACTGCACAAAAAATGATCAGGAGGAGAGAATGACTAGACTCAAGAGGCTTAAGGGAATCGGGATTCTGACGGGAGTCCTGGTACTCTTACTGGCGATCGGTTTGCTTGCGGCCGGCTGCGGTGAAAGCGATTCGAAAAACGGAACTACTTCGGAAGAGGGTAAATCCAGCGGAGTTTCCGGAAAGGTAACCTGCTCGGGTTCGACCACGGTGCTGCCGATAGCGGAGGAAGCGGCTTCCATGTTCATGGATGAGAACCCCGATGCAGAGGTCGAGGTACAGGGCGGCGGCTCCAGTACCGGAATCTCCCAGGTCAAGGAAGGCGTAGTCGACATCGGCAATGCTTCCCGCGACTTGAAAGATGAAGAGGATGACGGGTCTATTGTCGATCACAAGATAGCGCTGGATATTATCTGCATAGCAGTAAACCCCGGTGTCGGTGTGGATAACCTCACCAGAGATCAGGTAAAGGGTATCTTTACCGGTGCTATCACCAACTGGAGCGAGGTAGGAGGTGCCGACGGGCAGATCACGGTCGTGATACGCGACGCCGCTTCAGGAACCCGCGAAATATTTGACGAGAAGGCCCTCGAGATCAGCGACGACAATCCGGTCGAACTGACAGGGTCGGCCATGGAAACCAACAGCAACGGTATTATGAGGGAGACTGTCGCGTCGACTCCGAACTCGATAGGGTATATCTCTTTCGGTTATCTCGACGACACTATCAAGGCTGTAAATTATGAAGGTGTTACACCAACGATTGAAACCGCAAAGGACGGTTCATATCCGCTTTCGCGGTACCTCCACATGTTCACCAATGGTGAGCCCGAAGGCGCGGTTAAGGGATTCATAGAGTTCGTCATGAGCGATGAATTCCAGAATGACGTGGTAGGGGAAGATTATATCCCGATAACGAAGCTGTAGAAAAAAAGAGTCATACGGCACGAGCCGATCCGCGGGGGGGAGCCGAAACGGGGCTTCCTCCCGTCTAATTCCCGAGGACTTCATGAAGAGAATAAAAAGAGCAATAAATAACTTCCAGAGGAAAGAGGTTGGGATAAAAATAATCCTGGTCACGAGCGCATCGCTTTCGATTCTGGCGGTGTTCATGATAATCGCTTATATTTTCAGAGAAAGTCTTCCTGCGATCAGGACGGTCGGGTTCAAGGGACTGTTTTCGTTCAACTGGAAACCCGAACCGGCAAATCCACCCGCGGGTTCGTATGGGATGCTCGTTCCAATTATCGGCACGATATCGGCAACGTTCTGGGCGATTCTGTTTGGTGCCCCTCTGGCGATTGGAACCGCTGTTTATATTGATCAGATGGCGCCAATGGCCATAAGGAGTGTAATCAACAGGGGAATAGAGATACTGGCGGGAATACCATCGGTAATTATAGGCTGGTTCGGGTTGACCATGCTGGTGCCGGCCCTGAGAAACGTTACCGCTACGAACGGGTTTGGCATCATGGCTGCGGGAGTAGTACTCGCGGTTATGAGCCTGCCGACGATCACGTCTATAAGCGTCGACGCGCTCAGGGCGCTTCCCCCCGAACTTGAGGAGGCGTCTCTTGCCATGGGCGCCACAAGGTGGCAAACCGTTTCCAGGGCGCTCCTGCCCGCCGCGAGGCGGGGAGTCCTTATAGCGGTGATACTCGGTATCGGCAGGGCGGTGGGTGAGACCATGGCTGTGCAGATGGTTGTAGGAAACGCAAACCAGGTAGCCTGGCCATGGGAACTTTTCAAACCGACCAGCACGCTGACATCGAGGATTATTTCCGATATCGGTGAATCTACAGGTGTTTTCAGGAGCGTTGTTTATACGGAAGGCCTTGTGCTGCTAATTTTCGCGATGGTTCTTATCCTTGCGATTCGTATGGTTTCACGTGAGAGAAAGAGGTAGAAAGGAAAGTTGCCGCTTTGAGAGCTAAAAGGGCCGACAGAATCGCTACGGTGGTTTTCTGGATAATAGGGTTGGTGAGCATTTCGATTCTTCTGTTCATAACCGGCGTTATTCTCTGGAACGGTTTAGGGAAGGCAATACAGCCCTCGTTCATATTCGGCAGGCCGAAAGGGTTTAAAGCGGGCGGCGGTATCTGGCCGATGATAGTATCTTCCTTTTACATAACCGGGCTGGCGCTGTTTGTGATAATGCCCATTTCAATTCTTTCCGCCATATACCTGGCGGAGTACGCAAAAGACGGCAGGTTTACCAGGTTCGTCAAGTTCTGCGTCGACAGCCTCGCAAGCATGCCGTCGATCGTGTTCGGACTTTTCGGCATGACCGTTTTTGTGATCCTTTTCGGATGGGGCTATTCGCTGATAGCCGGATCTCTGACCGTGGCCCTGTTAAACCTTCCTACCGTAATGAGGAGCGCGGAGGAGTCGTTAAGGTCGGTGCCTGTCACCTACCGCGAGGCATCGCTGAGTCTCGGGGCTTCCAGGTGGAAGACCATCAGAAAGGTGGTTCTTCCCTCCGCGACCCCCGGTATCCTGACAGGCACGATGCTTACCGTTGGGCGGATACTGGGTGAGTCGGCGGCCCTTGTGTATACCGCCGGTCTCGTGTCACGACATGTGCCGGACAGCCTATTCGATTCCGCTGCTCCGCTTGCGGGTTATATATGGTATGTGCAGACGGAAGCTGGAGCACCTGATTACCGGGCTATTGTTGACGGAAGCGCCGCGTTGTTGCTTGTCATGGTGCTGGTGATTAATTTCGGCGCCAGAAGGATCGGGAACTACTATCAGAAACGGACACTGGCGGGAGAAAAACGTGTATAACTTGGACTATCGGCTCGAGGTTGAAGGCCTGACACTCCACTATGGAAACTTCAAGGCGCTGGAAAATATTTCAGTGAAGGTCCCGAACGAACGAATTACCGCTTTCATCGGACCCTCGGGATGTGGCAAGAGCACACTGCTTAGGTGCTTCAACAGGATGAACGATCTTATCGACGACTGTAAGCTTGAGGGAAGTGTCTTTCTCGACGGGGAAGATATCAACGGATCCGGTTATGATGTGACGGCACTCAGGCGAAATGTTGGCATGGTTTTCCAGAAACCGAACCCTTTTCCGAAAACCATTTACGATAATATAGCTTACGGGCCCAGGCTGAATGGAAAAAAGGACAAGCTAACTCTGGACGGGATCGTGGAAGAGAGCCTCAGGAAAGCGGCCTTGTGGAAAGAGGTCAAGAATAAGCTGAGGGAGCCGGCCATGCGGCTCTCGGGAGGACAGCAGCAGAGACTTTGCATCGCCAGGGTTCTTGCGGTGGAGCCGGAGGTTATACTGATGGACGAGCCCTGTTCGGCACTAGACCCCGTGGCAACCCAGCGCATCGAAGACCTGCTTGCCGAACTCAAGAAATATTACACGATAATAATTGTCACCCATAACATGCAGCAGGCGGCGCGGGCGAGCGATTACACCGCGTTCCTTATGATAGAGGACGAGGGAGAGCCGGGCTGTATCGTAGAGTTCGGAGAAACCGAACGGATCTTCACAAATCCTGAAGACGAAAGGACTGAGAAGTACATTACAGGAAGATTTGGATAAGGGGACAAGAGGAAAGGTATTGAAACCATGGAAACGAGAAAGTCTTTTCACGAAAATATCGACGATCTCTATCTCGAGTTGCTGAAGATGTCCGGAACTGTGCTGGAAATGATCGAGCGGACGAGGGTGGCTTTCTCCGATATGGATGGACAGCTGTTTCAAGAAGTGATAGACAGCGATGATATCGTCGACGACTACCTGGTGAGGATCGAGCGTGAAGGAGTGGAGATAATCGCGAGGCACGCCCCGGTAGCGATCGACCTGAGGATGATTATAGTGATAATGCGAATTGCTCAAACCCTGGAGAGGACCGCCGACAACTGCGTTAACATAAACAAGGCCCTTTTTAATCTGGAAGGTTACGTTATTTCCCACTGGATCAAGGAGAACATCGATGAGATGTTTCAGAGGTCCATCAACATGCTGATCATCGCGATGGACGCGTTCAAGGGGCGCGAACCGGAAAAAGCGTGCACGCTTTCCCTGATGGACAATACCGTAGACCGGATAAACAGAAACTTTCTCACCAGGTACGATCATGAGAGCGAGGACGAGACCGAGTTGGTGGTGCGGGTGGTAATG
The DNA here is from genome assembly GCA_016927325.1 of Actinomycetota bacterium. GTDB lineage: Bacteria > Actinomycetota > Geothermincolia > Fen-727 > Anoxymicrobiaceae > JAFGMY01. Next base: position 5,179 of record JAFGMY010000126.1, on the reverse strand, counting down.
ATATCGAGGTTTCTCGAGCGGATCGCCGACCACGCGGTGGATATTGGTGAGTATGTCAAGTATATGGTCACCGGTGAACTGGATAATGGTGATATTGGGGGGACTTGAGGTGTAACTTGTAACGCTTGAGATTTTCGCGGGAACTGGCGATATTCCGAATTGATGCGGCGGTTGCATCCGGCAGAAAACAGACCGACTAACAAGTATCAGTCGACATAGTCGTAAGAATCTTCTTGAGCTTCACTTCCTGATCGAGCGAAGTTACCGCAATCACCGAGTCTCCGGATTGCAGGCGGTCCTCGCCCCTTGGAATTATTACTTCGTTGGCGCGTATTATTGAGACTAGGACACACCCGCTCGGCAGACCCAGGTCTTTTACCGCCTGGTAAAGGCATGTTTCACCGCTTTCGGGGATTTCGACCTCCACAATGGCAAACTTTCCCTCCCTCATTATGTTTAAGGTGATGATATCTCCGACTGTTGTTTCCTCTTCGATAAGGTGAGCTATAACGGTGGTGCTCGAGATCGCCTGCATTCCCATAAGATTGAATATCCGCTCATTCTTGGGATTGTTGACCCGCGCGACTGTTCTTGGCACGTCAAACGATGTCTTGGCGAGTTGGCAGGCTACGAGGTTGTCATCATCGTCGCCGGTGACCGCCGCGAATACATCGGCTTTGTCCACGTGAGCTTCTTCCTGATAGCGGTAATCGCAGGCGTCGCCCTGGATCACAAGGGCGGACGTTATTATGGCGAGCTTCTTGCAGATTTCCCGGTCCTTTTCGATCACGACGACCGAGTGGCCTTTTTCACTGAGCTTGGTTGCCAGGAATGAGCCGACTTTTCCTCCTCCGCTGATGACGATATGTATTTTCCTCACCCCTCCATTACTAAGATTGTTTCCCGTCAAGTGGACGATAACAGCTCTCGGCCGTTGACCTTCCGCTAATGTTTTCGTAAATAACGTTCCAGCTTCTGTGCCTGTTTTTCCGTGGCCAGGGCGGTGATAGTGTCACCCGATTTCAACATGAAATTATTGTCGGGAAAATAACCGGAGTTCCTCCGTGTTATATATGCGAATTTCACGCCCGCCTTTTCTTTTGCCCATTTGGTGTTTTTTCCTTCCCACGAGTCCGGGCACTCGAACTCGACAAGGCTGAAAAGGTTGTTGCAGCACGAACTCCTTAGCTTCACTTTCGGCTGCTGGATTCTTTCAAGAAGAGCGTGCGTCAACAATCTGGTTCCACAGACATAATTGAGGTTCAGCGCCCGATAGGTTGCTTCCTTGTCGGGATTAAAGACCCTTGCCATCACGTAAGGGACGCTGAAGACGTTTCTCACAACTTCGGAAGCCATGAGGTTTGTGTTATCAAACTTGGTGACCGCCACAAAAGCGTCCGCTTCCTCGATGCCGGCATTGATCAGAGTATGTTCGTCGTATACATTCCCTTCCATTACTGTGCCGTCATAGTTCTTCGAGAGCCGGGAGAACAGACAGGAGTCGTTGTCTATTACTGTGACCCTGTGCCCTTCCATGGACATTATATACGCAAGATAGGAACCTACTTCGCTGCATCCCGCGATGATCACCCGCGCGTCGGTCGGTTCTCCCTTTATGATAGCCAGGGTGTCCTTTGAATCGGTTGGGATGACGTTCAGGCGGCAGGTGGGAGATTCAAGGCCGTCCTCGCCGAGGCACTCCTTGACGGTCTTCCATCCTTCTTTTCTCATGTTTATGACAGCCCTGTCGCCTTTCCTCAGCGGGGTGTGTTCATTCCATTCGATTTCCCGGTTATTTCTCAGGAGCGCTATCAGTTTTGAACTGACCCCGAAATCGAGGTTCCCGGCCGGCTTTCCGTCGGCTTCCCCGGGCACAATGAACTCCACGATCTGTATTCCCACATCAAACCTTTCCTGCTGTACGATAACTTCGTCGCCATGGAAAAGTTTCTCGCGGATTCGATCGGTCAGGAGGGTGGTGCCGCAGATATAGTCAATGTTCAGAACGAAGAAGGTAAGCTCTTTATGGGGACTGTAGAGGCGGGATATGACGCTCGGGACACCGTAGACGTTTATCGCTATCTCGCAGGCCATGACGTTGGTATTGTCGACGTTGGTCACCGCCGCGAAAGCGTCAGCTTTCTCAATGCCCGCATCGAGAAGTATTTCTTCGTCGAAGGCCACGCCCTCATGGGTAATGCCGTTGAAAGTGCCGCCGAGGCGCTTGAAAGAGTCGTATTTCTTATCTATTACCACCACATCGTGGCCTTCGTACGATAAGTAGCTTGCGAGGCTCGAACCTACCCGGCCACAACCCGTTATAATTATGTGCATATAGAAATAATCACCGGAAAATAACCGTTTCCTTTCACTGCTTATATTCTATCTCTTCCCTCGGAAAGGTGGAATGGTTTGAAAAAAGCATGTTTTCCCCGTGAACGATATGGACGGTGATTACTGGAAATCAGACGGGAAAAGTTTCTGCTTAACCGGCCGGGCGGTGAGGCATTGAGATTTGTAATACGCATTTCATCAGGGAAATGGTATTATCCATAGCTGGTAATTGCCGATAATCCCGGACAAGGAGGTAACGATATGTCTACCATGGACAACCTTAAGGAAGCATTCGCCGGTGAGTCTCAGGCCAACAGGCTTTATCTCGCGTTTGCCAGGAAGGCTGATGAAGATGGTTATCCGCAGGTCGCAAGGCTTTTCAGGGCCGCGGCGGATGCCGAGACGGTTCACGCGCACGCTCATCTCAGGGTGATGAAGGGTGTCAAGGACACGGCCGCGAACCTGAACCAGGCGATCGAGGGAGAGACGGAAGAGTTCAGAAGCATGTATCCGCGCATGGTGGAAGAAGCTGAAAAGGATGGCGCTATAGACGCGGCCACGTCTTTCAAGTATGCCAACGCGGTAGAGGAGATCCACGCCGGGCTCTACCAGAAAGCCCTCGACAACCTTGGGGACAACGAAGAAGTCGACTACTGCGTTTGCCAGTACTGCGGAAACACGGTGGAGGGCGAAGCGCCGGAGAAGTGCCCGATATGCGGTGCACCCAGGTCGTCTTTCAGAAAGATAGACTGAGTCCCGATGATATTTCTAGACAGGAGACAGGCCGATAGCCAGTCCCCCGTCCACCAGTATTGTTTCACCGCTGATATATTTTGAAGCATCGGATGCGAGGAACACCGCGGCACCGGAGATATCATCGGGTTCGCCTATTCGCCCGATTGGCACTTTCGATTCAACGGCCTCGCGCGCTTTTTCGTTTTCCCACAGCGTTTTCGTGATACTGGTTCTTATCAGTCCGGGTGCAATGCCGTTAACCCTTATCCCCGCTCCAGTCCATTCCTGCGCGAGTACCTTTGTCATCATGTCCACAGCGGCCTTGCTCATTATATAGACCCCAAGTCCGGGGGTGGGCCTTCTGGTCGCGTAAGTGCTTACATTTATGATTGAGCCACCGCCGTTTCCCCGCATTGCTTCAGCCGCCGAGTTGGCCAGGAAGAAGCTCCCCTTCAGGTTTACGTCCATAATCTTGTTCCACAACTGTTCGTCGACATCTTCGGGCGGTCCGGTGGCCGGTACGATCCCGGCGTTATTGACGAGCACGTCGAGCCTGCCGTATTCGTCCATCGTTTTTTCGATTAATTCGGAAAGGGCTTCCAGACTGCCCACATGGGTTGGGACGCATATGGCCTTCGCATTCTGTGCTTCGATATTTTTTCTTACCGCTTCCAGGGCTTCAAGCTTTCTGCTGGCAAGGACAAGCCTGGCACCGAAACGGGAATAAGCAAGGGCGATAGCTTCACCTATTCCTCTGCTGGCACCGGTGACTAACGCTACCTTGCCCGTAAGATCAAACATGCTTGTGTCCATATCGCTTACCCCTGTTCTGTTTTTACTGATTATCCTATTGCATGTTTTGGAAACAATAAAGTCAGACCGGGGCCGGACCGGGAATATGGAAGTTGAAATGAAGAGAATGATAGTTGTATGACTTGCCAGTCAATCTTCACTTGAGCCCATTGCCCTCCAGCCCTGACGCGGGCTGAGAGCCCCGCCTCAAAATATTTGAAGGATGTTGAGTGGCGTTTCTTCGTGGGTCTGGAGAGACCCGCGAGACCCGCGAAGGCCTTAAACTGTTTATACCTGATAAAGGCCGCCGTCCACCAGGATCGTCTCGCCGCTGATGAACTTTGATGCGTCCGACGCCAGGAAGACGGCCGCTCCGGCGATATCTTCTGGCTGGCCCAGGCGTCCCGCGGGGATCCTCGCTTCAGCCATGTGCCTGACATCATCGTTTTGCCACAGCGCGCTGGAAAACTTCGTCTGGATCAGGCCCGGGGCGATCCCGTTCACCCTTACCCCGCTGCCCGTCCATTCCTGCGCGAGCGATTTGGTGACCATGTCTATTCCTGCTTTGCTGACACTGTATGCGCCCAGTCCCTGCAGGGGGCGGCGCGCGGAAATCGTGCTCATATTGATGATGGAGCCTTTACCTTTTTCGCGCATTACTTCTCCGGCCGCCCTGGCGAGGAGGAAACAGCCCTTGAGATTAACGCTCATTATCTTGTCCCATGCACGCGCGTCGATATCCTTCATTGGCCCGAAGACAGGGTTTGTCGCGGCGTTATTGACCAGGATATCCAGGGTGCCGTACGCGTCGAGCGTTTTTCTGATGATAACCGTGGAGCTTTCTTCATCTCCCATGTTAGCGGGTACGCAGACCGCTTCTCCACCCGCGGCCTCGATCTCCCGCCGTGCCTCATCAAGTCCTTCGATTTTTCTGCTTACAAGCACCAGCCTGGCTCCAAACTCCGAGAGTGCCGCGGCGATTGACCGTCCTATTCCCCGGCTGCCGCCGGTGACAACCGCGACTCTTCCCGTCAAGTCGAAAAGTTCTTTATACATGGTTACCTCCAAGTAAGAGTGTTCGCAGTATCTGTTAATAATAGTATTGTGAGGCGGCAAATAACAGAAAAGCACGGCCGGCGGCGTGAAGCCGCGTCAGTTCGGTTTCCACTTCACCGGAGGGTGGTCGTTCGACCGGTGTTCTTATGTGGTTGATTGTGGGAGGAATAGCGGCACGGTTATGTAAATTAAGATTAGACGGTGCTTTAAGAGCCGGGTAGTAATAGAATCTATTGTGTATGTCGCAACGATCCACGTTTTT
>JAFGMY010000125.1 GCA_016927325.1 Actinomycetota bacterium | reverse complement strand
GAAGGCTCCGGCGAAGAAGAAGCCGGCCGCGAAGAAAGCTGCCGCGAAGAAGAAGGCTCCGGCGAAGAAGAAGCCGGCCGCGAAGAAGAAGTAAGAATTCAAAGAATGAAGTAGTTTGCGAAAGGATTGGTTTTGGCTGGAAGAAAAGCGGCTGGAGAAAAGGGAGCCGCAAATAAGTCCCGCAAGGAGAAGAACGGTGATTTGACCCGGAAAACCGGAAACAAAGAGTCTGGTGATAAAGGGCCGGGCGGTAATGAGGAACCGCGCATCGGTGTTTTTATATGCCACTGCGGAAGCAACATAGCAGGGTTCCTTGATGTTCCGTCTGTAACTGAATATGCCGAGTTTCTCCCGTACGTTGTTTTTTCAACGAGAAACCTCTATGCCTGTGCCGAGGACGGTATTTCAGCGATCGAGAACGCGATAAAGGAACACAACTTGAACCGCGTTGTAGTGGCTTCTTGCACACCGAGAACTCACGAACCTCTGTTCCGCGCGGCATGCGAAGCAGCCGGGCTGAACGGGTATCTCTTCGAATTCGCGAACATCAGAGATCAATGCTCGTGGGTCCACATGAATGAATGGGACAAAGCTACAGCCAAAGCAAAGGACCTCGTCCGGATGGGCGTTATGAGGGCGGCCTTGCTTCAACCACTCGACGAAATCTCGATTGACATTCATCCGGCGTGCCCGGTAATCGGCGTGGGGGTTTGAGGAATGACCTGCGCGTTGTCGGTCGCAGATCAGGGGTGCGAGGTTTTTCTTGTAGAAAAAGAAGCCGAAGTCGATGGAGTGCCGCGCCATCTTGACATGCTGGTACCGACCGGCTCAAACCCGGACGAAATCATCAACAGATACCTCAAGGGTGTCGAGTCGAACAAGAACATCCAGTTGCACTCCGGCGCAACCGTCAAGTCGATTGACGGCTATTTAGGCAACTTCGATATTACTGTGGCGGCCGGGAACAGGGAAGAGCCTTTCATAGTCGGCACGATCGTGGTCGCCACAGGTGCGGAGGAATTTAAACCGGAAAGGCTCTATGGTTACGGCGAGCTTGAAAACGTGATAACCCTGACCCAGCTTGAGATCATGCTGAAAGAAGCAAGCTTCCCGAATTAAATGACGCTGTTTTCATTCAATGCGCGGGAAGCAGAGGTCAAAGAGTCTCGTGCTGCAGCAGAATATGGTGCATGGTGGGAACAAAGAACGCTATCGCCCTGAAGGAGAGATTCCCCGGCGCAAATGTCAGCGTTCTTCATAACGACATCGAGGTTTACGGTGTAATCCAGGAAGAGTGGTACAAAAAGGCCAGAGGTCTTGGAATAAGGTTCCGCAAATTCAGCGCGGACCGCATACCGGAAGTCTCGAGTGCCAATGGCGGATTAAGTGTGAGGACATACCTCGATTTGACGCAACGGGACGCCGACATACCGGCGGCCATAGTTGTCCTGTCGATCCGAGCAAGCTTCGTTATGAGGCGTCTGAGAGGTCAGGGTCCAGGTAAGCGCCGATGAAACGGTCAAGCGGAATACAGAGGAAGCCCTGCGGCCGACGGCTCCATAGCATAAAATCTCAGGGGTTTACCTCTGCTCTTCAACATGAACCACGCACTGTAACGTTTCTGTTCTGCTTGCAGTTTTTCGGCCATATTGCGAAACCTGTTGTAGACTATTCTCGCGCGTCGGGCCCGATGCGGTTGCGATGATTAATGAGGACGTACTCTAAAGTTCTCTTGCTTGGCATTCGCTTCTCTGAACTCTCGGTCTTTAACAAAAATCCAGACGACACCAGGCGTAACAAGCGGTGTCAGGCGGCATTCACAAACCGGTATCCACTTTTTTTCGTACGGAAAGCCGATCGATTTGCGAAAAAATTCTCATTTGAGTATTCAGGGTGCTGTTGGCTTTAACGTCAATGTGGTTTTTTTACAGCTTAAAAGGTAAACTTGGTTTTCAATGCCCGGTTTCCCGGCGGGTGGAACGGGCTTGGAAATCCGTAAATTCAGGACCTTGAGTAGTAACAACCCGGCACATGGACGGAGAGTGAAAGTGGAAGCAACGCTTGTTGTGCAAAAGTACGGCGGCACTTCGGTAGCGGATGTTGCAAAGATAAAAAATGTCGCAAAAAGAGTGCTTGAAGCAAAGAAAAAGATCGACCATGTTGTTGTCGTTGTCAGCGCTCTGGGGGACACAACCGACCAGCTGGCGGGTCTGGCGTGCCAGATAACCAAGAGTCCTCCTGAAAGAGAGATGGATATGCTGCTCTCGACGGGAGAACAGGTTTCAATGGCGCTCCTTGCAATGGCACTAAAGGAAATGGGGCAGGAAGCGGTGAGCATGACCGGCCAGCAGGTTGAGATACTCACCGACACCGGTCACACCAGGGCAAAAATCCGCCATGTTGGAGCCAGGAGGGTTATACAGGAGCTTCGAAAAGGTAAAGTTGTCGTGGTAGCGGGATTCCAGGGTGTCTCGAGCGAGGGAGAGATCACCACCCTTGGTCGTGGAGGATCGGATACCACCGCGGTAGCTCTCGCCGCTGCTCTGCATGCAGACTACTGTGAAATATGCACCGATGTTGAGGGCGTCTTCACCGCCGACCCCCGAATCGCTCCGGACGCTCACAAGATAGACAGGATCTCTTTCGAAGAAATGCTTGAAATGGCAGCTACCGGTGCCAAGGTTCTTCAATCAAGATCGGTTGAATACGCCAGGAACTATAATGTACCGTTATACGTGAGGTCCAGCTTCAACGAAGCGCCGGGCACATGGGTAAAAAGCGAGGGCGAAATTATGGAAAGACCTATTATCAGCGCGGTGACTCACGACTTCAGTGAAGCGAAGGTCACTGTCATCGGTGTGCCTGATAAGCCGGGCGCCGCCGCGGACCTCTTCGGATCCCTGGCCGACGCCAACGTGAATATAGACATGATCATTCAGAACGTAAGCGATCACGCCAGGACCGATATTTCCTTCACGGTAAGCAAAGAAGACCTTCAAAAAGTTAAAGAGGTGTCTGAGAAGTTAGTGGGGTCGATAGGCGCAGACGGGATCAGTTACGACGACAAGATCGCCAGGATCACACTGGTCGGAGCTGGAATGAGAACCCATCCGGGTATAGCGGCCGGCATGTTCAAGACCCTGGCTGACAATAAAATAAACATAGAGATGATAAGCACTTCTCCCATCAAGATATCTTGCGTGGTCGGCATGGAGGACGGTGAAACAGCTGTCAGGGAACTCCACAAGTACTTTAATCTCTAAGGCACCGAAAAAAGAGCGCGTAAACATGATAGCGGAACCTCTCGTTTTATTTTGAACGACGGTGGGTTTTCCGGCAGGAGAGGAAAAATAATGGACGAGCCGAGAGTCGCGGTAGTGGGCGCGACCGGCATGGTCGGTCAGGAAATGAGAAAGATACTCGAAGAGCGGGGTTTTCCGGCGGCAAGCCTGAAGTTGCTGGCTTCCGAAAGGTCGCGGGGAAAATCCTTCGCGTTCCGGGGCGAACCGGTGCCGGTGGAGGTCCTGGATGATAACTCTTTTAAAGGTGTAGACCTTGCCCTCTTCTCCGCCGGAGGTTCCATATCCAGGAAGTTCGCACCGATTGCAGCGCAAGGCGGCGCGGTGGTCATAGACAATTCCAGCGCATTCAGAACAGACCCTGAAGTTCCGCTGGTCGTGCCGGAGGTCAACCCCTCGGACACCCTTAAGCACAAAGGTATTATCGCAAACCCGAACTGCTCCACCATACAGATGGTGCTTGTGCTTTATCCGCTGCACCTGGAATTCGGAATAAAAAGAGTTGTCGTCACCACATTTCAGTCCGTATCCGGAACCGGAAAGGGAGCGGTGGAAGAGCTGATGCATCAGGTGCGCCAGATTGAAAACGGGGAGCCGGCATCAGCTGATATCTATCCGCACCAGATAGCGTATAACGCCCTTCCGCATATCGACAGTTTTGAGGAAAACGGCTACACCCG
>JAFGMY010000124.1 GCA_016927325.1 Actinomycetota bacterium | reverse complement strand
CATTTACGGAGGATGTGGGCAGGCGGTTCGAAGCGTACGGATGGGAAATATTGAGGGTTGGCGACGCAAACGATCTTGACGCTGTTGATAAGGCGATTTCGAAAGCGAAGGCGAACGAGGATGCCCCGAGCTTGATAATGATCAGATCCAGCATAGCGTGCGGGAGTCCAAATCTTGAAGGTTGCGAGAAATCGCATGGATCACCTCTGGGGAGCGAGGAAACACGCTTGACCAAAGAAAACCTTGACTGGCCCACCGAGGAGTTCCATGTCCCTTCAGAGGCAATGGACCAAATGCGGAAGGCTGTTGCCGGAGGCCGGGACCTGGAGGCTGATTGGAACGGTCTCTTTAATGATTACAGAGAGCGGTATCCGGAACTCGCCGGAGAGTATTTGAGGGTTATGGAGTCGAGGTTACCGGAGGGATGGGAGGACGAGCTTCCATCGTTTAGCCCCGGCGATAAAGTAGCCACCCGGAGCGCTTCCGGGACGGTACTGGGGTCGATAGCAAACAGGATATGGGAGTTGACGGGCGGAAGTGCCGACCTGGCACCTTCAAACCAGACATATATCAAGGGTTTCGGCGATATCGGCAAAGGGGATTTTTCGGGCAGAAACCTGCATTTCGGAGTAAGGGAGCATGGCATGGGCGCCATCATGAACGGCATGGCCCGCCACGGCGGCCTGATCCCGTATGGAGGAACGTTCCTGGTATTTTCAGATTACATGAGGCCGGCTATCCGTATGGCCGCCCTTATGGGGCTGCATGTTGTCTATGTGTTCACCCATGACAGTCTCGGAGTGGGCGAGGACGGCCCCACGCACCAGCCTGTTGAACACCTTGCAGCGCTTCGATCGGTCCCCGGACTTGTGGTTATCAGGCCGGCGGACGCCAATGAGACCGCGGAGGCGTGGAAGGTGGCCCTCAAGCTGGATTGCCCGGTTGCCCTGGCGCTAAGCAGACAGAAACTGCCGGTGCTCGATCTCGAAAGCGGTGCTGTTTCCCGCGGGTTGCCGATGGGCGCATACATGGTAACCGATACGCAGGGTGACCCAGACCTTTTGGTCCTTGCCACGGGATCGGAGGTGGCCGTGGCGGTTGAGGCCGCCCGGCGGCTTGAGGCTGAGGGCATAAAAACCCGGGTAGTGAGCATGCCGAGCTGGGAACTGTTTGAGGAGCAGGGTTCTGACTACAGAAAAAAACTCCTGCCGGAGGGTGTAAAAAAAATATCAATTGAAGCAGGAGTTACCCTCGGGTGGGACAGGTATGTTGGTGATAACGGTCTGGCGATTGGAATAGACAGGTTCGGGTTGTCGGCACCGGGTGGCACCGCACTCCGGGAAATGGGTATGAGTGCGGAAAATATTGTCTCCAGGGCGCAAGAGCTATTAAAGTAGACCGGGTGAACTGCTTGATTGGCCGATACCCGGAGGGTGTTTTCCCGTTTTGCAGTTTAAGTATTTCAGTGATGAGGGTAATCCGTTCCTTTATTTGACCATTCATAGAATTGATTGGTCATTTTTGCCTCTTGTTTCGAGGCGGCAACTTATAATTGATGCAATCAACTCACCTTAAGTTGAGCGTGTTTAATAATGGCGGAAATTTCGTTGACCCGAGGTTATCGGTGGCTCTGGTTTTTAAAAGAACATTTATGTATCTTGCGAGGTTTTTCAAGTCTGATACTCATTCAAGCAGATTCACTGTGTTCCGTTCCGCCCGCCCGGCGGGCGGCTCTCCGGTTTTTTCAGAGCGGGTGATCGCCCTCTTGGTTTGCCTACTCCTTTGCATGCCCCTGTTTGTGACCGGCTGCAATGACAGTAAAGGAGAAAGCTTGTCCGGAGATGAAGGCGACCGCCCGGTTCAGGAAAAAGAGAACGGGGATGAGGATAAAGCCGGGCAAGACGAAGAAAGCCCGGACGAGCAAGCCGGGCCTGATGCTCCCGATACAGGGCTGGATTTGGAGGCGGCGGAACAGACGGCGATAGCCTACGCCGCCGGGATGAACGAGGCACTTACGGAACTGGAAGTTCTTGATTCCAGAATCTCCGGCGAGTGGGCGCGGGTGGAATTGGAGCCGCTGGATAAATCGGCGGATAAGGCTACCGCTTTATTGAACTACCGGGGAGGCCGGTGGGAAGTAGTAGGGTTCGGTTTTGTACTGCCGGAGGAGTACCCCGGTGTTCCGGCCGAACTTTTTGAGTAGAAAACTGACGGGAATACGATGATTTCAATAGATTTAGGGGTTAATAGTCTATACATAAGAGTATGACAGGCGTAAACTTAACGTAAGGCAATCTTTGGGAAAAGCAAGGCAATGAAGTTCATTGTTTCCCGTGTTTTTTGGGGAGGCGCAAAGACAATGACACTATTCAGAAGATCAAGGGTCCATAAGCTGGAATTGAAGAGAGACGTGGATGAACTGATAAGAGCCCTTGAAGACAAGGATTGGACGATTCGCAGTGAAGCTGCTATCGCCCTTGGTGAGATTGGCGACTCCAGGGCTGAACAGTACCTCATCTCACATCTTCACGATGAGAACAGCAATGTAAGAAGAGCCGACGCGATGGCCCTATCCAAACTCAAGAGCCACTCGGCCGTTGACGCGATGGTCTCGTGTCTGGACGATGGAGACAGCACGGTTCGCCAGACGATAGTAATGGCCCTCGGCGACATTGCAGACCCCCGCGCGGAAGAGGCTTTAATAGCCTGCCTCGAGGACGAGAACAGCAATGTTCGCAGGATGGCGGCAATTTCCCTTTCGAAACTGGGGGATTCAGGTGTTGTGGATAAGCTTGTCTTGGCTCTGGAGAATCCCAACGAGTACTTCTCGGTGCGTGAAACCGCCGCGGATGCGCTGGGTGAAATGGGCTCCTGCGCTGTGGATTCGCTGATATCCTGCCTGAAGTATAATGATGACTTCGTCTGCTACAGTGCCGCTCTTGCCCTGGGCAATACAGGGGATACTCGCGCCGTCGATCCGCTGGTGTCGTGTCTGGGCTCTCCCAACTGGAGAGTCAGGTGCAACGCGGTCAAAGCCCTTGGTACGTTCAAGAGTTCCAGCATTGTCGAACCGATAAAATACTGCCTTGACGACAGCCATGCCCTCGTCCGGCTTCAGGCGGCCGAAACACTGGAGGAGCTCAGAAGCAAGGGAGTAGACGTTTCGTACTGATCTCTTCTGAGACTACTGTCTTGTCAACCGCTCCGGCGCAGGTTACCGGCTCTATCCAGATTGCTTTATTAATGTGTTTTTGTCCCGCCCTGCTCACGATGCGGTTTTCTTGACTTGTCTTTTTTCATATAGTAGCGTTATACAGGCTGATTTCGTGTTGTAATATCGCCCTGCCCACCGGCGGGGAGTCATGTTCCTTGAGCTTACTAAAATCCCATACGGCGAGGTCCAAACCAGAAGTGTCTCGCTGATCTTTGATTATTCATTTAACAGAGGAGGTAACGAGTGGACGGAAGTAACATTATTTCTGTTGTCGGTGAATTCGCGGAAGACGGATCAATCGCCCCGGTAACACTTGAACTGCTGGGTATCGGGCGGGAACTGGCGGGTGGTTCCGGCAAACAAGTGGCGGTCGTTATTGCAGGACCGGCTGATGAAAGCGTAACCGGCAACCTGATCGCGCAGGGAGCCGACAAAGTTTACGTGGCGGAGTCTATCGAGCGCAAGTACAGCCCGGAAGGGTACGTCAAAATGCTTGATGCGTTGTGTAACCAGGTAAAACCCGGAGTGCTCTTGATCGGCCACTCACCGGTTGGACTGGACCTTGCGCCGAGAATCGCGTTCGATCTCAATGTGGGTCTTGTAACGGACTCAATAAAGGTCGAGTGGTCGGGTGACAAGTTGAAATGCTACAAGCAGGTTTATGGAGGAATTGCAGTCGCTGTTTACAGTTTCAATACTTCACCGCAGATCGTGTCAATCAGGCAGCGGGTCGGAACTCCGATAGCAAGAGATGATTCCAGGAGCGGGAATGTGGAAAAACTGGATGTTGATTTCGACGCATCCGCCGCACGGTACAACTGGCTGGAGAAGGTTGAGGAAGAAACCACCGAGATCAGGTTGGAAGACGCCGAAGTGATTGTTGCGGGCGGCAGGGGCATGGGTGGAGGCGAAGAGTTCAAACAGCTATATGAACTGGCTACCGTGCTTAACTGTGCGGTTGGCGCAAGCAGGCCGCCTTGTGATTCCGGCTGGATACCTTCCTCAAGGCAGGTCGGCATCACGGGCAAGATCGTCAGCCCGGATGTTTATATAGCGTTCGGGATCTCCGGTGCGACCCAGCATCTGACAGGTATGCAGGATTCCAAGAGCATAATCGCGGTAAACACCGACGCCGAGGCGAACATTTTCCAGGTCGCCGATTACGGTGTTGTTGGTGATCTCAAAGAGATTATTCCGGCTTTTACCAATAAGCTGAAAGAGCTCCGATAGAGCCGGGACAGGGTGGAAGACCCTTGATTGCCAGGTTACTAAATACGGTAATTGCGATAACCACTTGATACGAGGTGAGGATAGATATGCCAGAAGAGTTGAAAATAGTTGTATGCGCGAAGCAGGTGCCCGATCCGGAAGGGCCGCCAAGTTCATTTGAGCTCAATAGTGAGGAGAAGAGGATCACCCCCAGGGGCATACCACCGGTTATAAGCCCGTTTGACGAGAATGCCCTGGAAGCGGCGGTGCAGCTCGTGGAGAAACACGGCGGAACTGTCAGCATTCTCGGTGTTGGCACAAACCTGTCGGCTTCGGTGTATTTGAAGGCGATTGCGGTTGGGGCTGAAGATTCATACATGGTGGACGACCCGGAGCTCGACCCGGCGATTCTTGACAGTGTGACGACCGCGAAAATTCTTTCAGATGCCATTAAGAAAATGGGAGAGTTCGACCTGATTCTGACCGGTCGGCAAGCGGCGGACACAAACGCAGGCCAGGTGCCTGCCGGCATAGCGCATATTCTTGGTTTGCCGGTGGTCACTCTTGCCCAGTCGATAACGGTTGAAGGTGACAAGATAAAGGTCAACAGGGAGCTTCCGGACGGATACGAAGTTGTGGAGGTGCCCCTTCCGGCGGTGGTATCGGTTACTCCCGATATTGGTGAGATACGTTATCCCAAGATTTCCGCTATAAAAGCCGCCAAGAAGAAGCCTCAGACAAAATGGTCGGCTGCCGATGTCGCCGGCGAAGGGGTTCCCCGGAACCTGCTTAACCTGGACGAGCTGTTTACGCCCGTTCGTGAGCCGCACTGTGAATTTATTGAGGCCGAGGATATCTCGGAAGCAGGCGCAATGCTTGCACAGAAGCTGGTTGAGGAGAAAATCCTTTAAGAGAAGACTAAGGCCGGATATCGAAACTATGGGTTTTACGGGGTTCACAGTTATGGATCTTAGGGTAATGTCGGTAATAGATTGATAACAACAGCCCTTCGTGCTTGTGGCGGAGGGCTGTTTCTCTCTTGAATTATCATTCAGGGTGTCTATCAGAAGGTGCTCGAATAAAATTTTGACTACGTTTGTATCAAAGTGAGATAATTATACTAAAGGTAATTAATTAAAGTAGAGGTAATTATTTAGAGAACTGTTAAGTTTCTCGACAGAAAAGCCGTTTCCTATGTAAAAGAACGGCGTTATAGATTTGGGATGGTATTCTTATCGCTTTTTACAGGCCGATTGTTTTGATTCGGGTAACTGACAGGAGCACGAGCACCTATAAGAGATTTAGGACCGGGACTTGAAATGGGAAGAGCAAAGGTGTTTAGCAGGATCAGGATAGTCACTGTGGCGTTTGCTGTAACAGGCATGCTGGCGGTGATGATTCCTACGCAAATAGTAACAGCGGTACCTGACGATCTCGCATCAAAGAGTGCCGAAGCTGCGCGAATAGCACAGGAAATAGATGCCCTGGATAACCAGCTCGCGATCGCGGCGGAAACGTACGACCAGGTGAAGGTTCAGCTCGACGAGATAAACGCGGATGTTGATGAAACGCGAAGGCAGCTCTTTCAGATAAGGATTGACCTCAAGGACCGCCGAGCCCTTCTTAACAATCGTGTAGTATACATGTATAAGAACGGCAGGACTTCAATGTTCGAGGTCTTGCTCGAGACCAGCGATTTCGGAGATTTTCTTGAGCAGGCCGAGTATGTATCCAGGGTGACCAACAGCGACGCGGACTTGATTGAGCGGATAATAAGAGCACGCGAATCGGTTGAGGAACTGGAGGCCAGGCTAGAAGAAGAGCAGCGTGCCCAGCAAGACCTGGTTGAAAAGGCCGCTTTTCAGAAGAACGTGATAACCCAAGGCCTGGCCAGCCGGCAGACCATTCTGGACAGCCTGAACGAGGATATCGAAAGGCTGTTGCAGGCAGAGCTGCAAAGACAGCAGACGACCGATCAGCAAGTTAACGAGGAAGCGCAGGAGACCCTCAGCGATCTCCCGTCGGGAGGTATCGCCAAGACGGCGATGCGGTACCTCGGGGTCGTCTACCATTGGGCCGGGGCCGGACCGGGAAAATGCCCTACCGGAGAGCACCGCATATGCTTTGATTGTTCGGGCCTTACCCAGTATGTGTACAAGCTTTTTGGAATAGATATTCCGCACAATGCGGCGATGCAGTTCAACAGAGGTACTAAAATAACCCTCAAGCAGGCGAAGCCCGGAGATCTGGTCTTCTTCGGAATGCCGCCCCATCATGTCGGAATGTATCTGGGGAACGACATGTTTCTTCACGCTCCCCGGACCGGCGACGTTGTTAAGGTAAGCCGGCTCTCCGAAAGGAGTGACTTCTCGGGAGTTTGCAGGTTTACCAAGGATTAAGTCGGATCCAGAGGTTGAACCTCCCGCACACGGGTTTCCTTTGCCGAAGCAGGGTAGTTTTCTGTTTCAACAACGTGTTTCACGGTTCCCGTTTTCGGGATCTGTTTTAATGGGTTGGCGACGATAATATTTCAGTGTGAATTACGGGAGTGGAGGAATGCGCATGCGGAGGAGATACCGCGCGATCTTAATAATTATGGTCATGATCATCTGCCTTGCCCCGGTGGTATCCGGGTGCGGCGATGGTTCAAAAACAGGGGTTTCAAATAACGGCGCGGGCACGGTTCCCGAGATGGCGGGAGAGGTCAAGGGGGAGGAAGCACGGTTTAAGTTTATTGTATGCGGCGATCCTCAGAACAATTATGAGGTATTCAGAAAAGTGCTGGAGGCCGCCAATACCGTTGATTTCCTTATTATCGCTGGGGACTTGACCGGAACGGGAACCGAGGCGGAAGTGCGTACTTTCCTCGGTGAGATGGAGGCGTGCAAAGTCCCTTATTATACCGTCCCGGGCAACCACGATGTGGACACCGCCCCGGTAGAAGTCTCATTTGAGCCGTATTTCGGGGATGTGCCCAGGTCTTTTGATTACATGAACACCCATTTTGTGCTGATTGATAACTCTACGTCCACTCTCGGCTTTTACCCCGAGGAGCAGGAATGGGTCAAGGCCGACCTGGCGGAAGCGTCAGAGCGCGGGTACGAGCACATTTTAGCTGTCTGCCACGTCCCGCCCGGTTACCCTTATGCTGCGAGGACCACCCCCGAAGCGAGGGTGGGTGTGAGGGCAAACAAGGAACTCGTGCCGGTACTCTCGGAGGGCGGCGTGGAAGAACTGTTTTGCGGTCACTACCACACTTATCGCCAGTTTGAGCGGGACTCCATGATCGTAACAATCACCGGGGGCGCGGGAGCACATCTGCATACATCCTCTTCGTACCATCACTATATTCTTGTGGAAATCGACGGCAAGGAAATGACCCAGGAAGTTATCAAGATCTGATTTAGTGCCGTTCCCACCCTTAAACCCAAGTCTATCCTGCCCCCATCATTTGTTAATTTGGAATTTGGTGCCTGGCACCAAATGATGCAAAATGTCGCATTTGGTGCCAGGCACCAAGCAGGGTGTTAGGGAGGAAAGAACAGTAAAATAAGGTCCGGAGGTTAGTCCGGACCTTATTAAAGTCAATCAGGATTCAGGCATTGATTATTTTGCTTCACCGGCCATCTGCTCGAGAACGGCCTTGAGCTGGTTCAGGTATTCACCGTATGCCGACCAGTCTCCGTTCTTTTGAGCTTCCGTCGCTTTGTTATATAGGTCGAGTGCCTGCTGGCCGAGGTCTGTTTCGTCAGTCGGGGGCTTCGTCGTATCTTGAACCTGTTCATCGGGCGTGACCTGGGTACCGGGCGCGCCCGCGAATATCCGCGCCAGGGCCTGATCGAGAGTGGGCTCCATGACAACCTGCTGGTCGTAAACAACGACGACCCGTTTGATCTGTGGAATTTTGATCTCCGAGGCCTGAAGGTACAGCGGTTCCACGTAAAGGAGTGACTGCTCTACAGGGATGACCAGAAGGTTCCCGCGGATTACCTGTGAACCTTCCTGTTTCCAGAGGGAAAGCTGCTTGCTTATCTCGGGATCCTGATCGATTCTTCCTTCGATTTGCTCAGGGCCGAAAATGAGCTTACCGGACGGGAAGAGGTAATAGCCGAGCTTGCCGTATTGATCGCCGTCCATTCTGGCGGCGAACCAGGAGATCATGTTCTGCTTGCCGTGGGGAACGAAGGGCAGCATCAGCACCATCTCTTCTTCCTGGGCTCCCGGGAGCTTCATTATGATGTAGTATGGCGACACCATGACCTTGCCTGAATCATAAACCTCTTGTGGAAAGTCCCACTCGTCTTCCTTGTTGTAGAACTCCCTCGCGTTTGTCATGTGAAAGGTTCTGAGAATATTTGCCTGTGCCATGAAGTAATCTTCAGGGTACCTGAAGTGCTTTCTAAGTTCCTCGGGAACCTCTTTATCGGAAGTGAAGATATCGGGGAAGATCTTCATGTAGGTTTGTATTACAGGGTCGTCGGGATCAACGACATAGAGCTTGACTTCGCCGGAATATGCGTCTACCACTGCTTTTACCGAGTTTCTGACATAGTTGCCCATCCCGCTGGTCGGTTCGGAATAAGGATACTGGCTGGCTGTCGTATAGGCGTCTACGATCCAGTACAGTTTCCCGTCGTCAGACAGGATGCAGTAGGGATCACCGTCGAGTGTCAGCATCGGGGCGCATTTCTGAACTCTTTCCTTGATATTTCTGTAGTACATGATCCTTGAGTCGCTCTTTACCTGGCCGCTGAAAAGGAGGTTGATGTCGGCGAACCTTACGGTGTACATCAACTTATTCCAGAAGGAACCTACCTTTACGCCGCCCTTCCCTTTGTACATCGCGTACACTTTTTCGTCGCCCTTGGGGTAGTCGAACTCCTCTTCACTGGTGTTTGTCACAACATAATCGCCGGTAAGTTCCCCGTAGTATATCTCGGGCCTTTTTACCTGCAGGTTGGTTGAGCCTTCCGGGGGTATGTCTTTCAGTATGAGAACCGGATCACCTTCAGCGGAAGTGTCGTTGCTGGGGCTCATGCACGCGCCGTATCCATGCGTGTAAACCAGGGTGTCGTTTACCCAGGTGCGCGCTTTTTCGGGAAGGTTGGACTGGACCATCTCCCTGGCCGCAATCATCGTCTGCTTGTACACGCCGTCGACGGTATACCGGTCCACGTCTACATCATGGAACATGTAATACTGGCGTATTGACTGGAGCTGTTCATAAGTGTTGAGCAGGGGGCGAGGGTCCCACAACCTGATGTTTTTCATGGTGTCCCGGTTTTTCTCCATAGCCGCAAGATCAAGGTTTGTTTCAGCGGCGAACGGTTCTACGTTCACCTCGTTTATCTTGTAGGCGTCCCTGGTAAAGCTGATATATCTTTCAAGGTAGGGTTTTTCCTTGGCGAACTCATTCGGTTTTACCCTGAAGTTCTGTACCACCAGCGGGTAAACGGTCCCGGCGAGTATCGTAACCACTACCATGGACCCTACGGCCACCGAGGGGAGAATCCAGCCTTTATAATAGATATTGACGATCAACACGATTGCGGCGACTATCGATAAGATGGTAAGGATCCATAAAGCAGGCATCTCCGCTTTAATATCGGTATAACCGGCCCCGTATAATATGCCCCTCTTTGAGAAAAGCAGCTCATACATGTTCAGCCTGTAAGACCATGCTTTCAATAGAAATACTATTCCCAGGAGTACCGATAGATGGGCTTTTACGTGGGGCGCAAGCATGTCGGGGCCCTTCTTGAGCCTTATCCCGCCGTTGAAAAGATATACCGCCGCGGTAATGACGAAAGTGAAGACAACAATGGCCATAAGCCAGTCAACCAGGGATCTCTGGAAAGGATAGGTGAAAATATAGAAACCGATGTCTTTATTGAAAACCGGATCGGTCTTTCCGAAAGAGGAGTGATTAAGAAACTTCAGCACCTCTTCCCATTTCGTGCCCCAGATCAAACTCCCAAGGAAGGCCGCCGCAATACTGAAGATGAGCGTCCCGATGCCTATAAACTTCGACCAGGCACCCGCTACCTTTTTGATATAGGGATCCAGCGGGGAGCCGCCGGTAACGATTTCCTGCGGGGGCGGAATCTTTCTGGCCAGGAATATATTTCCGAAAAGCAGCACAAAGAAGAACGCGCCGAATATCACCACCATAAGAATCTTCGCCCAGAATGTGGTCCAGAACACGCTCTGGAAGCCGACGTGGTTAAACCACAGCACATCAGTGAAAAACTTCGAGAACGGTGCGATAACAGCAATTATCAACACAACCGCAGCGATGATAATAGCAGCCGTTACCCTTCCCCTGGTGAAGCCTCCTTTGAAGTCCTCCCTGGAAAACTTGATCTCCCTGATTCTTTTTGCCCAATCTTCATTATCGGGTTCAACTGGCATTTTACACTCCTGTTGTTTTAAGTTCTGCCGGTTAATTTCTTGTAGGCTTTTACTACTTCAGGTACCGTTTCCCCAACGTTACCCGTAACAATCAGGTCGGCCAGCTCATCGGAGCCGCACGACCGCATGTTAAAGAATACGAGTTTCCCCCCGTTCCGGCTGGTGTCGAAAGGAAGCGAAGCCGCCGGATAAATTTCCAGCCCGCATCCAATAACAAGCATTAGGTCACAGTGTATGGCATGGAACTCGGCGCGTCTCAGGATATGAGGTGAAAGGGGCTCTCCGAAAAGTACAACGTCCGGCTTCACCAGCCCGTCGCATGCCTCGCATCGTGGCGCCGTTCCGTTTTTCACGCTGTCGGCGAAATACTCATAGTCATAGGTTTGTTTGCACGAAAGGCATGTCCCGGTGTGGTAGTTGCCGTGAAGCTCCAGGACCTCGGAGCTCCCCGCCCGCTGGTGCAGGTTGTCCACGTTCTGAGTAATAACCGATTCACATTTCCCGAGCTTTTCAAGCTCTACCAGCGCGAGGTGCGCCGAGTTGGGTTCGGCACTCTCCAGCATCGGGTTCAACTCCCGGGACATCTCCCAGAACTTCTCGGGGGTCCTGACGTACGCTTCGTAGGTTGCGTATATAGCCGGGTCGAACCGGGTCCACAAACCGCCCGGCGAGCGGAAATCAGGAATGCCTGATTCAGTTGAAATACCGGCTCCGGTCAAGGCGATAACCTTTCCCGCCTTATCGATCATCTTTGCCGTTTTTTCAATATCGCTGCCCAAGCGCTCCTCCATCACGTCTTAGAACCATAAAGTTGCTTTTTCTGTAATTATTCCAATTTTAGGCGCCCTGGATCGAGGGAACGAGCCAACCGCCCAAGCCACCGGTTCAAACAAATAGTTTATCACAGGTGTCCCCGTCACCCAATGTGAAAAGCTGAGGGCTGATCAAGATTTTTGCACCCATGGTTTTTAACCGATGGACGGCGTTGAGCGGCTTTGATTCCATGCCGCGATTGCCTTTCGGGAACTCATGCGCGGATCACGTAATCTTGAGATCAATTCAGAGATTCAGTTGTGCCGGTTTTTGCATCCTGGCGTATCCGGGGGGTACAGGGAGATGCCTCCAGAGACAAGTTTTTGCTGTTAAACGGTCAAGAAACCGGAGCTTTTACTCCAGGCAGTAGCCTGAGGCTGTGGATCCTCCTTCGACACCATGAAAACTGAAGTACAGCGGCCTTTCCACCACGATGGGATTGTCGGCGGTAACAACAGTAGAGTACGCCGCTTCTTTTTCTGAACCAAGGCCAGCCGGAATGACATATCTTGAGGTGCTTTCAACGGTATAAACACTGGATACGGGCGGCCCTGATTCGTAGTAACATGTTACCCTTACCCTGGTTGAACCGGGGCTGAGATTCAGGATGCAAAGCCACTGCTCAAAGCCGGGGCCTGAGTTACCCTCCGGAAGGATCCAGGTCTTGCCTTGCCGGGCGGCTCCCATGGACGTGTGACCGCCTGTCCAGGAGAGATGGTCCGGCTTGTAGTTAAAATAAACGGACCTTTCGGCAATAAACCCTGATTGAGAGACGAGTCTCATGGAGACGTCCCGGTCGGGGCCGGCCTCGTTTCTTATCGAAAAAGTCGATCTTTGCCGGCCGGGAACAGTGTAGGTCTTCACAATAGGCTCCCCCTGGTCCGGGCCCGGGACATACGTGGCTTCCACGGTTATGCTTTCAGGGTCAGGATTCAAGATGGAGAGCCATTGCTCGAATCCGCCGCGGGTCGTTCCTTCTGCGAAGAAGCACTCATTCACGGGGAGCCTGGCACCCGAAACGCAGCTGCCGCCCTGTACTTTTCCTGTTTCCCCCATTTCCGCGTCGAAGTACATGGAACGCTCGGCCACAACCGGTAACGTGGATTTGAGGATAAGGCCCGTATCTTGGCCTTTGCCGATATGGTCCGATACCCTGAAAGTCGCCCTCGAGGAGCCTTCTACCTGTTCGTTGGCGGTAAACGTCCGTCCGCTGTCGGTTATATACTCAAAAGTGAGAGACGTGTTCTTACGGTTGGGATTGAGCACTGTTACCCACTCCTGGAAGCCGTCCCTTGTCGATCCTTCCGCGAAATACCAGCATTCGGCCGGGGTTGTTTCTCCCGTCCCCGAATGTCCGCCTTCAACTGTCTTGCCGTATTTGAAGTATATTATCCTTTCCGCGTTTATGTACTGGCCGGAAGAGTCCAGGATCAGGGAAAGTTCCTGCCGGGACCCGACGGACTCGTTGACGTCAATTGTTTTTCTTGAAAGAGGTTCGACACTGTATTCCCTGTCAATTCTTGAGCCGTCTCCGGTAATGAAGGCGGCATCCACTGTTACCTCATGTGGATTAGGGTTGAAAAGGCACAGATACTGCTGGAAACCTGTTCCGGTTGAGCCCTCGGCGAAGTAAAGCTTGTCACCGGAAAGCTCTCTGACCGTGAACGCGCCCTTTCGCACCGCACTGAGACCGTCAGTATTAGTAATATTGATACTGTATGAACCGGGCGGCGTGTCCTCCAGATCGAATGCGCAGGTCAGAGTCTCCGGAGAATTGACGTACACATCAGAGCCCTCGATATCGTTTTCACCGGATAGAGTAACAGCGGCTCCGCTTCTGAACTTCGAGCCGGTAATTTCAGCGACCAGGAGTTTTTCTCCGGGGAGCGCACTCGCGGGAGTCATCTTCATGATTTCAGGTTTGCTCTTTGAAAACTCGTTCTCGATCCATATCGATGAAAAGGCGGTTTCGGGTGAAAATACTTCCAGGCTGCCCGCTTCACCTGAGATATCCAGGAAATCGCCGCAGAACTCCGGTTTCCGGTGAATGGTAGCCGTGTGCATGGAACCCCACTGCCTTGCCGAGCCGATGCTGTCTCCGCTTATGAAATTATCAGAGAAATCCGGATCGCTTTTAACGAACAGTTCTCCACGCCCGTTGAACTTTTTGTCCTGATACAGTATGGTGCCATTCACCCGCGGCAGTGAGGTCTTGCCCCATACATCAAATATCCTGATATTGCCGCTGTCTTCCATGACCGCGCCGGTTTCCACACCGGGGCATATGGTTTCACCCCCGTAATTTATATCGTACTGCAGATTTCTGTGATAATGGCCGGTGCAAACCAGCCCCGAGTAATCGTTATTGTTTTTCTGCCCGAGGAGCCGGGCGATATCGTTGAATTCTTCCGTGGAGAAGAGATGGGGGTCGGCCTCGAGGGGGTGGTGCCAGAACATCAAGACGTTCTCCGCCGCTTTGTATGGGTACGATTGGAAGTGCGCCTGGAGCCAGGGGAGCGTCCCTCTGCAAAGATCCGAGTTGAATGTTTCACCGTCTGGTTCAGAACCACTGCCCACTCTGTTGTGGTTTCTGCTGTTGAAGTCTGCGAAGATAAAATGGTACCCGGCGTAATCAAAAGCGAAGTTCTGAAAGTATGAGTCACAGCCTGCGTTTTCGCTGGTACTGCTGTCGGCCGCTCCGTTCCAGATAGGGGTAAGCCTGGTACCGTTGTTCCAGTTCGGCATTGTAGATGCGAGATTTTCGAAGTGCCCGGAAAATATCTCGCTGAAGTACCGGTCGCCTATGGGCAGGGGGCTTTCGCAGTATTTGGTATAAGGCCAGATATCATGGTTTCCAGGGATGGGTACATAAGGGATGTCCAGTTCATCCAGTATTTCTTTCGCTTTCTCGAACTCCGACCTTTCGGCGCTGTCTGTTATATCGCCGGTTATTAATACGAACCTGATGTCATAAATCGCGCTGTTCTGATTGATCCAGTTGACGATCTGCCTGAGGTTTTCAGCTGCAGGACCGATATCTCCGGGGAGGGCCTTGTCGTCGAACCCTTTAGTCCCGTAGTCGGAGATGTGCGCACCGATATGAAGATCGGTCAGGTGTACGAACGAGAACTGTCGGCTGGTGCCGGGCAAATTGCTGTTAAGGTTGAAACCGGGTGCGAATCCTATCTTTGCTTCAGGCGTAGCAAGCAGTGCGGAAAAAGGGAGCAGGGAGAACAGTAGTACCGTTATCACCATGACTGAACATTTAGTTGTGACACTTCTCAATATTGCTTCATCCTCGAAATCAGCCGTTTTCCAATGCCGTCGGCCCTACTGTTATTATCGGAAATAAGCCCCGGGTCATTAGAGCGATGCGGAATAATCACCCAATTGGTCTCAACCGCTGTCTGGGAAGTTAGAATCTAGAAGTTAGTAGAAGTTGGAATAAATAGAAAGATCGCCGGGCTAATGACCCGTCGACCGCATATGAATCCTGCTTGGTTTCATTTTTCCTTCTAACTTCTGGATTTTAGGTTAAGAGTTTGACCGGAGCCAGGGCATGGGTTTTTCTACGCAAAACCCACATCCTGGGACACCGGGGTTAAACACCATTTGACCAGCGCAAGGCTCTTTCGACGGCTTTTTTCCAACCCGCATATTTGAGTTCCATTTCCGCCCCGCTGCCGACCGGGGTGAAATGGCTTTCACACCGCCACATGCTCTCGATTTCCTCAAGGTTGTCCCAGAAACCGATTCCGAGTCCGGCGAGGAACGCCGCCCCCATGGCGGTAGTTTCGGCTATAGCCGGACGGCGGAGTTCCAACCCGGTGAGATCGGAAAGGAACTGAAGAAGGAAATCCATCACCGAAACCCCGCCGTCAGCCCTGATTTCAGAAATATCTATTCCGGAATCACTGCGCATAATGTCTAATACGTCTCTGGTCTGATAGGCGATTGCTTCGACAGCCGCGCGGATTAAGTGATCCCGTGATGTCCCTCTTGTAATTCCGACGATGGTCCCCCTGGCGTAAGGGTCCCAGTACGGTGCTCCAAGTCCCGTAAGTGCCGGGACAAAGTATACGCCTCCGGTACTCTCCACGGATTGCGCGATCGTGCCCGCTTCAGAAGCGTTATTAATAATGCGGAGTTCATCCCTCAGCCACTGTATCGCGGCTCCGGTTATGAATATGGAACCCTCCAGAGCATAAGTTATCCGGTCTTCAAAACCCCAGGCGATAGTGGTAAGCATTCCGGAATCACTGTAGACCGCCCGATCACCCGTGTTCATAAGAACGAAGCTGCCGGTTCCATTGGTGCTCTTTGTCATGCCGGGCCTGTAGCAGGCCTGGCCGAATAGCGCGGCCTGCTGATCGCCCGCGATTCCGCTTATGGGTACGGAAACGCCGAAAAACTCGCCGGGGTCTGTATATCCGAATACGCCGCTCGATGGAAATACGTCCGGGAGCATCGAACGCGGCACCCCCAGGTTCGATAACAGCTCGTCGTCCCAGGAAAGCGTGTTTATGTTGTACATCAGGGTTCGGGAGGCGTTGGAGAAGTCCGTCGCGTGTACTTTGCCGCCTGTAAGTCTATACAGGAGCCATGAGTCGATGGTGCCGAAGGAGACTTCCCCCTTATGTGCCAGGCGCGAGAACACGGGATCGTTATCGAGCATCCACTTTATTTTTGTACCGCTGAAGTAAGGGTCCAGGACGAGGCCGGTGGATTTCCTGAAGCACTCTTCAAGCCCTTCCTCCTTCATCAGTGTGCAAATCTCCGATGACCTGCGGCACTGCCAGACTATCGCCCTTGCCAGAGGAGCAGTTGTTCCTTTCTTCCAGAAAACGCTTGTCTCCCGCTGGTTTGTGATCCCGATCGCGGCAAGCCGGTCCGGGGTAATACCCGCGCTCGCCATTGCCCCCTCCGCTGATTCAAGGACGGTTCGCCAGATCTCTTCGGGATCGTGCTCGACCCATCCCGGCTTTGGATAATACTGCTTGAACTCGATATTGATTCTTGAAAGAGACGTACCGTTTCCGCCGAAGACCATGGCGGTGGTGCCGGTGGTGCCCTGGTCTATGGCTAGTATATACTTGTCCATGAAATACCCCTATGGTTGTAAACAGCTTATCCGGCGGTTGTTCCTTTTTGCTTCACAAATTGAATCAAGCACGATGTGCTGTTATGTGTTTATAACATAATGCTTCGCCGCCCGCTTCTTCCCGATCCTCCGTTCTTCAACACATTTCAACAACGGTTTTCCGGCTTAACCATAAGTATGAGCATGCCGGATATCCGTTCCGTGGCAGGCGATACGGTTGCCGTACGGTTCTTGAAGAACCAGGGGGCATCTCTGAAGATACGCATGGTTATGCGGTTTTCTTGAGCAGGAAGCGTAAATCGCCCGGGGACAAAGGGTTGATCGGGGTTAAGCCTTTAAGATGGTGATATTTAGCTGATTAACCCTGTTAAGTGGTTCTATTGGCGGGTTATTTATCCAGTGCGACTGCGTATCATTGATTCAAGAGGTTGGCTCTGAGAAATAGAAATGTTTGGCAGCAGGTAGGTGGGAAAGATGGCTCAGAAAAGTATTTTGATAGTGGACGATGATATGAACACGGTTAAGTCGCTTAGCACCCTATTGAAAGACAGGGGCTACAAGGTAAACATAGCTTATGACGGGATCCAGGCGACCAAGGCGGCGATGAATGAGCATCCCGACCTTGTCACAATGGACATGGATATGCCGGCCGAGGAGGGTCTGAAGGCGTATATCGATCTCATGTTTTCGCCGGAAGGAGAGTATACGCCGGTTCTATTCCTGACCGGAGACCAGGATTCCAAAGCGGAAAAAAGCGCTATGGATCTCGGCGCCGACGGGTATCTGACCAAGCCGTTTAAGTCCAGAGATCTGCTGCTGATGATTTACAGCCTTATAGGCGAATGATATTCGCCTTTACATAAGGGCACTTCAATCCCGCAATGGGATATCTACTACCCCGGTTATGACCGGCGCCCCCCTCGCCGGTCATTTTCTTTTCTTCGCTGTTGTCGCGATCAATACTCGTCGTTCCGGTATATATTCGCTCCGGCCTCTATCGGGACCGTGGAGCTCAGTTGCGTGCAAATGCCCGATTCTCCGGGTTGGTCTTCGTTAACTCTTAGAGTGACACGGCTTTCCGCCGGCAGGAATATCTCCCGCTCCCGGGAAACCCGCCCGGTTGGAGTATGGTAAGTTAAAGCAGCAGAGCCGTCGGCACTTGAAAGGTTCTGAATGAGCACGAATGTTTCGAAACCGCCGGTGGTACAACCTTCGGCGAGATACCAGTTTTCGCGTGCGGTCTCCCCGTATTCGTAAGCTCCCATGTCAT
>JAFGMY010000123.1 GCA_016927325.1 Actinomycetota bacterium | reverse complement strand
TGCAGTGCCTCGCCTCTGGCGCTGTACATGATAGACAAGAATGGAAAGCCGGTGTGGGAGTTCAAACCTGAAGGGGAACTACCGCTTTATGAAGGCCTTTTCTCGTGGGCGAATACCCTTGACTATCCGTCAATCGCTCATGATGGGACGATATACGTCGGCTCCTACGTAACACCAGGGATGACATCAAACGGTCAGATGATACAGGGTTACGTAATACCGGACCAGGGCAAGCTTTACGCGGTTGCCCCGGACGGAACCAAGAAATGGGAGTACTTCAGGCCGGACGGAAAATTTACGATCCATTCTCCTACCATCGGCCCTGACGGTACTTTGTACGTCGGGACTTCATGCTGGCGGGTAATCGCTCTTAACCCTGATGGGTCCGTGAAATGGGAGTTCTTCACTAACGAAGGCCAGGGAGTATGTCCGACTGTTTACAGCCCGCCGATAGGCAGCGATGGACTGCTCTACGCGGCTACAACCAGCGGAAAGATATTCTGTATAACTCCCGAGGGAACAGAGCTGTGGAGGTTCGCCGCTGAAAACGCCTGGATGCCTGATATGAGCCGCTCGAACAACTTCACTCCGCCGGCAATAGGAAAGAACGGGGTAATATTTTCGACGTTGGCGCAAGGCCGCGTCTATGCTCTGGGGGCCCAGGGTGCGGTGAAGTAGATCCCCGATAATTCTATAAATCAACATTCTGGAACTCTTAAACCGAACGCTCTACAGGGAGGACTCGAAGGCCTTCTCAACCATTCCCCTGGTTCCTCTTCCCTCTGTGTAATCGACGAACACCTGCTCCAGTACGTACTTTGTTATCGCGCTTACAACGGAGTCTATGTTGTGACATGGAAAGACCGGCACTTTCCGTTCAGAGGCAAGTTCCAGCACGTAATCCTGAATTCTGCGAATATTTTCAATATTGTCTATATATTTCCTGAAAGGCCTGTTGCCCTGGGTTTGCACTTCCCTGATCTCAAAGTGGCTTCTATGCTCACTTTCATCCGAAACGGACAGGACCATCTGCACGACAAAAGAGTCCCTGAAATACTGTGAGTCCAGAATTCCAGGCACGACATGGGCACCTTCAACGATCAAGTTGGTCCTCTCGACAACAGCCCTGTCGATGATTGCGCGTATACCTACCAGAACCATCGCCGACTGCTCCAGAAAGCCAAGGATCACCTTGTCGGTGGTCTTGGGCAGCGGAATCCGAAGAGCATCGGACGCGCTGAAGGAGGAGTTGTAGAGAGCGGGGATCAACTCGGGGGCAAACGAAGAGCGCATCACTTCTCTGATGGCATCAGTTGATACGACCCTGGTGATTCCAAACCGGGCCGCGAGCATCGTAGCTACCGTCGACTTTCCTACCCCGGTAGCGCCCCCCAGCAGGATTATCACGGGTTTGCCCAGCTTGGTAAGCTTCCTCCACTTCCGGTAGTTTTCTACATATTCCACCCCGGCTTCCCGGGCCAGAATCTCTTCGGTTATCTCCTGGACATGCTCCATGCTGACGGTTGAGTTACCCTCATCGCGCAGTGTTTCATGCACGTCGGAGGCGATATTATATGCCTGATCGGGAGGGAGTCCCGTGGCCATAATCGACATGGACATAAGCCCCTTGGAATAGGGAAGGCGGTGCTCCGCGTCGGTGATGATTATCTTTTGTAACCTGTCAGGCATTGCTTCCCCCAGGATTCAGGTGCTTATGATGGGGCCTGAGCCACCATTATTCAGCACTATCAATCTTTCTTTCAAGTGCTTTGCTTTTCGCGATAGTCTCAAGCAGGTCTATCCCGGAATCCAGATCGCCGCTTACCGCCATCGGGACATTATCCATGTAGACAAGGTCCTTGCCGTTATCAAAAGCATAACGTGAAACGGTGTCAACGCCCGCCGCTTTCAATTCGGTAATCAACACCTCGGCGCTGTGGGCTTCTGCCAGGTCGGCCTGCAGCTTCTCCCTGTCCGCGAGGTTGGGGCTGTAGCCGACTATTTCAACTCCATATTCCGCCCCCAGATGGTTAGCCTGATCTCTGACTCCCTTCAGAGGCGCAGTGCTCACAACAAACACTTTTCTGTTCTCAACAGGGGCGACCGGCCTCGGCCTGAAGACTGTTCTGACTATCTGGGTCCTGCAGTTGATCGACAGGATTCCATCCTCTATCCTCCCAAGAGTCTCCCTGCTCACCAGGTGCTCCTCGCACATTGTTATTACGACGACGTCCGAGTGAAGCAGCCGGTAAGGGCCGAGATAGCCGAGAATGTATTCAATCGGCTGCAGCGCGGAAACGGTCAGCAGAACCGCGTCGACACCTGCAGGAGGTATGGAAGCCCCGCTTCCCTCAAAAAGGATAACATCACATTCCTGACGGCAGGCAAGCTCCGCGCCTTCCGCCACATTCGAGTAGTAAGGCTCACCGGCCAGCCCTCCACCACAACGTCTGCATCCGACCGTGACGACGTCTCCCATCATCGCATCCTCAAAGTGGTCACTCGCGGCGTGCCGCCCCTCCTCGACCCTCCGCCTTAAATACCCGTCGTCAACTTCCAAAGGATTCGACAGTAGTTCCGGCTGGGCGGGCCCTCCTCTCCCCATGGTGAGAACACAGGTCCTGGTTCCCTTGTCCGTAAGGTACCTCGCCGCATATCCTGAAACGGCGGTTTTTCCGACCCTCTTGCCTGTTCCCCAGATTCCGATGGAAGGTTTGTCGCAAAGGAAGGGCTTGTTCGGGGCCTTAAAGTGAAAATCCGCCCCCACGTAATCGACACCAATGGAAAGGGTTTCGCAAACCAGCCGGAACCTTCGCTGGTAATCGAGCACCGGTTCATCCGATAGATCGATCACCATATCGGCTTTATGGTCGGCGAGTGCCCTTCGAAGTTCTTCTATTTCACCCGCGCCCGAGTAAAGAGGGACTGACCTGTAGGAGAAACGACCGGGGTCAGGAACTTTCTCCGTGCCTCCGAGGAATACCAGCGCCGCCAACTCGTAACCCTGTTCGTTCTCAATATATTCGAGCGTCGCCACGGTAACATCGGGATAATGTTCGCCGTCAATCAGAACAACAGCCGTCTTGCGCGATCCACCAGCCTCTTTCATTAGCCGCCCCGGAGTTCATAAGAACCGTTTTTGAAAAACAGCGGTTTCACCCTAAGTCTTCTTGTGTACAGGAAAAGAAACGACTTCGACTTCTTCGCCGGCGGGGAACTTCCTCCTCACCGTGCACTGCTCCGGCGTCAATTCGATCATATTGTAGCACTGGGTTGCGTACCCGCGGACCTTGCGGGAAGAAACAGTCCCGGCGTTCACAATACAAAAACCCTCGAACTGCCACTCGTGAGGAACATGCTTGTGTCCGCATAATACGAGATCGATACCATGGTTCGCAAGTAGTTCCAGGAAATCGCCCGCATCCTCGATAATGTTACGTTCGCGGCCGGTACCCGGAATCGGAATCAGGTGATGGTGCAGGACGACAATCTTGAAATCATCCGCCCGGCTCAACTTCTCAATGATCCACCGGTAGTTCTGACGCCCAAGCCTCCCTTCATCGAGGTCGGGTTCGGACGAATCGAGGGCGACCAGAGTAAGTCCCGGCAAGTACATTACGCTGTTGCGCGGGCCGAACAGGTCCTCAAAATGGACATAACCCACGTTTCTCGAGTCATGGTTGCCGGGTGTGACTATCTTGCAGGAGCATTCGAGCCTTTCGAGATAAGCTTTTGCCGCTTCATACTCCTGCTTGAAACCGTCATCTGTAATATCACCACATACTACAACTATGTCCGGGCGAAACTCGTTTATTTCCAGAATCACCTTATCCAGCAACGCGGGTTCAAAGTGCGGAGACCCGACATGTAAATCCGAAATGTGCGCTATTCTGTAATTGCCGGTGCTGTTATCTTCATTTGCTGGATCCATATTCACCCTTCCTTTGCCCCCGGAAACCCGGTAATACAAGAATCGGTAATTCCTTCTTTATTTAAATGCACAAACCTGCTTTCCAGGTGATGAACCGCCTGACCGGCGCAACGGGGTGAAGCTGCAGTTCCGCACCGGATAATGTCTTAACACGGATCCGCAGGCAGGGCGTTCCGGAAACCTCAGTATCGATATCCCAGCAGCTTCAACCTGTTTAAGAACAGTGTGAACGCGAACGAAAGGACCGCGAACAACGTGAATAATATCTTCCGGGAGAGCGGTTGGTAAGACATGCTCCACGCGATCACGGAAAACACGATAAGCGCAAACGTGAAAGCCGCGGTCACCAGCGGTACCGCCAGGACAACCTTTAGTACCGGATCGGGGTTATCGAAAAAACACAATGAGGGCGTGCCGTCTATGGCCCCCCTGTTCAAGACCACCGACTGGATTGAGACGAGAAACAGAAAGTTGAGCAAAGCGGTAATACCAAGCAGGACAAAAGGTAATCCGGCAGGCTCCCTGGACCCGAATATAATCGCCGGAGACGCGAGGGCCGCCATAAGAAAGAACATCAGGAACAGTCCGGCAAGAGCCGAGTTGCACCCCGCCGATTCGTGCCATCCAGTTCTTTCATAACATCCATGAAACCCACGGCCGGAGCATAGTTCAAACGGTTTCCCCTCGCTGTCTCTTTTGAATGCGACAAGGCTTCCTTTGTCGCATTCGAAAAGATCCTCTTCCAGCGGCCGCCACCTCGTGGATTCTCTGAAATCACCGAGCGAATCTCCCAGGCCCAGCGGAATGATCTTCAGGCAATCCTTATCGTTCTCATCATATTCCACCCTCAGAAGACCTTTCGACAGAGACATGTATTTCGCTATCGAATTCCGGTTTCTCTGGATGTAGTGATACTCCCCGCAGTATTGTTCGGGGTCCACAACATCAACCGATCCGCCGCCCCGGTTAAAGGTGCCGGAATTCCCGAGTTCTTCAATAACCGCAACCGCCAACAGGTCCATAATCCTTTCATCCCTTTTGTTCATAGCAAGGAAGAAGCCCGCGTTGAATTCAGGCAATACACAAGCCATTGCCGCCGCTCCAGGGCCTTCCCCTTTCCTGACCAGTACTCTGCACCCGTAAAGGGGGCACTCGAAAAAACCGCAGGTGACCCCCGGCAACCCGGGAACAGGTGAAACACCCGGTGCCACCATCTTCTCGAGGGAACGAGCACTGAGAAGAGTATCGCCGCCTTTAGAAGGTGTTCTTGGAAACAATGCCAGGAGTTTGCCCATATCCCGACCGGTTGTTACCGCTCCATCAGCTGATGGAACATTTGAATACAGGTCGGGGACCCTTATAAAAGAGCCACCTTCGAGGCTGTATGGAACGGCGGTGTTTTCGCGCTGGTCCGCACAGCCTGGAGACAAACAGGTGCGCTCCATGCCTGCCGGTACGAAGATCATTTCTTCGACAAACTCCTCAAAAGATGTGCCGGAGACACTCTCGACGATGAGACCCGCTATCGCCATGGACATATTTCCGAATGTAATTGACTCACCCGGCTCCCGGACGGCGGCTCCGGTGTAACCCGCGATAAACTCCCGCACTGTGAGCCCGTCGGCTTGATTGAGGGTTAAGGTGCCCGGAAAGCATTCCTGGAGCCCGTCACTGTGGTTAAGGAGATTTATCACCCGGAGAGGCTTCCGGGGCGGCCGGGAAATTTTCAGATCGGGTATGTATTTTTCAACTTCGTCTTCCAGCCCCATCGAGCCGTCATCCACCAGTTTCAACACTGCCATCGCCGTGAACAGTCCCGAAACGGAGTATATCCGGAACGCCGTCTTCTCGGGATCAACCGGCAGCCCGCTTTCAAGACTTGAGTACCCGTATCCCCTGGAGAAGACAGTTTCACCGTCCACGACCAAAGTGAAAACAGCCCCGGGGATACTGTATTCTTCCATTTTGCCGCTCAAGAATCCGTTAACGGATTCCCACTTATCAATTCTCGTCATCCGCACTCCAGTCCACGTCAAAGTGTCTCAACCTGTTAATTATATGTCCTGGACGGTCAATGCATTTCCAGGTTGTCTGTTTATAGGGATATCCGCGAGTAACGCGGGCATCCCCGCCGTTACCCATCTCACATGAAGCGGCAGCCAATGTTATAATCGCAAAATGAAAATGAAGCGGCCTTGTCTATCGTTTAGAGGTGAAATCCGGAATTGAAAATCGCCGTCATAGGTACGCATGGGGTTGGAAAATCAACGCTGGTCAGCGAGTTCATAAGCCGGCGTCCCGAGTATTCGGTCATTCCGGAAATGGCGCGTGAGATGATAGCGGAGCAGCAAGGTGATATCGGATCCTGGTTTGATTTCCAGATCGAACTTCTCTGGCGGAAAACCCGGTCCGAGAATACGCACAAAACCGGGAAAAATGTAATATCCGACAGGACCGCGGTGGACAACTGGGCTTACTGCACCTACTACAGAGCTCTTCCGGAGAAACTCCTGTATGTGTTAAAAGAGTTTTCGATCGCTTATTCCAACGATTACTACGATCTTTTCGTTTATCTCCCGGCTGAAGACTTCGTGGCCGCCAAGAGCAGAGACGAGGAGAAGGCTTCAGACATTGACAGGATAATCGGGACTCTCCTGCCAAGCCTGAACAATCTGATGACATTACGGGGCAATCTGGAAGAGAGGGTGGAAAAGCTGGTATCGGCGTGCACCGCCTGAGGACCCAGCCGCGTCATGAGTGATATGCCGATGGAAATTAAAGAGAGAGTAAAAGCCGTCATACCCGTATCGGACGATGCCTATAAGTTTTTTCTGGCGGACGCCCTTCGGGAGCCGCTGATCAGAAAGGCTATCGACTTTCTTGATTTGCCTGAAGGAAGCTGTGGACTGGACGCCGGCTGTGGAATCGGTGATTTGACCGCTATGCTCGCCGCCAAAGTCGGAAAAAAAGGACATGTCACCGGCATCGACCTCTCCTCAAAACACATCAAGTACGCTAACGATATTTTAAGAGACTTCGATGCCGGCAAGCGGATCACTTTGAAGTGCGCCGACGTAAGGAACCTGCCTTTTCAAGACAACACCTTCGACTGGCTCTGGAGCTCGGACTGTGCGGGATACCCGTCGGAAAGCGATCCGCGTTCACTGCTTACCGGGTTCAAACGTGTTTTGAAGCCCGGGGGGCTGCTCGCGATACTGGGCTGGTCGGCCCAGACCCTTCTCCCTGGATATCCGCGCCTCGAGGCGGCTTTAAACTCCGCGGCCCCATATATCGCCGGGGTCAAGCAGGGCAAACAGTTCCTGAACGCCCTGGCGTGGTTTCAGGATGCAGGCTTTGAAAACGGTAAAGGGCATCTGTTTTCAGGTACTATCCAGGCGCCTCTCAGTGAAATTAAAAAGGAAGCGGTACTGGCTTTCTTCGACATGCTCTGGGCGGGATCGAGCCCAGGGATATCCAGAGAAGATTGGAAGGTGTACAGGAAGATCAGCGATCCGGCTTCCACCGATTTCATTCTCGACGATCCCGGTTACTTCGGCTTTTACAGCTACGTAATGTTCACCGCAAGGAAAACAACCTGAGCGAATCCTGTTATTAGGAAATTCCCGCTCCTCGTACCCGGCACCGACGGACTCGCCGCCATAGTCCAGGGTTAATCCGTAACGTTCCGTGGCCGGGGCTTTTCTC
Source organism: Actinomycetota bacterium (assembly GCA_016927325.1). Taxonomy (GTDB): domain Bacteria; phylum Actinomycetota; class Geothermincolia; order Fen-727; family Anoxymicrobiaceae; genus JAFGMY01. The sequence continues at coordinate 17,757 of JAFGMY010000123.1, read as the reverse complement.
AGCGGGTGAACGGCCTGGTAGGCCGCACCCACCCCGGACTATAGTCAGAGCATATCCCTTATCGAAAACTCGAAACACGCGCCATGGTTGTTAAAAGCCTTGATAGTGCCACCGTATATCCCCACAATCTTTTTCACAATCACGAGTCCCATCCCGGTGTCGCCCGTCCTGCCCTTGATGAAAGGATCGAATACATTATCCAGGATCCGGGTTTCTATTCCCACGCCGTTGTCACGTACCATGAAACGGTGGCCGTGGTTTCCGTTTTCACCAAGCTTCGCTATCTGTATCTTCAGGCCCGCCCTGTCGTTGTGCTTAATCGCATTGTTTATCAGGTTCGCGAAGATCTGATAAACATGGGTGGGATCCGAAACTACATACCCAAGGTCTCCTTCGATCTCAACTTCCATCTTCTTCTGCGAGATGACGCTCGAGTTTTCATCGAGTATGGATTCGATGATGCCCGATATGCTGACCCTGGATACCTCTTTCGGGGTCTAGCCGGTTCTGGCCAGGGAAAGGAGGTCTTCGGTGAGAGAGTCAAGCTTGGTAACGTTTCTCTCGATAACCCCGGCGATTTCACTTACCTCTGTGTACATGCTCTCAGACTTCTTCTCGGAAATGATTTGCGTGATTGTTGAGCTTGACAGCTTCAGAGAGGAAATAGGGCCGCGCAGATCATGGGCGACGGAAAAAGCGAAATCGTTTAGTTCGGTGTTGATCTTCTCTAGAATCTCCTGGGACCGCTTCCTTTCCGTTATGTCCCTGACCATTCCCCACATTCCCATGGGATTTCCCGTGTCGTCTCTGATAAGCCACATCTGTATGTCTATGGGGAACCATGTCCGGTCTTTTCTTATGAACTCCTTTTCGTACAAAGACGAATAGCCGCTGCGCACCACATGGTTGTCAATTATTTCAGACTCCATTTCATGCCATTTTAAAGGTGTTATGTCCATGTAGGTCAAACCCCTGATCTCTTCCAGTGTATAGCCAAGCATCTCGAGCACCGCGTCGTTCGCGTTTAAGATACGGCCTTCCATGTCCGTATAAAGGACCCCCTCCTTCATGGTTTCATACAGCCCGCGGTATCTCTTCTCGGAATCACTTATCTGTTTCTCCAGTTTTTTCTGGTGGGTTATGTTTCGGATATTGCATTGAATAACCTTGTTCCTGTCTTCTATGTAGACGTTGGACACAAATTCGACATCCACCGCCCGGCCGTCTTTTGTTTCCAGGGGAAGATTTTCATATCTGACATACCCTTTGCTTTTCAACTCCGAAAAAGCCGCGATGGCAATATCCTTGTTCACAAAAGGACCCAACTCCCAAAGCGTTTTTCCCACTATTTCGCTTCGCTCATAACCAAGGAGTTCCAGGATATACGGGTTGACATCGACCACGAGACCGCTTTCCTCGTCAAGTATCAGTATGCCGTCTCTCGCCGCTTCGAACAGCCTTCGATAGCGCACTTCGGATATCGCAAGCGCCTTTTTCATTTGGCTGTTGCCGAGTGCCTCCCTGAGAGATGCCGTAAGCAGCTGCTTTATTTCCATGTCTTTTACGACGTATCCCGAAGCTCCCAGATGACAGCTTCGTCCCGCGACACCTTCATTCCCGTTTCCGGTAACCATAACAACGGGGGGATGCTCTTTTCTTTTCACGATTTCTTCCAGAAGTTCGAGGCCGGTACCGTCGGGGAGACCCTGGTCAAGAGTTACCAGATCAGGATCGAGAAGCATAAAAGCTTCCCGTGCGGACTTACAATCATGCGCGACTTCTACATTAGCGCTGAACTCTTTCCGAATAAACTTTTTTAAGAAAGACGCGAAGTCATCGTCATCCTCAACAATGAGAATACAAGGCGATTTGTCTCTTTCGATGTCAGACATTTCGTGATTACCGGTCTGCCGCATTATTCCCTCCCCGGGTTCCTGTCTTACTTAATATATTACTGGTATTTCCGGCAATTTCAACCGCTCGAACCGGTTTCAATCACTCAATATCAAAGACTGGTGCCAAGACTGGTGCCCAGACTGGTGCCTGGCACTAAATGCTACATTTTGCATCACTTGGTGCCAGGCACTATTCTAGGTATTTCTAAGAATTCTACCGATCGTATTCCTCACTTGGTGCCAGGCACTATTCTAGGTATTTCTAAGAATTCTACCGATCGTATTCCTGTCAAGGCCGAGAAAATCAGCCACCTCTTTTTTACTATAACCAAAGTAGTTGCATGCAGAACTCGTCGCATCATACCTTTTGCTCTTGCTGTAGGCACCTTTGAACAACTCACTGAGGGTTGGTCTGCATGATGGTCCACTATGCTTTTCGAGAATCTGGTTTTCTTCACTATCAAACTTTGAATTAACAAATATTTTGTATGCAGAAACAGCATTCTTGTAGTTATCAGAAAACAGCTTCAGCACTCTGGAAGCATCAAGAAAGCTTGGCCCCGGGTATTTGCCTATAGTAGCTCTATAACTGCTCCATCTCCAATCTTCAGGCTTCTTAATAATCTTGCTTTTTACCGGGTTTATTGCGATATATCGAGATACAACAAGGAAATGTTCATCACTTTCAATTACTGGTGAATCATATCGTTTCTGGAAAGCGTGTCCCACTCTTTCATGATTTCTATTGAACCACTTTGAATAGACTCCATTCAGCTTCATCATTCCAATAGAAAGATTAGCTTCATGTGTCTGGACGATCAAGTGATAATGATTGCTCATAAGACAGTATGAATAAACACTCCAGTTGAATTCAGAGACGGTTTTCGAAAGTAGATTTAGAAAGAAAGTTCGTTCCGCATCCTTAACGAAAACATCCTGCTTGTTGTTTCCCCTGGTGATCACATGATATATCGCACCGCTGAACTGTAATCTCGATTGCCGTCCCATGTCTCAATTATATTAGCAATACAAGCATAATGCAAATTTGGTGCCTGGCACCAAATGCGACATTTTGCATCACTTGGTGCCAGGCACCAAATAGGTTAAATATTTGTTACTTTCTTCCGTCGCGGCGTTTTTATCAGTTCTCTGCTGATAATATGAGGTGTCAGTATCATGGTTTAATCTGATTATAGGAACTACTCTTCCCGGCAGGTGAGGCTCATGTTCAGGATAGCTCTGGCGCAAGTGAATCCCACGGTAGGGGATTTTGAGAACAGTGCCCGCATCATCTCCGAATTCACCGGGACGGCACGGGAATCCGGTGCGGATCTTGTCGTATTTCCCGAGTTGGCACTAAGCGGTTATCCTCCTGAAGACCTGCTGTTCAAGGATCATTTCCTGGAAGATTCGCGGTTGTGGTTAGAAAGGTTATTGCCCGAGCTGACCGGCATTACCGCTGTCGTCGGCTGCCCGTTAGCCGATAACGGAATACGAAACGCCGCGGTTGTAGTCTGTGACGGCAAAATCACATGCTGCTATTACAAGCAGCACCTTCCGAACTACGGCGTCTTCGACGAGAAAAGGTACTTCAAGCCCGGTTCTCAGTCCCCGGTTCTTCAAGCCGGCGGAATTGAATTCGGCGTTTCAATTTGCGAGGATATCTGGGTTGAAGACGGACCCGCGGATGAACAAGCGAAGTGCGGCGCGGAACTGCTTGTCAACATAAGCGCGTCACCCTATCACATGGGAAAAACCGCTGAACGAACTGATGTTCTCTCGGGCAAAGCCAAACGAACCGGAGCCTTCATCGCTTACTGCAACCTCGTCGGCGGGCAGGATGAACTGGTATTTGATGGGGGCAGCATGGTGTTCAGCCCCGCCGGAACGCTTATCGCAAGGTCAAAGCAGTTTTCGCGGGACCTGCTGCTGGTGGATATCCCGCTGGAGAAAAAAGCGGTACCAGGGATTGATACTACGAACATGATCACACCAGATTCACCTTTTTCGGAAAAGGAAAAACCGATCAAACCAAGGATTGAACCTGCTCCCGGCGTGGAAGAAGAAGTCTACAAAGCCCTGACCCTGGGCTTAAGAGATTACATGAGAAAAAACGGTTTTCAGAGGGCAATTCTCGGATTGAGCGGAGGAATCGACTCATCGCTTACGGCGGCAATCGCCTGCGATGCGCTGGGTCCGGAAAATGTGACCGGGGTCAGCATGCCGTCCACCGTCTCTTCACGAGAGAGCGTTGCAGATGCCCGTGAACTGGCCGAAAACCTTGGAATGGAACTCCTGGAGATACCCATAAGTGGAATAATGGACTCTTATCTTACGGAGCTTGGCCCCATTTTCATTAACCTTCCCATAGACGTCACCGAGGAAAACCTGCAGGCAAGAATCAGGGGCAACCTGCTCATGGGAATCTCAAACAAACTTGGATGGCTCGTCCTGTCCACTGGAAACAAGAGCGAAACAAGCGTAGGATACTGCACGCTCTACGGCGACATGGCCGGCGGCCTGGCGCTGATCAAAGATGTACCTAAAACGGTTGTCTACAGGCTGGCCGTATACAGAAACGGGCTGGACACGATACAGGTAATTCCTGATGCCATCCTCAAGAAAGAACCCACCGCCGAGCTTTCACCCGGACAGAAAGACACCGACAACCTGCCACCTTATGATCTTCTGGACCCCGTACTGAACCTTTATATCGAGGAGGATATGAGTACGAAAGAAATTGCCCGGATGGGATTTGATGAAGCTATGGTAAGCAGTATCGCCACGCTTGTGGACAGGAATGAGTACAAACGCAGGCAGGCGCCGCCGGGAATCAAGATAACGCCTAGAGCTTTCGGTAAGGACCGTCGAATGCCGATAACCAACCGGTTCAAGCAGCAGTTGCCGTAAACAGTATTCCCCCAAGATTCACGGCGGCTATTAGATCGGGGCGTAGATTTCCGTTAACAACTCTTCTTCGGAGACTTCCCCTGGATCGTTGATATACACCTCCCTGATCGGGCCGGTAATCCGCTTACTGTTCTCGGCAACCCAGACGAACAACTTCTGGTAAGCATTTGCACAACCCTGATACGGTCCTTTATGGGTAATTTTCGCCATCTTGCCGCCGGGAAGTTCATAAGACTTGATCTCATCGGTTTCCACAATTTCACCGGCAACCGGCGCCGCGACTTCTATATCCGCGTTACCCGCTTCGTTAGCGGCCATAGCGGCCTCTTCGCTGTCCTCATGCCCTATATAGATTGGAGGCCCCGTCGGCCGGGCGCCCTGTTCCAAGATGTACTGGTAAACCGCCGTGATCATGTCCGCGATCTGTGCGTACTTGCCGCGTTTCCTCATTCCGGCAACCTTCATAGCCGGGACTTCAATCACGGTTACTTCTTCCATGCTCGATTCCTCCTTTTTCATAACCCTGCCGCCGAGCCCGGCAACAGTGCCTGTTCCATGACCGGGCACTAACTAACCGGCAGCCCGGCATAAAGATTGAAGACAGGATATGGTTACTGCTTCATGAATGTCGGCCCGTCAAGAGCACAACCACAGTTGCTGCAAGAGTCAGCCTGGGCGGGATTCTCCTGGTGGCAGGTGGGACACAGGCGGCTGATGCTCTGCCTCCGCAGCAACTCTCCGCAGTTCCAGCAGATGTCGTCACTGTTCGGAACGTTGGCATTGCAGCACGGGCACATATACGCGCCCTGAGCGAACTCCTCCGGCTGCGGCTGATTGGGCGCGCCGAGACTGCCGAAAGCTATGTCGTTCTGGGTTATCGCGGACTCGAACGGCGCGTACTGCGGAGCCGCCCGCGGCAGTTCCACGCGGTCCAGTGTCTTATCGCGGCTTGTGATATAAATGATAAAAGTTATCGCAATTCCAATTAATCCGAAAAGCACACCCAGATAGGTGTTGATGTCCATAAATAAAGTCAAGAATATTCCGCTTGATCCGAAAAACGATCCGATAAACACATAAATGGTCGTGTTCATCCCACCAGCTTGTGCGATCCTGCCGCAGATGTACCCGCAGACGGTTGCAACCACAAAGTACACAAGGAGTTCAACAAACCAGCTGTCCCATGAAATAAGCAATCCTGTTGCGGTTGCAGCCCGTAAAATCAAAACAACCATATGCCACTCCTTCTTCACTTATTACTTCGTCAAAAACAGCCAAATACTTTTTGTTTGTTCTGTGTAAATATCTGGTCGGCCTTTTCGGTTTGGGACGGTTTCCAATTCCCGTCTTTGAACCGATGGCTCTCCATTTGTGGAATGGCCGCCTTCCGCTCTTGAGCCCCGGCTGATAAACGTGAATCGGCATCGGGCGACTGAGAGCGGTGTACAAAGGTATGGCTGGTCGGCAGGCTGCACAGCGCGGGTATCAGTTACAGTGTTCGTCACTCGTAAATCGATCAGCCAAGAGAAAACGGTTTGAAGCGTTCGCGTCTGGCCTTGCATATCGGGCACAGTTCAGGTGGTTTCTCCCTCGCGCAAAGATAACCGCAAACAGTGCATCGCCAGACCGGGATTCCTTCCGTCTCCGCCGGTTCACCGTCTTCTTCTCCCGCTTCCTCACCGGCACTGATATTTAAAACCTTCTCCGGAGGCCTTCGTTCCGGGACCGGCTTAACGTCAACTTCTCCCCCAACCACCCGGCCGGAGACGTATAAACCGCAGTAGCAGGCATCGTAGTCGTCAAGGTCCGGATCCCTGTAGTCACAAGGGCATATAATGTCCAGGTCCGATTTCCTGTCACCGGTCCCCAGCCTGCATGGGCACAACTGATACCCGTACCGCTTTATGTTGGTGACCAGGCCTTCGATCAGCATCATGGCGGTTTCCCGGTCGGGATTCAGGTTGTAGCCGCCGTCCCCGGCTTCACGCTCGATTTTGTAATAAAGCTCTACGATCTCATCAGGCGAAACAGCCTCGCTCATTTCAGCTTCTCCCCGTAGTTGTTCTTGTCAAAACCGGCAACCACCACATCTCCGTCGATAATCAGGGTAGGAAACGATTTCTTGGGGTTGTGTTTCTCGACTTCGCTTACGACATCCTTAAGTGTATCGCCCTCGAGCAAATCCACGTAAACATAGCGGTACTCATAGTCACAGTCTTCAAGATACTTCCGCGCCTTTTTACACCAGCCGCAGGTGCTGAGAGCATAAAGCAGAAGATCGTGGTCTTTGTTTTTCCCATTTACCTCTTCGAGAAGATCATCATCGACCAATTCCGTCACCCCGTTTCTTTCCCGTCTTTTTCCAGCCGTTCGCATCCGGTCCGATTAAGTGATTCACGATGACTCGAATTTGATATACCGCTATTAGATACTATCAACGTTGTCACCGACCCTCAATATGCGAGGAACCGATTAATAATCCCGCATTATCTATATGAATAGGAAAGGAGTGCCGGCTTGTTTTGCTAAAATACGCATCAGAATAGGCAATTTCGGCAACGCGAGGTTCCAATGAGAGAAAACCGGGCGGTTGCACCGAAAAACAGGGCTATAAGGCTCCTTTTTGACCGCCGCCCGAGGCTTGAATTCCGGGTAGCTAAGATAACGAGTGACGCAGGCCTGCCGGCAGTTCGAGAGCTGGATGAGATGATGGGACTTACCGACATGGCCGCTGTTTTTATAGTCGAGGGGAGAACGGGCAAGAACATCCAGCACCAGATACCGGGGTTGCTCAGGCAGTCGGTCTACGCGCGTCTTACCGGTTACGAAGACGTTAACGACCAGGAGGCTCTGGCCAGAGACCCGGCGATGAGGGCGGTCATCGGCAAGAGGGCACTTGAGAGAACGGCGGCAAGCTCTGGTACCAGTCGCGCTTCGAGAAGAAGATACTTGTCCGTGATGAAAACATCGAAGCCCTCGCCACCCTCAACAGCGCGTGGGTCTCCAGAACGGTGTCGCTCACCAGGGCGAAGAAGATGATACTGACCATCGACAGCTCCGAGTCGCCCGTCCACGGCAACCAGGAGGGCTCTGCCTGCAATGGCTTCTTTGAATCGACGCGGCTATCATCCACTTTTCTGCTTCAACAGATTCATGGTAAAATCACGGCGTTAGAGGCGGCATATGAGAGATATCGGAATACAGTACTGAAGTACTTTTCTCATTTGAAGACTGCATGCCGATTTCAGCAAGAAAACCGGCAACTGGTGCCTGGTGTGGATGATTGGCTGTAAGGTTGCGTCATTGGAGGAATGATGAAACAAGTACGCTGTTGCATTTGTAACTTTAATGCGGTAGAAGAAGGTCCGTCATGCCTTTCCTGAGAAAATGCGAGGTAGTGAAAAGCGGTATTCCCCAGGGGCGCGCGGAAGACGAACTGAATGAAGGGCTGGATCCAATTGATGACGCCCGGCACCATCTGTCCGGCCCGGTACCTTATGAATGGTGGTATTTCGATGCCTCCTTCGAAAACGGGTACAGCGCAGTCGCCATAGTATGGCCGATGAACTACTCGAAGCCGGGAAGCATGCAGTGCACGGTCCAACTCTCAATCTACACTCCTGAGGGCAAAGCGCACAAGCATTACATCTTTCCCCCAAAGAGGTTGTTTTTCGCTTCTTACGAGAGCTGCAACGTGCGAGTCGGCGATTTCGTCCACATCAAAGGAACACACCCGACCTACCGCATAAAAATGGAGGTGGAAGGCGACCTTGTAGATCTCGTCTTTGAAGCCGAAACACCAGGATGGAAGTCAGGGACGGCGGAAAACCATCTTCCTTTCCCGAGATACAATAGCATGGGATGGCTCGTTCCCGTACCACGGGCCCGGGTAAATGGTGTCATAAACATCCAGGGTAAGATAATCGAGGTTGAGGGTCACGGATACCACGACCACAACTGGGGCGAGGCTCCTTTCTTCCATCTTATTGACAACTGGAACTGGGGACACATAATCCATGGAGAGCTTGGAATTATCTGGGCTGATGTCACGATGTACAAGAGACTTGGATACGACCGCATTTACATGTTTCTGCTGTCGCGCGGCGGGCGCCTCTTGTACGAGTCGGGCAATCTGGATGTAAGTTACTCTGAATGGGTCAGCGAATCCAGATACATAAGCCCTTACCCCTCGCTCATTAAGGTATCCTTCGGCGGCGGAGGCGGCCTCTTTAACGGAGAACTCCGGATGCATGTCAAAGAGGTGCTCGAAACGCAGAACCTGCTCGAGGTGGTGGGCTTGCCTCACGTCGTAAACAGGTTGATCAACACGCTAATCGCAAAGCCTTACTATTTCCGTTGGCGTTCGCAGGTAGACGGTTTCTTGATAATCGAAGGCGAAAGAATTGCGCTGGGGGGTTCAACGATCCACGAGCAGATGCTGCTTCGAGGGCGGCGGCCTCTGGAACTGTATCGCGCAGCCGATAACCGGCTTTCATCTTAATCGGCATGTACCGGTAAACTGGATATGTCATGTGATCCAGTTGAATCGATTCCCGAACCCGGCACCTGGCTTTTAATATTTCAAAGACAGAGACGGCATTTTCCGGCGGAGCGTTACAAATGCAGCATAATATTAAACAAATACAAACAACAATGCCTTGACAGTAATCAATGCTCTGCAAAAGGCTGCCTGGCAGGTGGATCAAAGCCGCAGATGAAAAAGCTTCAGACTGCTTCGCAGATCATTATGAAGTAATGTAGATAGATCGTGAAGTCATTACCTTCGAACTGAAAAACCCCTGGCAGTTCGCCATATTCATCTTTCAGCACCCCTGCAATATTCGCCATCCTGTTCGGGTCTACAGCGTAGCGTTCCTCCAGTTCGCTTTTTCTTAGAACAAGGCTTGGAGCCCGCTCACGGTCTATTACAATAAACCCTTCTTCCTCACAGGCTTCGGTAAGTTCATTTAGAGCTGGAAACCATTTTCCTGTGTCCATAACCTTATAGAGCTTGTTCGCTATTAATCCTTCCTCTTCAGTTTCATAGCAGACCGTCTGGTGAACGAGGCATTCCTTTACTTTCAGCAGTGTTCTGAAATGCTTCAGGATCGGCCGGAGACCGTCTTTTCCAAAGTAGTGGAGCAGTGAGCGCATGCACAGAAGCAGGGAACCGTTGCCCTGTACGAGCATTTCTCTTTCGAGTTTTTCCACCGGGCTCTGAACGCATCTTATTCCAGGGTCACAAACCTGATCCAACTGCTTGACGGAAGCATCCACAACAAAATGGTCGGCGGCCGATTCCCCGAGGCGCTTGAGCAACATTTTCAGGACAACACCTGTACCTCCTCCGAGGTCAGCAACGACATCCGGTTTTGCCTGCCTGAATACGTCAATCAAAGCGTCCACGAAAGGTGCGGCTACCTCAGGATCGGAGAAGTATCCCTGGTGGGCAGAGTTCCATACATCTCCATACAGTACCGATTCATTGGGGGTCGCACCTGTTGTCCGGTTCTCCGGTTTACCGTTCGAAAAATCGTTCATGGATCCAGTTTACATGATATGGTGCCTCCGGGTTCCTTGATTGGACCGAACAGGCCGGCGGAAACTGGGTGCGCACATTTAACAGGCCCTTCCTGTGAAGAGTCCATAAAACCTGCCCGTGGTGGCTGAAAGTACATAAACATAACAAACCGCATGATTACCGCTCAATCCATATTATGCCGGCGGCCGAACAATATCATGCGCGAAATCAACCCAACCAAGGATATTGGGCTACCACTTGCCAAATATAACCATAAGGTGATGCATACAGATTTTTACCTGAGGTAAAACAGGCTGACAAAGTTCACTATTTCCAAATTCATCGGCCCCATGGATAAGAAGCAATCATGGAATCGAAAATCAAATACAGGGGCGGTTCCGCCTGAATCAGGCATCGCAGGTTCGCGAAGCCCGGCCCACTTGAACAACCGATAATTAATTAGGAGGCAGTGTATGAAGGGCAAGACCGGAAAAGAGATGCGCAACCTGATGTTAATGGTATCAATTTCCGTCCTGTTGTTGGTACTGGCAATAGTCGCGTATTTCATGACGGATGTAATAATAACAACCAACAGGAACATCGAACGTAACGAAGAGCTTGTTGTCGAACAGTCGGTTCTGACCCTTAATAAGATCCAGGACAGTGTTCAAAACATCACCACCGACGCCTCCCTGTTCTCGCTGTTTAACCAGGAACTTATTAACAACCTTCTGGCGGGCAATACTGAGGGAATTGACCATTTCATAATCGAGTTTGTCTCTTCATTTTATCCTGTCGATTATGTCGGTGTAATAAGGGACGGGAAGCTCTCTGGATACAGTGCATCAGACGGTTATGAAATCGACCCTGAAAAGATGCCTCTTGAATCTACTGAAGAGGGATTTGAAGTGCTTGAATCAATGGGTGGCCGGGAGGGCTATTTTATATCCGAGTTTTATGAACTGAACCTCAAAATGCTTGATATCGATGAATTCTCCGTCAATATGATAATCGACCGCACTGAAGATATGGCCGACGTCAGGTCTTACTTCGAGGGACAGAGAAACGACCTCGTCATGAGGCTGTCCATAGCCGCAGGAATAGCGATAGTTCTTTCCTTGCTGCTTACTACTTTCGGAGTGAGTTACTTCACCCGCAAGTACGTTATAGAACCGATAGATGAACTTAACCGCGCGGCCGAAGAGATATCAGAGGGCACTTACAAGGGAGAAGTAACGGTTGACCCGGAAAGCGCCTATGCCGCGCTGCAGGGACTCCTGCGAAGCGGCCAGAAGGTGCTCAACCGCATGGACGAACAGTTCAGGGAATAACATCTTTTCTATTGCTGGAAATCGATCCCTATATGGCCTGGGCCTCCGGATCCGGTTTCATGATCTCTTCCGAGCTTTCAGAGTAGACAGTCTTGCGGTAGAGCAGGTTAAACGCGTACCAGTAGGGCCAGTAGCTGCGAAGAGCGGTCCGCTTTACTATTGATCTGTATGAGTAGAAGTCCCGGTAAACCTGGTGCGTCCGGTCAAAAAGCTGTTTGGAGTTCATGTTGACCGGATTATAAACGACTCTGCTGTTCCACGATTCATTCAGCCAGAAGTCGGGCTCCACACGGTTTTCCCCCAGGAGTTTGTCATACAACCGGGTGCCCGGATATGGGGTCAGGTTTGCGAACTGGGCGATCGGTATCCTGTTCTCAACAGCAAAATCGAGGGTGGTCTTGAAAACCGATTCATCATCCGCGTCAAACCCGAAAATAAAGGCGCCCATAACACCTATTTTGTACTTCTTCAAGAGCCGCAGCCCGGACTCGTACTCCGCCGCCTTGTTTTGCTTCTTGCCCATCTCTGAAAGGCTTCCGGGCGAAAGGGTCTCAAGACCGATAAACAGAAAACGGCAACCACTCTCAGCCGCAAGCGCCACCAGTTCTTCATCTTTGGCGAAAGAGATCGAGGCTTGTGACCCCCAGACTATTTTCATAGGAATAAGGGCTCTGAAAAGTTCTTTAGCCAGCTTCTTGTTTGCCGCGATGTTATCGTCGACGAAAGGTACGACCTTTCTCCTGACGACATTGCCCCTCGAAAGGGACTCAACTTCCTCGAGGATGTTGTCAAGTTCCCTGACGCGCGGCTTGCGCCCGTTGAAAACCGTGACGGAGCAGAAGTTGCAGTCGTACGGGCATCCCCTGGAGGTCTGGACGCCGTTCGCGCTCCAGTAGCGCTTCGGGTCGATGATGTCTCTTGAAGGCTGCAAAGGACGCCTGAAATCGACGAACCCTTCCTGCCTGTATAAAGGCTCGAGGCGTCCGCTGTCGGCGTCGGCGACGACATCCGGCCAGATGCCCTCCGCCTCCCCGACAACAACCGAGTCCGCGTGCTTCATGGCTTCCCCTGGGACCATCGACGCGTGAACACCACCCAGAACAACCTTAACCCCCAACTCACGGTACCTGTCCGCGATCTGGTACGCGCGCGGAGCGGTCGCCGTCATAGTCGAGATCCCGACAAGGTCAGGCTTTCCGGAAAAGTCAATGCGCTCGGTGTTCTCGTCAATTATCTTCACTTCAACATCATCCGGTGTGTATGCGGCCAGATACATGAGGCCCAGCGGCGCCAGTAAACCCTTGTTAAAAAGATAAGTCTCCCCTTTTTTCGTGGGAGCTATTAAATGTATTTTCAATCGACAGGTGCCCCTCTCTTAATAGTCTCGATCCATATCATTCACCCGGCTTGATATCATTAAGAACCCGTGAATACTTGAACAAAGCTGACTCGGTTTTCTTCCTCCTGGTTAATTAATCCATGCCGGCTGGAACCGCATCAACATATAACATTATAACCCCTGAGGGAACTCAACAGCCATGGTTGTCATGCAAATGATGTTCTGCGGCGATTAACAACAGGACATCCTGCCGTCTTCGGCTTCCGTTAGCGGGACGACAAAACACATGGGCAAGGGTAACCCCGCTTCCGGCGCGACCCGCTGATGCTACCTGGGCCGCAGAGTGCCGGAGAATACCTGCCACGCAAGTGCCGACTTCGCAACCAGGCTCAGCAGGATGTAGGCCCGCTCCCCATACAGGTAATCTTTCCAGGGGCCTACCCCCTTGTACTGAAGCACCATGTTTATCGCGAAGCAGTTGAAGAAAACAAAAAGCGACCCGAAGATGAAATACACAAACGTCGGGATTGTTCCCGAGCCCTCAGCCGCCGCGCTGAAAAAATATACCGCCAGTACTATCCATGGGACTACCCCCGCGATACAGCCGAAGATAAAGGAGGTCCAGTCGGTCTTTTCGGTGCTCTGGTTGTGAAGCTCCATCATGTACCCGAACAGGATCATCATCCCGTTCAGGAAAAACATCAGGATAAGGCTCGGCAGATCGTACATCCCGCACAGCAGAGCGATTATCACGATCATAAGGGATGAGCTGAAGAAATACTCGATCCATCTCGCATAGTTGATGTGCTTCTTCAAGTTCTTCTCATACCACTGATAGACTCCCGGGAGCGTCAGCAGAAAATGCGCGATCGCGCTGATAAAAAGGAACGCCGCCACCATCGGTCCAATCCTGACAAGCGCCACTTCTTTCGTTACCGACGCGACGGAACTTCCGGTGGAACGCGGGCTAAGGAAACTTGTGGTCAGAGGAAGCATGAAATCATTGCTCATGAAGAGGACCAGCAGGCCCTGAACAAGGTGAAAAAAGCACATTATACCGTTGAATTTTCGGAGCTTCTTATAATCGTCCCCGGTGTGTTCAATCTCTTCCGTGACCATAGCCCCTCCCTTGCCGCATGCCGTCTTGTGGTGCCTGGTTAAATTTTATGACGCCATTATGATATCAAACAGTTGATTATTGTCATTCATTTTTTGTTCATTCAGAAATAAACTTATTTTCATGAAAACAAAATATGTGTATCCCATACTGCTGGTAATTCTGGTCCTTGCGGCCGCCACGGCATCCCCGCTGATATCGGGTTGTCAAAGTTCGAAAAACGAAACGGCGGAGAAAGACAGCAGGGAAGCGGAGGTTACCGCAGTTGAAGACATGAGGGTTAGAACTGCGGAGGACGCCCCCGAAATCGATGCCGCAACTTACAGGCTCGAAGTCACCGGCCTAGTAAACAGTCCGCTTACGCTGACTTATGACGAGATCAGAAGCCTGCCAGCTGAAAAACGCCTGGTCGATCTCCCCTGTGTGGAAGGGTGGTCGGAAACGGCCCGGTGGAAAGGGCCTCGTCTTCAGGAGATACTTGATAGAGCCGGTGCGAAAGAAAACGCAACGACTGCAGTCTTTTACTCACCTGGCGGCTATTCGACCTCGCTTGCGATCACGGATATAGGGAAGACCGATCCCCTGCTCGCCTACGAAGTCAACGGTGAGACCCTCCCGCCGGATCAGGGTTTTCCGGTTAGGCTCGTGGTGCCGGACAAGCTCGGCTACAAGTGGATCAAGTGGGTCGACAGGATCGAGCTTATTGAGGGGGATCATGAGGGTTACTGGGAACAGCGCGGCTACCCGAACGAGGCCGACACGGAAGGGCGTTGATAATCAGGTTTGACCGGCCGACTTGCTCTTATCCGCTTTTTCCGGTATGCGATTGTAAATCCATTCGGCTATCAGGCAAAGTATCCCCACCAGGACAATCGTGATTGAAAGCCTGGTAAGCGCGAATTTCCAACCCATAAACTGGAACTCCATCAGTTCCTGGGGGATCTTTATGCAGGCCCACGCAGACAGGAACGCCATCACGTTGGCTACCCTTGCGCCTTTCTTCAGGAGCATGGCGCCCATCGGAAAAGCGATGTAGAGTGGACCGGTCGGGAGGGCTCCCAGCAACATGCTGAGCACTAACCCCCGGATTCCGGAACCCTCTCCAAGGTATTTGACAACCTTCTCGCGGGAAACCCATACCGCGAAAAGCCCCATTATTATCAACACCGCGGGAAAAATTACCAGCATCTCCAGGAAAAATTCCCACGTGACTTTTCCCGCCCGTCTGCCCTGGTCCTGAAAAACCAGGGACAGCACAAGCGTCAACGGCGCGAGGACGGCGAGAAGCGTCCAGTCCCACTTGATTCTCTTGTGCCATGGTTTTTTCTGAAGAGCGTCCTGGTTTGGCGCGGGTGAGGCGGAGTTCATAGTATCAACCCCATCAAGACCGCGACAATGAGTGCGGCTATCAGGCTGAGGCCGTTTCTAAGCACGGTGAACTTCTTTCCCAGTTCCTTTATCTCGACCGGTATGAAAACAAATCCGACCATCGTAAGAGTTGTAATAAAAGCGGCGACGGACATTATCGAAGCGCCCGATTCAAGAAGTGAAGCCCCGAGCGGGAAGGCAAGTATTGCGGGAATGAACAGTATCGATCCAAGGAACGCGGAGACGAGGACTCCAAGAATACCGCTCCTGGAGCCGATTATCCCGGCAATCCAATCTTCCGGAATGAATCCGAGAAAAAGACCTATTATTATGATAACTACAAGAACTGAAGGCCCGAGCCTCTTGAGGGCGTTCCAGGCCACCTTGAGCGCCAATGCGGTTTTATTCCGGTCTTTTAACACCGACGCGACAAGCGCCACCGCCACTAATAAGTTGATAACGATCGCCGTAAGGGACATCAAATCACCAGGTTTCCTTAAATCCGTTTTTAATATGGCCGTTCAACGGTGCTCACTTTCGCACAGACGGACAAACTCACTCAGCATTTTAATTCTCATCTCTATGGCTTTCAGCCAGTCGCCGAGCCTTTCCAGCCCCATCGCCTCGATCTTATAGACACGTCTCTGCGGTCCGCTTTCCTGTTCTTCCCATCTTGATGAAATCAACTTATCATCTTCCATCTCGCGGAGTTTTCTATAAACCGCCCCTGTGTCTGGAGCGGGTCCCGGCAATGGGATTTCCTTGATGCGGCTGATGATTTCATAACCATGTGAGTCCATCCTCCTAAGCACATAGAGGATCCTCGGTTCTGTGAAACTTTTACCCGGTCCCTCGACCATGAACGACTCACGATCATGCACCGGCATCTTCCTCCCGCTTTCAACTTTTGATGTCATTTATAGCTCCTATATGTTTATTACACATATATATAATACTCATATATTAAACAAAAGTAAATACCGCACAAAGGAGTACGGTGAAGGGGAAGGAATACTCTACTGTGAGAGCGACTCAACCAAAGCGGTGGGGACGGTTGTGTGATCGGATGGCAGGCTGAACATGATTTTCTTTTTCCCTGGGTTGTCGCTGAACAGATACGTTAACCTACTTGGAGGTGCGGGCATGGATCAAAAAAGGTTTGATATCGGGCAGGCAATCAGTTACGGATGGGACTCGTTCAAAGACAACGCCGGTTTTCTTATTCTTACGGCCCTTGTCGCAATGCTTCTACAGGGCCTTCCTAATTCACCCTATTCCGCCTTTGCAGATAACTCAGGACTTGTAATCGGCTTCGGCATCCTTGCTTTCATTCTGCAGCTTGCAATTGGAGTATTTGTAAGTATGGCCTGGATAAGAGTCGGCCTTAAACTCGTCAGCCGGGAAAAGCCGGATTTCCCCGACTGGTACATGAGCTTTGATAAATTCTGGAACTTCCTTGCCGGGCAGATTCTTTTCGGGCTGATCGTTCTGGGTGGGCTTATCCTTCTGATAGTCCCCGGAGTGATCTGGGCGATCAAGTACCAGTTTTTCGGTTTCCTGATCCTTGACCGGGACATGGACGCAATGGAAGCGATAAAGCAGAGCGGGGTAATGACCAAGGGAGTCAAAGGGGAGCTTTTTCTATACTGGCTTGCTGTAATAGGAGTAAATATACTTGGATTACTTGCATGCTGCGTCGGCACTCTGGTAACAGTGCCTGTTACTTATGTGGCGCATGCTTACGTATACAGGAGCCTTCTTGCCACTGAAGCGCCAGCCTCCCAGGCACCCCCGGTCGCGCCCGTTGCTTAAGACCGCATTCCATGCAAACAGGAACAACTATGGAGCCTTCATCATCCCGGGGTACATGAACCCCGGGATGAAGCTCCGGGACTGAACCCCGATGTTAGCCCGCGACGGCGGTCTTTAAACCTTTCCCGGCCTTGAAGGTCGGGGCTTTTGTCGCCGCGATTGTGATCTTCTCCCCTGTCTTGGGATTGATCCCCTGACGCTCTTTGCGCTCCTTTACCTCGAAGGACCCGAACCCGGGCAGCTGTACCTTCTCGCCCTTCTTGAGGGCATCCGTAATTGCGTTCAGAACAGCATCAACCGCTGAAGCCGCGTCTGTTTTTGACAATCCAGCATCACTTGCAACCGCGTCCACGAGCTCTTTCTTTGTCGTTGCCATCGATAGCACCTCCTGTAAGAACCAACCATTCCTTATATATTTGACCTTTACATGGCAAACTTCCTTGATTGTGGCCGATAGAATATCA
>JAFGMY010000122.1 GCA_016927325.1 Actinomycetota bacterium | reverse complement strand
GACCAGTACGGTATGGGTCCGGGCGAAGGCTATCCCGAGGATACGCAAGCGCATCCCCCGGACCAGTACGGTATGGGTCCGGGCGAAATCCGCGAACCGGACACCGCAGGCATGCCGGCGGATACTTACGGGGCACCCCCCGGTGATATTTACGGACAATGGAGGGCTGCTTCCCAACAGGAGGAAATCCATGGCGGGTGGAAATTGCCGGTTGGCAGAATAATCAGGACGACCATCATAATGCTTATGATCGGTGGTGCCGTCACAACCGCAATTTTTCTGCTTGTCCCCCGGATCTTTCCAGACCAGGTCGATTACAGCAGCAGCGTATCCAACCTCACATTCAAGTATCCTTCGGATTGGCAGAGTGTCTCGGTGAATGAGGTCGGATCCGTAGGCGGTCTTCATTTCAGCGACTTCAGCTACTTTAATGAAGCACTCCTGAGTGACGTCATTTCCATGGAGAACAGCTACCTGCTGCGCTCGCTCAGTGTCCCGGATATTTCCAACGTGGGGTTCCAGAGTAGAAGGAATGATTTGAAAAAGGCAATCATCAACAGCGTTCATAATGATATGGATCCAGGCACTGAACGTCCGGCGATAGCGTTTGAAGACACCAACGTGCACGGCAACCCCGCATTTACAGCAAGCTTCAATTACACGAAAAACAGAAAAAATAACCAGATGAATATCGCCGTCATTCATAACGGGACAACCGAATACTATATATATCTCACGGGATTCGGCGACACCGACGCTCGGGAAGTTTTCAACCAGATCCTTGAATCGATAACGTTCCGCGGCTAACGATGGTGTTCAATGCCGGTGTCCCGGGACATGCAGCATTAAATATCTAGAATTTTGAAGTTAGAAGGAAAAGCAATAGAAGACACGTATATTAATTATCAATGGTCGGCATTCAGCCATATTGTTCTGACTTCTGGATTTTAAGTTCTAACTTCCTGAACCGGAGCTCTTGGAACCACCATCAAAGTGGACACCATAACGGCGACAAGACGGTCTTTTATATGAACCCTTGTCTCGCAAACATTGATCTTGGCGCCGCGCTTGATTATCTCTCCCCTGGCCCGCATGGTTCCGTCTTTGACGGCTGAACAAAAGTTGATCTTCAACTCAACCGATACCGGTTTTTCATTGGAGTAGTCGATAAGCGTCGAGAGCGCGACACCTGCCGCGGCATCGGCTATCGAAGCGGTGGCGCCGCCATGGACCGTACCTCCCGCGTTCCACAGCTTTTCTCCCGCCTCGAGTTCGAACTCGGCCCACCCTGAACCAAGTCCGACGATCTTCAGGCCGAGAAGCTGATAGTAAGGGGAGTTCTCCACGCGATCCTTCAGGATAGCTTTGTATTTTTCCTCTTCATCTTTGCTGGAAGCTTCCCAGATTCTTGTCTCGGAAGCCAAAACTACCACCCGTTCCTTGAAAACCATTTGATAACATGATCGAGGCCGGTCTCAAGGTTCACTTCCGGCTCCCAGCCGAGAATCCTCTTGGCCTTGCTTATGTCCGGCCTGCGGAGATGAGGGTCGTTCTCGGGCAGGTCATGGTAACTCATCTCTGAACCGGAGCCGGTATTTTTCTTTATCAGAACAGCAAGGTCCAGCACTTCGATCTCTCTGGGATTACCGATATTTATAACTTCACCCGAAGCCTCCGGGGTGAACATGGCTTTCTTCAGGCCTCTCACCATGTCACTGACATAGCAGAAGCTCCTTGTCTGGCTGCCGTCTCCATAAACGGTTAGAGGTTTACCTTCAAGCGCCTGACAAACGAAGTTGGGTATGACCCTGCCGTCCTCTTTACGCATGCGGGGACCGTATGTATTGAAAATCCTTACAATGACGACATCGACACCGTACTCTCTCTCGTACGCCTTGCAGAGAGCCTCGGAGAAGCGCTTTCCCTCGTCATAGCAGGACCTCGGGCCGATCGGATTGACGTTGCCGTAGTAGTCCTCCACCTGAGGTGAAATCCCCGGGTCGCCGTAAACCTCCGACGTGGAGCACATAAGCATCCTCGCACCCTTCTTCCTGGCGAGTTCCAGGCAGTTCTCGGTGCCACGTGAGTTTGAGATCATCGTTTTTACAGGCATACGGTAATAGTCCACCGGACTTGCGGGACTTGCAAGGTGGAAAATATAGTCGACATCATAATCAAAAAATTCCTCGACGCTCTTCAAGTCGAACCTGAAAAGCTTCTCCCCCTGAATACCGGAAATGTTGCCCCTGTCACCGGTGGAAAGGTCATCACGGCATACAACATCGAGCCCTTGAGCGATCAGTGAATCACAAAGGTGTGAACCTATGAAACCGGCGCCGCCGGTAACTAAAACCCGGCTTTTATTATCCGCCATGCTCTACACATCCTTCTTGGAACCTCAGGAACCCGCTTCGGAGACCATCGCTTGCCTGCGTGCGAACAACCCTCGAACCGGACCATGAAGTCGAGCAACCGGTATTATTAATTGTCGAGGCCGGTTAATTTTTCAGGCAACGTCCAATCGAAATCCGGCTGATTGTTACTTTTCTGTTTCTTCTTTTTCGAGACTGACGGTACAGTATCCTCTAATTATGACGGCAATTCAACATCGTTGTCTGACAGGCCGGAAACCCATATAATTTAATGTGCTTATGATCCCGGTTGATTTTCAGGGGTTTAAACCTTATTTTACTTCGGTAAGCGGATTGGGCTTTTAAAAAACTCGACGGACTGTGAAGATTTTCAGAGTCCCCCGCTCATTACCTTGATACCCGTGAAGCGCCGACGCCGGGATTTACCATAGATTTGCTGCATATATAAACAATAACCGGTTACAGGGAAGAGGGAACTATGAAATTCAAGGACGTTACCGCAGCCATCAGCAAGAGGGCGTGGATCGTGATCGCCCTGGTCATCATAGGGGGGCTGGTAGCGGCTGTCGCGAGCATCGTTCAGAGCCCTGCCTATAAAGTACAGGTAATCGTAGCAACCCTGCCGCCGCAAAGCATCACCACAAAACAGCCGGACCCCACTATCGCAATGGGCCTCCAGTTTCTCGGAGCCTCGATAGCTGAAGCTATCGAGAGCGTCCGTACCGCCAATGTGGCCAGCGAGGAACTCAAGAAGAAAAACATCAATATTCCTCCTGACGAACTCCTCGAAAAAGTCACCGCAAACCATGAAGCCAATTCCACCTCCATCAAGATGACTGTCACCGACGGCAGCCCCACCAGGGTAGTTGATATCGCGAACACATGGGCCGATGCGGCGGCGAAGACCTATAACGGAAGTGAACTGCTTCTGGGGGGGAAGCTCGAGGTCACCAACTCCGCGGTGCAACCCGACTCGCCTTATCAGCCCAAGCCCCTGGTGTATATCGGCATGGGTGTCTTTCTCGGGCTGGTTTTCGGTTTCGCGCTGTCCATAGGTCTGGAGTATTTCGACCCGCATTTCCGCTCGTCGGATGAAACCGAAGAGATGCTGCACCTTCCAGTGATCGGCGAGGTTCCGGATACTGATGTACTGCCGGAAATCACGAATAAAGCTTATTCAGGGATAAGGACTACCCTGCTGTTCGCAGAAGACAAGGAAGAGGCTAGATCGGTTTCCCTCGCGCCCGCGATCCATTTCAATTCCCGGCCTTTCGTGGCCACCAATTTAGCGATCAGCATAGCAAGGACCGGCAGAAAGACACTGCTGATCGACTGCGATCTCAAAAATAAAGAGGTCTCTGGACTCCTCGGGGTAAAAAATAATCCCGGGCTTTCCGAAATTCTGGAAGAGGATAAACCGGCGAATATCCACATAGCAAAAACCAACACGGACAACCTGACAATACTGCCTGCGGGACATGCGGAAAGCGCACCGTCGGATCTCTTGTCACTGCCCAAGTTCAGTAAAATTCTTGAAGACCTCGAACTCGTTTTTGACCGGATAGTCCTTGACTGTCCGCCGCTTTCCGTTTCGATAGATTCCGCTATCGTCTCTTCGAATACAAAGCTGAGCATACTGGTCGTCGACGTAAGGACATGCACCAGAAGCATGGCGCAGCGCGCAATGGATAGTTTTGCTACCCTGGGATTGAAACCTACCGGAATAATCCTTGCCAACATTAAAACGCATAAGCGTGAAAGTGACTAAGAAATCGGGGTGTTCCCGAATGAATAACACAATGAGCGCAAGCCATTGCGTATCGACGTTGTTTCCATTTCATCATAAGCAGCCTTATTGAGCATGTCAGGGGTATAAGCATGGACCGGGTCGGAAGGATGTCAAAGAACGCTGCGGCGCTGATAGGCGCTAAAGTGGTAACTTCCGTACTCACCTTTTTCATGCTTCTGGTAATCAACAGAAACCTGGGGCCTGAAAAGGCGGGGATATACGCGTACGCGCTCGTCTTATACACCTTGTTCCAGGTTATCCCCGACTTCGGAATCGGCAACATCTCGATTCGCGATATCTCCCAGGACCATGGAAAGATTCACACCTATTTCACCAACATCGTTATGATGCGGCTGTTGATGGGCATAGGCGCCTTTTCTCTTCTGATTATCACAAACACGGTCAGCATATCTCTTCAGGGGTGGAACTCGGTAGGTTGGGAAAAATTCTGGGTTGTTCTGACAATCGGGGTCTGCCTGATGCTGGAGCAGCCGATCTCAAACACTCTGGCGGAGTGTTTTATTGCGCTGGAGAAACTGACCACGGTGGCTCTTGTATACCTGGTGATGGCGGTGTTGAAAGTCTCGCTGTCCCTGTACGTAATATTCATGGGCCGCGGAAATGAACTTGTCCTGCTCATGGCAGTCTATATTCTGACAATCGTGTATTCAATATGTAATTTTTATTACTTATACAGGCGTGCTCTTAAACGTGACATTCTTGGAGCCGCCGACAAAGAAGACGCCGAGGACCTGGTAATCGCCGAAACACTGACCCACCGCCCTGAGCTCTCAGGAGAAACCGCGGTCCCCGCTGATGTCTCTTTCGCCAGCATCGCGAAGGCAGAGCAGCCGGATCTGGACGCGGGTATGAAGGCTTACCGTGAAGCGGTGCGTTTCAGGATCGATAAAGAGTTATGGAAATATCTCTTGAAAAGCGCCTGGCCGCTGGCAGTAGCCTCGGCGGGCGTGACAGTATACGCAGGCGTCGATATTCCCATACTCTCCTGGTTTAAGGGTGACCAGGAAGTAGGTCTCTACAGCGCCGCCGCGATGTTCGCCAAGGCAGCGGTATTTCTGACGCTCGCCATCAATATAGCCCTGCTCCCCGCGATATCTTCCGTCGGTGGCAAATACCCCGAAAGGCTTGGTGAGATATGGGAAAGGATAATGGGGTATATCCTTATAATAATCGTGCCGATCGCGGTAATCATTCCGGTACTTGCCCGCCCCATCCTGATTATTCAGGAACACAACTTCGTATCGGCCCTTCACGCTGTATGGCTTACCATGGCGGCTATGAACTTTACTTTCCTGTCATCGGTATGCTTCCCTGTCTTTATCGTACTGGACAAACAGAAGAAGATGACCGCGATCGTAGTCGCGGGAATCGGAATCAAGCTGGCCATGAATATTATCGCGATTCCACTCTGGGGGTACACAGGAGCCGCGGTGGTAATGCTGATAAGCGAGTGTGCCGTTTTCGGCATTCTCTTCAGGGTGCTGTCGAAAGAACTCGATTACGCGGAAGCTTCCCTGAAATTCACCATCAAGCCCTTTGTTTCCCTTGCGCTGATGTACACAGTCGTTTTCCTTATGGAGTTCTGGCTGATCAGGGGCAACAGCGCTGCCATGAAAGCCGGTGGAGCATTAGTCTATGGCTTGATAATAGCGGCGGTTGCGGGAATCATATATATAGTCTCAATACTGCTGACCGGGCAGCTCAGCAGAAAGGGCTTGAACGAACTTAACGATCTGTTGAAGGTTGAGTGAGCCGCATGGATGTAACACGGAAAAGGAAATCCGGCAGTCGCGTCTGCACCAGGGCGACACCCTGCCGCATCTTAATAAGATCAGTCGCGGTGTTTCTCATTATCATATCCGCCGGTACCTTCCTTCCCGGCTGCAGCTGCGTCGTAGGAAATGCAGTCGAACGGGTAAAACTTGTTGTAAGAGGCATCCAGGCTTACAACGAAATGAACAAAGAGGCGGCGGAAGGTTATGACGTAAGAGAAGCCAGAGCAAACTGGTATAGAGCCCTCGAAACATACAACGCCGGCGATCTTGCCACTTCACAACACCTGGTGGACGCCACTTTCAGTTCCCTGAACGATCTCGACAAGGTCGCCGAACGGATATACTACCCCAGTTCTGACGGACTCACGGTATCCGGTCTTCTGTTCAGGCCGGAGGGAACCGGCCCCTGGCCTCTCATTCTGGTAAACCACGCCGGTTTCGGCACAGCGGCCGATTTCAGCGATGTAGCCCTGATCGTAAGGGACAAAGGCTATCTTGTCTTCAATCCCGATTTCAGGGGAAGCGGGATGTCGGAGGGTGAGTGGGAGTTGGCGAAAGGCGAGGTCGATGATGTCATAAACGGTATTGAGTATATTAAATCAATGGGGATCGTTGACGATAATAGAATAGGAATATACGGCCAGAGCCACGGAGCGACCGTGGCCCTCATCGCCGCGGGCAAATACCCCGGAATCAGGGCGGTGGTAGCGGAAGCAGGATTCACCGATATGCGTGCTCTGGAGGAGAATGTGACCAACTCCGATGATCCCGCCATAAGAAAGCTTGGTGAAGAAGCGAAGAAAAGACTGGGCAGAGACCCTACCGGGGACGACTACAGCCGGCGTACCGCATTAAACTTCATTGACGGGGTCCAGGCGGCGGTGCTGGTTATTCACGGGGAAAAAGACCCACTCATACCGGTCAGCCAGGCGGCCAGGTATTACGAAGCGATGAGTGCCGCGGGAAAGACGGTGGAACTGAAAATATACCCCGGGGAGGAACACTGCGTATCGAGTACGGAAGGCCGAAAGGAAGTATGGGACCTTATGTTTAACTGGTTTGAAAAGTACCTCGGGCGCTGACCGCAGGAGATAAGTATGCCGAAAAAAGGTGAAAACGAAGATCGTAAGAAAGTTCCATCGAGCCTTTACACCCGCGAATATTTCACTACCGACTGTGATGGTTACGATACTTTCATGGAATCAGCCGGCTCCATTCCCGAGAGAATACGGGAAGCCATGGACATGGCGGGAGATCTGAAAGACCGGTGGGTTCTAGACCTGGGGTGCGGCCGCGGGGAACTGGTAAGAGAAGCGGCGTTAAGAGGCGCCAATGTGATCGGCATCGATTACGCCGATGCCGCGATCGAACTCGCAAGAGAGCTTCTGCGGGAAATAGACCCCGGCGTCAGGTCGAAGATCGAACTCCTGAAAGCCGACGCCGGTTGCATACCCTTTTCAAGCGGTTCTTTTGACGTCGTTTTTATGGTGGACGTCTACGAGCACCTCACCCCTGGCGAGATCGAGATAGTCCTCGAACAGATAAAGAGGGTGTTGAAGCCGGAAGGTTTTCTGATCATTCACACCGGGCCGAACACGTGGTTTTATAAGGTAGGTTATCCGATAGTCAAAACCTGCTATCGGCTTTTCCTCCGACGTGAGCTCCCCCGGGACTTGAGGGGAGCCTACGACGACATAATGCACGTCAACGAGCAGAGCCCTCTTTCACTTCACAGGGGCCTTCAGGAAGCCGGCTACCGGGCCCGCATACTACCGAGAAGCTACCTTCACGGTATTAACCCCAACGCGGCCGAAAGGGCGATAATGAAGCTGTTGTTTTCGAAGCCCGCCGGTTACTTCTTCTGCACAAGCCTGCTGGCGACGGCCCACCCGCATGAGAGGCTCGGCGAACAGCGCATAATGGCGGGCCATACGGTAGGAATGATGAAACCGGCCAGCGGATATAAAGTGCTGGCGATAGGTGAGCGGGAAGGCATTCTGTCCAACCGTCTATTGCGGATCGGCAAAATAGATACAACCTGGCTGGAGCCCTCCAGCCCGGGAAACCCGGCTACTGCCCTGAATACCACTGACGGCGGCTTTAAAAGTATCAGCGGCGACTGCTACAACCTGCCGTTTGAAGATTCAACCTTCGATTCGGTCTGCGCGCAGCTTACACTGGACGAGCTTGGCGATCCGTCCCGGGCCGTAGCCGAGTGGGCCAGGGTATTGAGGAACAACGGCACAATGGTCCTGGTTACCAGAAACCGTTTGTTCACAGGAATGGAGCTCAGGCCGGAGCCCAGACCACGGAACCGTTTTTCACCCCGGGAACTGGCCGAGCTTGCCCGCGGTGCCGGGCTTGACGTAAAGGAAGTTTCCACCCTCATACCGGACCTCAAGATACCCAGGATTTACCGCGGAGATCTGTCCTTCAGTTTTCTCTTTGAAAAAATGCCCTACTTTCGCAACCGGGGCAAGCTCCTGTTTCTAACCGCGGTAGCGGAGAGTGAATAATTTTGCATAAAATCAGGATCGGGATCGACGGCAGGGCACTTTCAAATATCAACCGCCTGCGCGGTATCGGAAAGTACACATCCAGGATTATCGGGAACCTGGTGGAAATCGGAAGCGATTACGAGTTCGTGGTTTTCGGGTATGGTAAACGCCCCGGACCGGGCATGCTGCCGGAAGGTGCTGCCGGTAATATTGAGTGGATCGAGATTCCGCAGACCAGGAGAGTACCGCTGGTTTCAATAATCTCGGACCACTTGCTTTTCGCCGGAGCGGTTAACAGCTCCGGTGTCTCGCTGTTTCACGGTCTCGACCACAATATGACGCCGTTCCTGAAATGCTCCAGTATTATTACGGTTCACGATCTGATTCTGCTGATACTCAAGGGGCCCTATCTGGGTCCGACCTCCTGGCTGTGGATGAGGTCCCACCAGTTGGCGGCACGTAGAGCATCAGCCCTCATAACCGTTTCCGAGTCGACAAAGAACGACGTTATGCGTCTATGGAAAATACCCGAAGACCGCATAAGGACGGTGTACGAGGGCGTTGACGGCCAATACTCGCCGGATGCCGGTGTCGGCGACCGGTCCTTTGTCGTGAATAAATACGGTATAGATAAACCTTATTTTCTCTATATAGGAGGTTTTGATCCAAGAAAGAATATTGGTAATATGCTAACAGGATTTAAACGTTTTATGATTTCCAGCGGTCCCACTCACAAGCTCCTGCTGTGTGGGGACGCAAAAGGATTTGAGGAGTATTTGAATGACGAGATAGAGCAGTTGGGTCTGAAGGATAACGTAGCTGTGGCCGGCTTCATACCCGATGAGGATCTCCCGGCTATATACAGAAACGCTACGGCGCTGGTTTTTGTATCCATATATGAAGGCTTCGGACTTCCACTTCTCGAATCGATGGCATGTGGGACACCCATCATAACCGCCGCGAACTCCTCAATCCCCGAAATCGCGGGTAAATCCGCATTTTACGTCGACCCGCTCGAACCTGAGGAAATCGCTGGAGCGATGTCGGCCCTGGCAGGCGACGAAACGCTCAGGGAGAATCTCAGGACGGCGGGAATAGCAAGATCCAGAAATTTCACATGGGCCGGGACAGCGGTGGAGATCCTCGACCTCTACTCCCGGATACTTGGGGGGGTTGTCTGACATAGCCCGCTTTTACTCTGAAAAACTGCAACCGAAGATGAACCGGGAACCGGCAAAACCTATCATAATAGGCATTATCGCGATCCTTGGAATTGCCGTGGGGCTTGCGTCATCGCACCTTCCCGTATTAGTCGTTCTCCTGGTAGTCGGATGTATAGCCCTTTTTGGGGTCATCTATCAGGACCTGTACGTCGGTCTGATACTGTTCCTGATTGTCAATCTGATTATTCCCCAGGCCGGCCCTTCCCTGGACGTCGGTATCCAGACCCCTGTCGGAGAGCGGGGGCTTCACTTCAATGTCCACGAAATCATTATGACGATGGTTCTTGCCGCATGGCTGATCAAAGCTTTCCTGAGGAAGGTCTCATGGAAAAAAACCAGCCCCATGATGATCCCCATAGGGCTATACGTTCTGACTTCCATCCTGGCCTGCTTCGTTGGAGCAATGAATGGCGCCAACCCCCTCGTGCCGGTCTTCCGGTTCACGCGCACCGTATTCTTCGTCTACATATTCTTCATTGTGTTGAATACGGTCAATACACGAAAGCAGTTCCAGCGGCTTGTGGTTATCATGCTGATATGCGCGACCATCGTAGCCGGCTTCGGGCTGGTCCAGAAAGTAATGGGGCAGGCGTGGGCCGAGAAGGTCGCCGATAAGGTGCTCGACAAGATCGGGTATCCGGCTGAGATCAATTACGTTGCCGGCGCAAGCGATGCACAAGCCTATCGGATAAACTCCACGTTCGCCCACCCGAATGTCCTCGGGGGCTACCTCGTCATGTTCCTGCCGTTTTTCGTTAGCATGCTCTGGTATTACAAGGAGTTCCTTCCCAGGCTGCTCCTGCTCGCCGGCCTTGTTGTCAACCTGGTCTGCCTCTTCTTCACCGGCTCCAGGGCGGCATGGGTGGCCGCGGGGGTAATAGCGGTAATCTACGGCATCTTCGGTCTTATGGACAAGAGGATGGTCCTGGCGCTCACGACCATCCTGCTCGTAATGCTCATCATAGTCGCCATCCTCAAGCCGCCCGAGTTCGTGAAAGAGAGGCTCATAAGCGTCAGTGCCACGCAGGCGGCGGACATCCGTATGTACCAGTACAGAATCGCCCTGGATTTCATAATAAACAATCCCCTGTTCGGCCTTGGCATGGGGATGGAGGGAGAACAGATCAGATCCGGCTACATCATGGAGATGTGGGCTGCGGTGGAGAACTTATACCTGACCTACCTCGTTTCACACGGGATAGTGGGTTTCATACCGTTCATGCTTCTATTTATCGTCTACTGGGGCATGCTCCTGCTTGTCCGGAACAAATCAAGGGGGGACCCTCTCCTTTATTACAACAGTGAAGCTCTTATGCTCGGCGTTGTAGGTCTGATGGTCTCAAATATGTTCGGTGCCTGGCTGCTCTTTGCCATATGCATGGTAACGATCTGGTGGTTCATGTTCGGCATGGGCGGAGTGATCTACAAGTTCTACGAGGAAAAAACGCCGGTACCGGCGGAGGAAAGAGTTACCGGGCCGATGCCCGCCGTAACCTGACCGGTCAACTATGCGCCGCCGCCTTTTTATGATAACTTCACACATGGTTTTTATTCAGCAGGGTTATTAAAGAAACAGGGTGATCCCATATGCATGTAGTCGTTTGTGGCGCCAGTGGACAGCTTGGTGCCGAACTGGTCGAGCTTTTCAGTGAGCGGGGGTGCCGTGTCGATGGTTTCGACCTGGACCTGGATATCACAAATCACGACCTGGTCATGGAGAAACTGATTCCCCTGACGCCGGAACTTATCGTAAACGCCGCGGCGGACATCGATGCGGACAATGCGGAGAGCAACCCGGAAAAATCATATTCGGTCAATTTTACCGGAACACAGAACCTGGTCCTGGCATGCCTGAAGATCGGCTGTCCGATGGGCTTTGTAAGCTCGGACTATGTGTTTGACGGGACAAAAGGTGAGGCATACAACGAATTCGACGGGGCAAACCCGCTCGGCGTATACGGCAGAGCCAAACTCGCGTCTGAGAACTACATGATGTCGGTCCTTGGCAGCTGCTACATCTTCAGAACCCAGTGGCT
>JAFGMY010000121.1 GCA_016927325.1 Actinomycetota bacterium | reverse complement strand
TCAGGCCCGCAATGCCAATACGGGGCTGAAAGCCCCTCACTCAAGGAAAAAGGTTGCAGACCCGGGGCTAAAAGCCCCTCACTCAAGAGGGGAGTGGGGTACGTTAATCAGTTTCAGGCGCGCACGATTCCCACGACTGAGAGCCGTGGTCTAAAGATTGGGATAAGGTTGCAGTCCCGGGGCTAAAAGCCCCTCACTCAAGGAAAAAAGGTTGGCACGCTGACTATTTGCTGTTGCTTTTTTTCAGCGCGTCTTCGGAGTATGTGCAGTCCGGGTCCCAAAGAAGCCATTCGTTAACCCCGGCGTTTTCGACGGCGTCTATCTGCCGGCGCACCATATCCGGGGAGTAAGTGATCTTCAGGCTGAAGTCCTGAAGCCAGGGACGGAGTTTGGCCATACTTCCACCGATCTTCTTGTTGAAATCTTTCATGGAGGCGGCGACAGTGTCCCCGGGGTTACTTTCCGGGCTCTTGATCCCGTATTCACCTGTATTGTAATGGGAAGGATAAACCATGGGGGATATGTAATCCACGCGTTGTGCTATGGCCGCAACGTTCTGGCCGATCCCCATGTCTCCCTGGTCGCTTGCCGTGAGTCCGAATATGTCGATGGATATGAAGACATTGTATTCACCCAGCCGTTCTCTAGCATAAGAAAGGAACTGGTCGATTACCTGTCCTTTTTCACGGTCGTCCTGAAAAGGAAAGACGCATGAGTTGGTCGCTCCGTCAGAGGGAAACCGTGTGTAGTCGAACTGGATTTCGTTAAAACCCGCCTTTGCCGCGGCAATCGCGATGTCGATATTATAGTCCCATATCTCTTTGCAGTAAGGGTCGACCCATTTCTTATCGCCCCAGAGGTTTCCGCTTGTGTCGCGCACAGCGAACTCGGGGCAGTTGGCGGCGACTTTCGGGTCTTTGAAAACGACGACCCGGGCGATTGAGTAGATATCATTGTGCCGCAGGCGGTCGACGCAAGCGTCCAGTTTCACGTATTTCGTGTTGCTGTTTGCCCTTTCGGCGATGGGATCGTCCATCGTGAATGCCAGTTGGCCGTACTCATCCTTGAGGTCTATCTGGACGGCATTGAGCTCTGTCCGGTCGATAAGACTGATCATCTTGTCCATCCCGGAATCGGAAGACGCTATGTAAACCGATATATGGATACCTTTGGCGTCGATTGCTTCCTGTGTCACTATGTACTGCTTTGAGACGTTGCCGGCCTTGTCGGTGGCGGAAATTTCTACGCTTTCGGTTTTGTCCGCGAGAATTGAAGTCTTGAATGTCCCCTTTGGCTCTACGGTGAATTCCTGCCCGCCGATCTTTAATTGAGATCCGGCTTCGGTTTTGCCTGAAAGTTCCACCGTCACGTTCTCCC
Source organism: Actinomycetota bacterium (assembly GCA_016927325.1). Lineage (GTDB taxonomy): Bacteria > Actinomycetota > Geothermincolia > Fen-727 > Anoxymicrobiaceae > JAFGMY01. The sequence continues at coordinate 26,530 of JAFGMY010000121.1, read as the reverse complement.
CGTTATCGTCATCCGTGATTTTGGATTTTTCTATTTTAAGGTCCGGAGGAGAGGTATCAACGTTAAATTCCCACCTGGAGTTCCTCTTGCCCATAATGCCGCCACCGTTCAAATCGACCTCGGCGTTATGTTTGCCGTCAGCCAGGGGAACCGTCGCGGTGACGGTTTTACCCTTGACCTCCAGGTTATCAACCTTCCGGCCGTCGACCTTCAAGGTCACCTCATCCGGTTTCACATCATTTGAAAACTTTGCCTCGACTTTAACCGGGGAGCTGTTGGTGGAGTTCCCCCTTTGCGGGCTCAGGCTCTGAATAGGGGAAGGGTAAACAAAGAACAGGAACCATACCAGGAAGCCGGCTACACCAAGACACGTGGCAATCAGCGCTATTTTGATTCCGCTTAAACTGCCCGGTTTGAGACGGCTCACCCGGCCGAGATTAATGCCTTTGAACCTGTGGGTTTTTTCCTTCTTCTCTTTGGGAAGGATACCGCCGATCTCCGCGGATACTCTGTTTCTGGGCTTGTTATCACTTTCATCTCCGAACGAAAGCGACTGCCTTTTCTGACCTAAGAAAACATTATCTTTTCGGTTGCTGGTAAAAACTTTTTTCCTGGGCATCTTGGCTCCTGGCTGGGGTTCCCTCCGGTATCAGTATCCGACGAAGCTTACGCCGGCGGGAAGCCGCTCGGGGAGAAGGCGGTGCTTCATATATGCGGGGGCGCAGATCGTACTGCTGCTTCCATCGCTTATAAATCTGAGCTCCGGGTGTTTGTCAAAGTAATTCAACCAGTACTCCGAACCCTCGGCCCCGGAACCGTCTTCAGGATCGTAGTCCATCACCTGAATTCTCGGGATTAGGCGGCCCGGGTTCTTGTAGTGATACTGCGTATACATCGGGTTGGATCCCACCAGCAGCGCCCACTTCAGATTATAGCTGGTGCCGTCGTATGAACCTTTGTACATCAGTTCCTCGTTCTCGGGAATGGATCCGCACGGCAGGCACAGGGTTTCCACCTTTACCTTGGGATTTATCTCTTTCATATTCTTGATCGGTACAGCGATTTCCCTCTGCACGACTTCGTCGGTCTGGCGGCGCAGAAGCAAATGTTCGACAGTGTGATCTCCGAACTCATACCCGTTCCTGTAAAGGTAATCGACTTTCTTCTCGACATATTTAGGCTGTTCGAACATTGTTGGCAGGTAGTTGAACAACGCGGTACAACCGAAATCCGGGTGTTTCCTGCCGAACTCTTCCATCATTCCGACAGCGCACTTTTCATCGATCTTCAACTTGCCGTTTTCTTTAACGTAACTGAACTGGCTTGCTACGGAATCGTCGAAGGTAAAGGCAACCGGGGTTGTACCTGCTGGAACGTTTATGTTCCCGTTCATCAGGTCGCTGAACTTCACCAGCCTGTAACCCTTTTCATAAAGGGTCTCCAGGTCTTTCTTAAAGTTCTCCACGCTTCTCGTATAGTCGCTTTCCTTATCGGCGATTCTGTGGTATTCGAGTATCATAACCATGCCCATTTCATTGGGTTTGATGCCTTTTTCCAGGAGTCCGCTGATATCCGAGGACTCCGGATTCTTGCTGGCGCTGGCGCTGCATCCCGCTAAAACGGCCGTTGCGGCCAAGGTCAGTATTACTAAAAAGCCGGTTATGTTTTTTGGACTTGTTAAGAGGTTATTGTGTTTCATTATGGGTAATTATGGTCATTCGGGCTCTAATGCACTCCTCAAGTGCATAATTATTACCTTTTTTTGCCCGATAAGCAAATTTTTCCTGAAATCTTAACTCTGGATTAACCTCCGCTGATTATGTGAAAACATAATTATTTACGTGCGAAGGGGCGCGGATTTTCGTAGTATGATATTCTTTCTAGGAACAAACGACACTGTAAAATGGTGATGGGATATGGTGAAAACCAGGAAAGCCACTCTTGCGGACGAGAAAGAAGTCGCTCTCATCCTGCGCGAACTGCTGCAGACGGTTGGTGTCAGCGGAGACGCGAATCCTGTTGAATGGAACAGCACCCTTAGACGGATGTTGTCTACTCCGGAATGGACCTTCATGATAGCCGAGAAAAACGGCAATAAAGTAGGGCTCCTTGTTCTTCTTATTCTTCCCTCGATGCAGCATGGCGGCAACCGGGGGGCGATTACTGAACTGGTTGTGCGAAATGAGTTTCAGGGAAAAGGATACGGGAAGCAGATGGTCGATGAGGCAAAAAAGCTTGCCCGCCTGATGGGGTGCAAGACCCTCGATGTCAGTGTCGAGGTTGAAAATGAAAACGCCATCGGTTTCTACGAGCGGCTTGGGTTTAAGAAGAGGCATGCCGACTATGGGATGGACCTCTGACCGCCTTCAATTCAGCCTTTGTTACCGACAAGAAATCAACTTTACAGCCGGTTTCCGGCTGCTCCAGCAATCTTCGTCGAAACAGACTTTAAATTGGTAGTGGAGATTTCGGGATTGACAGGCAAGACAATCAACCTTTTGGCAGGATCTATCAGGCCATGCTTTGTGTGACGAACCCCGGCCCTGAATAGAATATAGTCGTGGGCCGGATTTCCGGGCCGGTATGGTATTTCGACACGCTGTTGGCGTTATAATCACCTGGTAGCTGCAGGATGATGGCAAGGTGGGATTAATGGGATTATTTGATGATATTACTGAAACCATAGGCGGGACTCCGCTGGTCAGGCTGAACAGGGTAACCGCGGGCTGTGTAGCTGCCGTCTATGCCAAGCTGGAGTTTTTTAATCCAGTCGGAAGCGTTAAGGACAGGGCTGCCTTGAGTATGATAACAGCCGCGGAAAGAGACGGCCTCGTCGACGATGATACTGTGATAATCGAACCCACCAGCGGAAACACAGGACTGGGGCTTGCCCTTGTCTGTGCGGTAAAGGGTTACAGACTGATTGTTGTTATGCCGGAAAGCATGAGTATCGAGCGGCGCAAACTCCTTGCCCACCTGGGAGCGGAGGTTGTTCTAACTCCGGCCGCCGAAGGCATGAAAGGTGCCATAACGGTTGCAAGAGAGATTGCCGGCCGTAACGCCGGGAGCTTCATCCCAAACCAATTCGAGAATCCGGCAAACCCGGAAGTTCATCGTCGGGCCACTGGAAGAGAAATCTGGGAAGATACTGACGGAAAGATAGATATACTGGTTTGCGGTATCGGTACCGGGGGCACTATTACCGGAGCAGGTAAGTATTTAAAGGGCGAAAAACCGGGAGTAAAAGTGGTGGGGGTAGAGCCCGCCGGTTCCAGTGTGCTTTCAGGGGGTACCCCCGGCAAGCATGTTATCCAGGGCATAGGGGCCGGTTTCATACCCGGGATTCTGGACGTTGATATGATAGATGAAATCGTGAGTGTAACCGATGAAGACGCTGTCGAAACGGCAGGAAGGCTGGCAAGACAGGAAGGGATACTTGCCGGCATTTCTTCAGGTGCCGCCTGCTGGGCTGCGGTTCAGGTTGCGAGGAAGCCCGAGAATGAGGGCAAATTGGTGGTTGTAGTCGTTCCCGACACGGGGGAGAGGTATCTTTCCACGGCGCTGTTTGAGAGTTCCGGCGGTCAGACTTGACGGTTTATCTTTAATCGCCCGAACGTAGGAGGACCTCCTGATCCGCATAACCTCCACCCCTTCAGCCCGGGCTCTCCAGCCTCGGGAATTACATACGGTGTCCCAGACCGGTACCCATATAACTTGCTCCCCGAATAGAGGTTAATTCAGTAATCCATGGAAAATAAAACCTGGAAGAGAAAAGCAGATTCACGGGTCGCATGATTACGAAAATACCAGGATGACAGTCGGTTGTGGACAATGCTCTCGTTGTGAGTGCCGGAAAATTGTGGAAGATCTCTAATATTAAGCCGGTTCCTGCCGACACAATATGTAAGAGTGTGAATCATAATGTGGAACATGAGAAACAGTTCCGATCAGTGGTGGATTTATGAGATTTTTTAAAAGCCTGAAGGGCAGACTGATGGCTATGATTGCGATAGCCGTCATAGTTACAGGGTCGGTTGTTCTGGTTTTCAGTTATTTTGTTACACGATCTTTTTTCAGGGATGAGGTTTTCCTTTCTGTGGAGAGTGTGGTTTCGAGGACGAAGAGAGAAGTTCAGACCGTGGTAAGCAACTCGAAAGACGCCGCCGAGAGTGTCTCCACAAATATCCAGTTGTTCGAAAACGTTGGCCTGTATCTTACCAACCCGGAAAATCCCGAAATAGTTCAGTATATTGACGGTGTTCTTGCTGAGAGCGTTCTGAAGTTTCCTGAATTCGATAACATTTATGTTGCGGGTAATGAAGGCACGATTATCTCCGCCACATCCAATCCCGGCCCCGGGAAGGCAACAACCGGCAAGAAGGCCCCGGAGGAAGCTCTCAGGGTTGTGAACCAGGACAGGGTTTGGGCAGATTTCGGGGTTGAAGATGGAAAGACGTATATTTCCATGGCGACTCCCATCAGGTTGCCTGATACGGGTGTGATAACAGGTTTGACTTTATGCACGGGGTTTACGCCGGGAATCGACCGGATTCTGTCGGACACCTCCGGATTTGGTGCGACCGGTGAGACTACGATCAGCAGGCTCTCGGGAAGTTATGTAAAGACCCTGTTGCCGCTGGGGGAAGAGGGCAATGTTCTTGCCGACAGGTTGCTGTACATCGGCACCGACTATGATTTACCTTCTGTAAGGGCTGCCCGGGGGGAAACCGGCGAGGCTGAAATGGATATACCTGATGCGGGAAAAGAGGTCGCCGCTTATGATTTTCTTCCGGAAGCAGGTTGGGGAGTTTCCGCCAGCGTGAGTAGTGCCGAGGCATTCTCTCACCTTGGCCGCCTGAGGAACATTGATCTGGCGGTCATACTGGTATTGCTTTTCGGAGGTATCCTGTTCTCCTTCGTTGTGGCCAGATCTTTTGCGAAACCCATAGAGGAGCTGCAGCGCGGGGTCAAGTTGCTGGCAAGCGGCAGGTTGAACGCGAGGGTCACAATCAACGACGGGCTGGAAGTTTCCGAACTGGCTGACGAGTTTAATACCATGGCATCGCAGCTTGACGAAGTCTACGGCACTCTGGAGAACAAGGTCCGCGAAAGAACCCGTGAACTCCAGGAGGCCAATGAGCGTTTGAAAGAGCTCGACGACCTGAAGAGTGAGTTTGTTTCCATCGCGTCTCATGAACTGCGCTCGCCTATGGCGTCGATGAAGATGGGCATTTCAACAGTGGCCAAGGAGCTTGTGGGGCCGCTTAACGAAGAACAGAAGATGATGCTGGCTATCGCTGAGAAGAATATGGACAGGCTCACCAAGTTGACTACGGACTTGCTTGATCTTACCAAAATAGAGACGAACCAGTTGGATCTCGATGTCGGGGAGCATGACCTGATCGAGCTGGCGCGTGATGTTGTTGAAGCCAATGAGGCACAGGCCTGTCACCAGGGTCTGGATTTGAGGGTCATCTCCCCGGACATAGTCTCCCCGGACGGCCGGATCGAAGCGATCTGTGATTATGACAGGATATACGGCGTGTTGCAGAACTTAATAAGTAATTCGCTCGTATTTACGGAAAAAGGTTCTATCGTCGTTTCAATTGAAAAAATAGATAATACGGCAGGGATCTGTGTTGAGGACACCGGGGAAGGTATACCGGCCGAGCATATTCCCGGTATTTTCGAGAAGTTTTCCAAGGCGCATTTCGAGACGAGGTCGGAAAAGCGTGGGGCGGGGTTGGGTCTGGCTATCGGTCGAGGTATAGTAGAAGCGCATGGGGGGAAGATATTCGTTGAGAGCGAATTAGGAAAAGGTTCGAAGTTCTGTTTTATTATTCCGCTTAGGGGCAAAAATGAAAGAGAAGAAGTCAATACTGATAGTTGATGATAACAATGATATCGTTACAACTTACGGTGTCGTCCTTGAAAGGATGGGATACCGGGTTTCGGTCGCGTATGACGGAAACCAGTGTATCGAGAAAATCAAGGAGGATAAACCGGACCTTGTGCTCCTCGATGTCTTTCTGCCCGGTCTTTCCGGAAGTGAAGTATGCCGAATGATAAAAGAAGCTTCCCAGACCAAGGACATTCCAGTGGTTGCGATTACCGCGAGTATGTCCACCGATACCAAGAAGAGGATGACAGAGGTCGGCGCAGACGGCTTTCTTTTAAAACCGATCGATGTCACCGACCTCAGCCGTGTTATCAAAGAATTCGTGGGAGTTTAACAGCCGGGCTGTATTCATCCCCTTTTTTCGCCGGTCTCCGGACCGTACCCGAACCTGAAACCATATTTCTGCCTGCCGGGGCGGTGTCACTTAATTCCGCGTAAGAATGGACACGATCTCGTCGAGGGCTTCCGGGTTCGCTACGCTTGAGAGATCGCCGATGTCATCCCCGGTGTATTTGGCTTTTATGAGTCGTCTCACAATTTTCGCCGACCTGGTTTTTGGAAGGTCATTTACAAAAACGACTTTCTTGGGCCTGAACACTTTTCCCAGAACGCCCGAAATATGGCTCCTGACTTTCTCGGAGAGTTCTTCGTTGATTTCAACATCAGGTTTTACGACCACGAAAGAGACGATATGTTCCCCGGTTACATCATCATGGACGCCTATCGCCGCGCACTCGGCCACTTCATCGAGCTCGTTTATAACCTCTTCGATTTCAGCCGGGCCGGTACGCCTGCCGCTTACCTTGATAGTGTCGTCGCTTCTTCCATGCAGGAACCACAGGCCGTCTTCATCGATGGACGCCCAGTCCCCGTGGTACCAGATATCAGGCCACTTTGACCAGTATGTTTCGAGATAGCGTTCCGGCTCCCCCCAGAAACCTCTTGTCATTGAAGGCGCGGGTTTCTTGCACACCAGATGCCCCGTTTCTCCTCTTACCGGCTTTCCTTCCTCGTTGAAAACATCGATATCCATGCCAAGCCCTGGGCCGCTCAGGGTGCAGGGTTTCAGTGGTGAAATCGGAAGGGGGGACAGAAAGCAGCCGACGATTTCAGTACCACCGCTGATATTAATTATCGGCAACCTTTTCCTGCCGACTACGTTAAAGAACCACATGTAAGATTCAGGGTCCCAGGGTTCTCCGGTGCTCCCCAGTATTCTGAGGGTGGAAAGGTCGTGTCTGGTTACCCACTCCTCGGGGAATTTGAGAAGCATCCTGATCGCGGTTGGGGAAATGCCGAAAGTGTTAAGTCTGTGTTTTTCGATCAGGTCCCACAACCTGTCAGGCTCCGGGTAGGTGGGAGAACCTTCAAAGAGAAGATAGGCTCCTCCCAGCGAACCGACGCCCACAACCATCCACGGCCCCATCATCCATCCCATGTCGGTCACCCAGCAGAACATGTCGTCCGGTTTGACATCGAAGTAGTACGCAAGCTCTTTGCACATCTGGGCAAGACAACCGCCGTGTGTGTGGACAGCGCCTTTCGGCCTGCCGGTTGTACCGGAGGTGAAGACTATGAAAGCCACATCCTCGGAGTCCATTCTTTCCGTCTCGAAACTGTCGGCCTGCGGCCCGATCAGTTCGTCCCACCAGAGATCACGCTCCGGGTTCCAGGGTACGTCCATTCCGGTGCGCTTCAGCACTATCAGTTTCTCGATGCTTGGGACATCGTCTGCGGCCTTGTCTGCGTTCGGCTTGATTTCTACCGGCTGTCCCGCGCGATAGGAACCGTCCGCGGTAAAAAGGATCTTCGCGTCAGCGCCTTTCAGCCTGGTTGCGGTCGCCGCCGGGCCGAATCCGGAGAAAATAGGGATACAGATCGCGCCGACCTTGAGGGTGGCAAGAAGCGCGACGGCGATTTCAACCGTCATCGGCATATACAAGCCTATGGCGTCTCCCTTGTTTACGCCGAGTTCCTTCAGGGCGTTTGCCATCTTGTTGACTTGTGCGTAAAGCTCCGCGTACGAAAGTCTCTCGACCTCCCCGTTTTCACCTTCCCAAACCAGAGCCAGCTTGTCCTTTTCCGGACCTTCCGCCCAGCGGTCGAGGCAGTTGTAAGCGATATTGGTTTTCCCTCCGGTGAACCATTTGCACCACTGGATACCGCCGGAATCATCAAGGACTTTCGTGTACGGCTCATACCAACTCACATCGAGGTCTTTCATCATGGCATCCCAGAACCACTCGATGTCTCCGGTTGTCCTGACGATCAGTTCCTGGTAATCGGAGATATCATGCTTCTTCATGAAGCGCGAGATGTTTGAATTTTCAAGGTAATCCCCATAAGGTTTCCAGATAAAATCTGACATTGAAACCCCCTCTTGCACTGTTTTCAGGCGCACCGGCCTTACCTGTAAACATGGATGGATATTTTTTCCTGGTGTTTATTCAGGGCGGTGCTCTGGACAAGCGCAACACCTCAGGTTCCCGATATGCCTTACATGCCGTTACTGTTGTTGCCTTAAGGTATTTCTTAGACAGTTTACCGGTAGAGATTGCTCTGTCATAACAGTTTGAATAATGAGTATGCCTGTACAGATAGCTTATAACTTCAATTCCAAACAGGCAACCTCTTCCTCAAGAGCGGGTCTCAGGGTGTTAATAGGAAGATATATACCCGCGGATGCTCTGTCTTCCCATCTATCAGGCCCCGCGCGGTATGGCAATCCCGGCCCTGAAGAGAATTCCTCCACACCCCATGAGGCAGGGTTAACGAATCGCCACGCGCCATCCCCCAACTTTAGCCCACGGCTCTCAAACGTGGGAGTTGCATTATCGAGAACACGCGCCTGAGAGACGCGCCCAAATATTGATTAACGAACCACCGCGCGCCTGAGAGACGCGCCCAAAACTGATCTTTCAGGCCCCGCGCAGTGTTCAGCCATCCCGACCCTGATTAGACCGGTGCCGAATTGAAGCCTGGAATACGGGGGATTGAAAATATCAATGGGTTTCCCGGATGACGAGATCCCGGTACGCTTCCATTATTCTCCGGGTGAGCGGACCGGGTACCGGCGAAAATACTTTTGAACCCGCACTTCTTACCGGAAGGATCTCGACCATGCTGTTGGTGAGGAACAGTTCGTCGGACGACAGCAACAGCTCGGACCCCGCCATTATTGCCTCGCATTCGATTTCGAGTGGTCTGCACAGTTCGATCACGGCTTCACGGGTAACTCCAGGAAGCAGCGCGCATCCAACGTCCGGGGTCAGAAGCTTTCCGTTTTTAACCATGAAGATGTTTGAACTGGTGGCTTCCGAAATGTTGCCTCCCGTCGAGAGGAGAACGGCGTCGTCGGCGCCCCTGGAGACGGCATCCTGCCTGGCGATCATCAGGTCAAGAATATTTCCGGTTTTCATGCCTGACAGGCGGGAGCTTGAGTTTTTCTTGTAGGAGGATACTATGATCCCGATTCCATTTTCATAGTGTTCCGCCGGCGGCTCATACGGTTTTGCTGTAATAAACAGGTTCAAGGGACCGGGCCTGTCAAGACCTTTGGGGCCGCTGGATGTTCCCCCGGTTATCGTTATCCTTATTCTTGCGTCGCAACCGGTTCCCAGACCGTTCTCATTCAGCAATCCTGTTATCGCTTCGGTTATTTCATCTTTGTTCATCGGTGGAGAAATCCGAAGAGTCCGGCAGCTGTCGAAGAGCCGTTCGAGGTGCCTGTCCAGCCGGAACGGCCTCCCGTTGTAAGACCTGAGCGTGTCGAATACCGAATCGCCGTAAATAACGGCCCGGTCCTCGACATGCATCAATGCCTGGCCCGAATAAACATACTTTCCGTTGAGAAATATTTTTTCCATGCCCGGATAATCCAATTGTAGATCAGATTGGTGCCGTGTATTGATACACGGCACCAAAGAAAGTAACATAAAGCCCGGGACTATACCAGAGGTAAATACCCGAAGTTACCGCGGGCTGTTGAGGAGATAAGGGGTGCCTTCCAGCACCCGGGTGAGACTCGTTACCTCGAAGCCGCGCCGCTGTATCTCCGGGATTATTATCGAAAGCACCTCGTAGGTGTTATGACCTCCCCAGTGACAAAGAATAATTGAGCCGGGGCTGAGCCCGTTCAGGACGTTCGCGACCTGTCTTTCAACAGTGTTTCCGGTCACAGTGTCGCCGCATGAAAGGTTCCAGTGTACGTGATAAAAACCTTCACCCGCTGCCGCGGCCAGTGAAGTATTGTCAAAGCTGCCCCCCATGAAACGGATGTAGGGATACACCCTGTGTGTCGTGCGCGAGATCGTACCCTGGGCTTTCCAGATATCGTTTACGACGAATTCCCGGCTTCTTCCCTGCATAAGCGCATGCTCGTTGGTATGGTTGCATATTTCACCGCCGGCATCCTGGATAGCCTGGAGGAACTCCGGGTGGGCGTCAGAAATACCTCGTCCTCCGATCAGAAAAGTCGTGAACCGGATGCCGCTTGATTTTAGAAGGTCCAGAATCCGCATGTCCGCGTTCCAGCCGTCATCAATGGTGAGCGCGATGCGCATCAAAGAGGTGTTTCCGGTGCGGATATCTACGGGAGAAACAGGCTTGAGGGATCCTCGCGGGTCTGCGCCCGCGCCTGTGACCACGTAAGTGGTGGTCAGTGTGAAAGGTCTGGTGCCGTACCCGGCGACCAGACCATTAATTTCGCGGAACGGGTTATCATAAATATCTCTGAACACCTGCTCCTGCTTTGTATTGGTATTGAACAAGAAGGCAGTCACAACCGTTGAAATAAATATCAATACGAATACCGCTGTTATCGACTTTCTCATGACCGATACTTTCCATTAGCAGTGAATGCCGCGAAATTGCTTCTTTGAGTCGAATTTTAGCACTCTTTTCGGGACTCAACCCGGGTTGTTCAGTTCCAGTTGATCTTCGCGTGCCCTGCCGGCCCCTCTGCGGTCCGTACCCTGCGGTGCGGACGGAAGACGAATAAAGAACCGTACTCGCCTTCTTTTCCCGCTGAATGTAAGATATAAAGAAAAGTTTCTGATCCCATTTTAATATTAGACTGGCAGACTGGTGACAAATAAAAAGGAGGCACTCTAATGAAGAAATTCATGGTCTTCATGGCCGCGGCTTCGGTCGTCGGGCTTGCGATAATCCTGGTATTTAACAGGGAAGCCAGGGCCGGCAAGGCGATGCATGAAGCTGAAGCCGAACAATGATATGGTTGGTGACGCGGGCCGGCATTCGCGAGCTACTCAATACCCGGCACCCGCGAGCTACCCGCAAGTGACTGAAAAATCGCTCTTCCCTTGTGTAGGGTTTCATCGTATTCGGCTTCAGGGTCGCTGTCGGCGACAATTCCTCCTCCAACCTGGAAGTAAGCCCTGCCGTTGCGGATGATCATCGTGCGTATGGCGATGTTGGTATCGTGCTGCCCGTTGTAACCCAGGTATCCTATTGAACCGGTATAGATGCTTCTCACGTTGGGTTCGAGTTGATCAATTATCTCCATTGAACGGATTTTGGGAGCGCCGGTAATCGAGCCGCCGGGAAAGGTTGCCCTGAGAAGGTCCACGATGTCTTTGCCCTCATGAAGCTTTCCCGTGACTGTGGAAACCAGATGGTGTACAGTCGCGTATGATTCCAGCACCGCGTGTTCGTCTACTGTTACAGATCCGTATTCGCACACTTTCCCCAGGTCGTTTCGTTCGAGGTCTACAATCATCGACAACTCCGCCAGGTCTTTCTCGCTCGTGCGCAGCTCTTTCTTGAGCAGTTCGTCTTCGGCGGGGTCGCCGGAGCGCTTTCTTGTCCCCTTGATGGGTCGCGTCTCGACTTCCCTGTCGGCAACTCTGAGAAAGCGTTCGGGGGACGATGAAGCGATGGTGAAATCACCGAGGTTCAGAAATGCGCTGAATGGTGCGGCGTTTAGTACGCGCAGGCGCTTGTAAAGGTCCCAGGCTGGCTCGTCAAGGGGCGCGCTGAAACGTTGTGACAGGTTCGCCTGAAAGATATCCCCCGCGAATATATAGTCTTTTACCCTGTCTACAGCTTCCATATAACTCCTCTTTGTGAACCCTGATGAGAACTCGAAAGAGGAGCCCGGCTTAATATTACGGGGAGGTGTTTCCAGCTTGCGGCTGTTGCCGGGTTCTATCATAGAAAGCGCGTTTTTAACCAGCAGTGAGGCGTCTTCGCCCTGGGGCGAGGAGACTATCAGCCATTTATTTCCGGTTTCCAGGTCGGCGGATATGACTTTATCGAAAAAGCAGAAAGCCAGTTCAGGGAGGTTCAGGTCGTCGCAGGTGTCAGCGGGAAGGTTTTCTATGTACCTGCCGAGTTCATATGAGAGGTAACCGATCCCTCCGCCGATAAACGGTGGAAGCGCCGGAAGACTTCTGTTGCGGGGGATGAACCTTTCCCGGAAGGCGGTTCGGAGCGCTTGAAACGGGTTCATGTCTTCGATTCTTACCGTACCGTCCCTGTATTGAAAACAGGCTTTACGATCTCTTGTTTTCAATACCAGGTATGGGTCGAATCCTATAAAAGAGTGCTTCCCATACTTTTCCATTCTCAGGCTGGAGTCCAGGAAACACGAATTGGGAAACTCCGCGAGCGTGCCGAACAGTTCCGGCATATCCGGGGAATTGTCCAGGTTTACAATTTCAAGTTCGAGAGCCCGCGGCTTTTCAGGCCTGTCCATTAGCGTTTCTCCAGGAAATTTTGAAGTATTCTCATTCCGTTGGCGGTCATGAACGATTCAGGGTGAAACTGGATTCCCTCAACCGGATATTCACGGTGGCGTATTCCCATTATCACATTGTCTTCGGTGCTGCAGGTGACCTGAAGGCAACCGGGCAGGTTTTCCTGGTCTACGACCAGAGAATGATACCTGGCACCTTTAAACGGTGACTCGATGCCGTCCAGCACGCCGTATCCGTCGTGATGTATTAACGATGTCTTTCCGTGCATTACCTTGTCAGCCCGGACGACCAGCCCGCCGTAAGCCTCACCGATGCACTGATGTCCCAGGCATACACCGAGAATACCGGTGCGCCGCCCATACTCCAGAATTATTTCCTTGCTCAACCCCGCCTCGGCGGGCCTCTTGGGTCCCGGGGAAATCACAATCTTGTCCGGGGCCGCCCGCCCGACATCCGAGAGATCCAGGCGGTCGTTTCTGAATACCACTATTTCCGCCCCGAGCATGCCCAGCGACTGCACGAGGTTATACGTGAAAGAGTCGTAATTATCAATTACCAGTACTCGTTTTCGGTCCATGTTAAAAAATAAATAAAACCCAGCCTGTTTCGGCTGGGTGCCGCTTGTCTGTAAGCGCCTGGCATACCGATTGATACTCTATTTTGTCTCTTCAGCTTCTTTCGGAAATTATACTATTATTCTATTGCGGGTGCTCAATAGTCAAATTCGTCAACAATCGCATTTAAGTGGTAGGTAACGGTGATTGAATGGCGAATTAATGTTCTAGGATCGGTAAGTGCCGGACGAGTCGTTTTTCCCGGAAAGAAAGGAGCACTGTATGAGAAGAGCAGTAGTAATAGTGGCGGTCTTGTTGTTAGCATTATCGTCAATGGCCATTGTCGGATGTGGAGGCGGTGACACCGAGACTGCGAAGAAGTACATGAAGACAGCCGACGCTGCGGCGGAAGACCTTCAGAAGAAGAGTGAGGATATCTTAAACAAGGCTATGGCGATCCTCATGCCGGCGCTGAGCGGCGATCTAAGTGGGGCGAATTCACAGGATCTGCCGATGCTGTCCGAGGAAATGGGTCAGTTGAACACGGAAGCGGACGCGGTCAAAGCCGATTACGAGAAGATCACCAAGCTGGAAGGTGTTCCTGATTACGTTGAGTACGCGGACGCCATGATCAAGTGGGTCGATATTTACAAAGAGACTCTCGCCGAAGGTGAGAAGATGTTCTCGGAACTCACACCGATCTACGATGAGGCGATAAAGACCGGAGATGCAACAGCCTTGATGAGTGCTCTAACGTCAATTTCGGGTGGTCAGGAAGATATCCAGAAAGGGCTCGAGGATCAGCAGAAGAAGGCGGAGAAGATCAAGAAAGACAAGAATCTTGCTGGTGAGTAGTGCCTGGTAATAATTGGGCCGGAACCGTCTTCCGGCCCTTTTTTTATACCGTTTGATCGTTTCATGATATATTGCGGTTGCTGATAATGATTTCAAGGTTTTCAGCTGTTACCTTATTTCATGCTTATAACACCAGGGAGAGTTAAATGGAGTCGATAATACTTGAATCTATGAAAGAGGTCTATTCGACCGCCCAGGATATGGCAAAGCGCGGTTTCGTAGCGGGTACTTCGGGGAACTGCTCGGCGAGGGTCCCCGGTACCGATATGGTTGTTATTACACCGACTTCGGTTGAATACGAGTTGATGTTGTTTGAAGACATGTGCGTCGTGAACCTCAGAGGCGAAGAAGTCGCGTCAAGGTACACACCGTCAATAGAGATCAACATGCACCTCGGCATATACCGTGCCCGCGACGATATTGGGGGAATTGTGCACACACACCAGCCGATGGGAACCGCGGTCGCCCTCTCGAGTGATGGGATTCCTCCTATCCTTGACGAACAGATGGCAAGGATCATGGGGGGCATAGAGGTTGCGGAGTACGCGTTTCCCGGAACGAAGGAGCTTGCCGACAACGCCGTCAAAGCTCTCGGTGAAAAAAATGCGTGCCTTCTCCTTCACCACGGGGTCGTGTCGACCGGCAAGAAAGTGAGAGACGCGCTTTTGAATGCGGAGATAGTGGAGAGGGCGGCCACGGTCTTCATTATGTCGAGGGTTCTCGGGGAACCCCGCACCATACCGATTTCACCTGAAGAGTTCAACAAGGCTGTTCCCCACGCCTGAAAGTATGACCTGAGCCGGGTTATTCATTTTGCTTTCAGCGGAATAAAAGACCCGGGATAACGGGGTTGAGCACATGGTCGGTTACTGCTGGCATGTCGTGCAGTAGTAGCTGGTTCTCCCTCCGATCGTCCTCTTTGAGAGTTTCCCGTGGCCCCGGGGGCAGGTTCCATCTTTCTTACGGTTTGGGATGAGGAACAGGTCGGCTTTGTCTTCGAGGTCGGCGTCAAGTTTTACGGCAGTCTTCAGGACCCACTTCATTTTGTCGAACAGGCTCCTTATTTCCACTTCAAGGAGGTTGCCTGTTTTTCTATAGGGCAGAACACCGGCCTGATAGGTTATCTCATCAGAGTAGAGATTACCTATGCCTGCTACGAGTTCCTGCCGCATCAGGATCTGGTGGATTGTCGTACTGTGCCCGGTTATCATTTCATTGAACTTATCAAAGCCCATAGATGTTTCAAGCGGTTCGGGGCCGAGTTTCGAGATGTCCGGGATTTCAGATTCATTCGCGGTCTTGTAGAAAGCTATCTTTCCCAGAAGACGCATGCTGGTGTAATTGAGAGCGGAACCGTTTTCAAAGTGAAATATTACTCTTGTCCACTTCGGCCGCGGCTCACCTTTTCCGGTAAAAACAGCGTCTCCGCTCATCCCGAAATGCATTAGAAGTGTATTATTGTCTGAAGTGGTCAGGAGAATATACTTGCCTCGTCTGCGAGCTTTCAGCAGTTTCCGGCCTTTCAGCGATCTGCCGAGGGATACGGGTGAAACGGAGTCAAGAATCCTGCCGTCGATCGCCTGGACATTCTTTATGCTTTTGCCCAAAGAGGTCTTTTCCAGATAACGTCTCTTTATTTCGACTTCGGGAAGTTCGGGCATGTCCATCACCGCGAATGGTACCGGCGAATGGTACCGTGTCTTGAATCTTGAGTTCTTGCGGTTATGTATATACCAGGAATCAATTACACGATTCAAGACTTGGAACCAAAAAAGAAGATTATCGCATTTACGGGCGGATTTTTGTGACCACTATAGAAATTAATATCGTAAGGTCAGGAATTACTGCAAAGGCGGGAGTTTGACAAAGAGTATTGTCGTCGTCGGGAGCATTAACCTGGATATGGTGGTAACTACGCCCCGGACGCCGTTGCCCGGGGAAAATATCCTGGGCAGCGGGTTCCGGATGGTTTCAGGCGGAAAGGGGTCCAACCAGGCTCTGGCCGCAAAGAAAATCGGCGGGAGCGGATATCTTCTGGGGTGTGTCGGCTCGGATGTCTTCGGAGATTTGATCCTGGACAGTCTGAAATATGAAGGGCTCGATATTTCTCTGATAAGGCGCAGGTCCGGTATAAGCACAGGTGTCGCCTTGATAACGGTGGAGCACGATACAGGAATAAACACCATTGTGGTGGACCCCGGGGCGAACTTGACACTCGAGATCGATGACCTGGATGCGCTGGACAGCCTGTTCGGCAAAGCTGGGGCCGCCCTTTTTCAGCTCGAGATACCGCTTCAGGTAGTTGAAGAGGGCTCGAGAAGGGCTCGTTGCAGGGGATTGAAAACCGTCCTGGATGCCGGGCCGCCCCGCGACACGTCGGTCGGGATAACGAAACACTTTGATGTTGTATCTCCCAACAGGATGGAACTGGGTGCGTTAACGGGAGTGAAAACCGGCGGGAACAGTTCGGTGGTCGCGGCTTCAAGGAAGATCATAGATGAAGGAGTGCCTGAGGTTGTAGTAAAGATGGGTGATGAGGGTGCCGTGGTTGTGACGCGGGAGGGCGCATGGCATGTGCCGCCTTTCAGGGTGAAAGCGGTTGATACGACCGGTGCCGGCGACTCGTTTACAGCTGCGCTTACCGTTGCGCTGGAGGAGGGTATGAGCCTGCTCGGCGCGACACGTTTCGCTTGTGCCGCCGGGGCCCTTGCAGCCACGGTGAAGGGGTCGCTGACATCAGTGCCGGACAGGGAGGATGTTGAAGAATTGATTTCGGTACAGGAGGTCAATTGGGAAAGAATTTAAGAGTATCGGGCATGTCGCCGAGTGCCCGTCACTTGTTGATATCCCTTGGATCGCTTTCACTGGTCCTGGTAATGGGTACTGTGGGATATATGCTGATCGAGAGCCTTGGTTTTTCGGACGCTCTCTATATGACTGTCATAACGATCTCGACGGTGGGTTTCGGCGAAGTATCTCCTTTGAGCAGTGGGGGAAGGTACTTGACGATTGCAATAATCGCATTCGGTGTAAGTGCGATGCTGCTTTCTGTTTCTGCTGTATTGGAGTTCATGTTAAGTGAGTTTTTCGGTATCTGGGGGAGAAGAAGAATGGACACTAGAATAGCAAGACTTGTCGACCACTATATTGTATGTGGATATGGGAGGGTCGGAAGAAGCGTCGCCGAGGAGCTCGACGCGCAGGGTTACAAGTTCGTTGTAATAGAAATCGAAGAGAACACTTACCAGCAGTGCGTGAACGACGGTTACCTGGCGATAAATGGAAGTGCGACGGACAACGATAACCTTGCGGGCGCGAATATAGCGGATGCACAGGGGTTGGTCAGCGCGCTCAGTTCCGGGGCCGACAACGTTTATGTGATACTGAGCGCACGGATGAAAAATCCGAGTCTGCTGCTGGTGGCGCGTGCGGATGAGCCGGAATCCAAGGAGAAACTGGCATTGGTCGGTGCGGACAGGGTGATATCTCCGCATGCCATGGCGGGAAAGCGCATGGCGAACATGCTTATCAGGCCGAGAATTTGCGAGTTCGTCGATGTATGGGTCGGCGGGGGCATACCGGAATACCAGTTGACCGAGTTGAAGGTCTCCGGGGAATCGAGCTTTAAGGGTGTTACCATAAAGGATACGCGTTTAAGAGAGAGAACCGGCGCAACGGTCCTGGCCATAAGGAAAATGGGGGAGGACACTTTTAACGGGAACCCCGAGCCTGATATCCGGATTGAAGAGGGCGATCTGCTCATTCTGGTAGGGACTTCCGAGCAGATGGGCAAAATGCGCGAACTGAACCTGTTATCTTGATCCTTATATCCGGAAAGTGCCTATGCTGAGAACGCGTGCCTGATTACTTCTTCTTATGACGGTTTTTCTTCAGTTGTTTCTTATGCTTCTTCTTGCGCATTTTCTTGCGCCTTTTCTTGACCACCGAACTCATATTTAAGTTTTCAGCCTTTCTTTAAAACATGGAAGTGAAAACATTGGTAAGAATCGTACCACATAAAAGCCCTGCGTCCCACCCTCAAGATAAATATGAGCGATGAAAGATGAAATTGAAGATCAGGCTTCTCCGCCGCGCGGTCTTAACGGTGGACAAAATCAGGATTGTGCAAAATTACATAACCACCACAAGCTTCCGTGAGACCGGGAGCGGCAGGTAGACGGCGGGACCGGCTGTTTCTTATCTTTTGCATTTATTTTCAAAGCACATCTTTCAGCATGAAGTCGACACAGGCGCCATGGTCGTTATAAGCGGTAATTACACCATCATAGGCGTTTATAATTTTTTCCACTATTGCGAGTCCTATGCCTCTTGTGCCATTGAAGTTTATCGAAAGCGGCAGGAAAAGGGAGTGCAGTTGTTCAGGGTCGAAACCATTTCCATTGTCCCTGATAAGGTAATGGTGAATGCCCGCGCTTGCATACTCAAGCTTCTTTATCCTGATCTCGGGATTTTCGCTTTCATTATGCCTTATGGCGTTTACCAGGAGATTGTTGAACAGTTGGTAGATGTGTGTAGTGTTCGCTCGAATTTCACCAAGGTCCGGATCCAAATCGATCCTGATCGACTTTCTTTTAATGTTCTCGGCTTGTTCCCTGAGGATAATGTCGACTATTTCAGAGACGTCCACCTCGGAAATATCGGTGGGTTGCTGTCCTGATTTAGCGAGAGTCAGAAGGTTTTCTATCAGAGAGTTCGCTTTGTTTACGCTGCTCTTGATGATTTCCGACATGTGCGTGATGCTCTCATGGTCGTATCCATCATCGTGGCTGTCGAGCAGCATATCGAGCGTGGTGCTGGCTGCCCCTATTGAGGAGAGAGGCACCTTGAGGTCGTGGGAAACAACATGCGCGTAACTCTCGAGTTCATTGTTCAGGATTTGGAGTTCACGCTCAGACCGTTTCCTTTCGGTGACGTCCCTTATGTCTATGATATATGCCCTGTGGCTTCCATCATCCTTCTCTATCAGTGTGGCGTTGACGTCTCCAATAAAACGGGACCCGTCTTTTCGCACCATGGTCAACTCGACATCGCTTTTTGAGCCCTTTTCCTTTGTTTCCTTTATAGCGGCTATCGCTTTCTCCTGATCCTCGGGTGCTACAAGTTCAAGGCATTTCAAATCCATCAGGTCGTCGACGCTGTCGGAATTGAACATTTCAGCCGCCCTTAAGGAAGCATGCATAATCCTGTTCCTGTCATTGATTGCCATAACGGCGTCAGGCGACGTTATCATAAGGGTCTTGAACAGGTCTTCAGACTCTGTCAGTGCTTTCTCGGCCTCTTTTCTCTCGGTGATATCGCGGACAATTATGGTATAGTAAAACTCATCCCTGACTTTCCAGATTGAACGTGTGAGTTCTATCGGAAACTCGTTTCCGTTTTTCGCAAGGCCCATTAACTCAAAAGTCTTTCCGGGATTGTGGAGTTTTCCGCTGCCTTTGAGCTGCATTATCGGATACAAAGTGTCGCCGTGAAGGCGCTCGGGTATTATCGTATCCAGGTCTTTGTTGAGGATTTCCTCCGGCGCATAGCCGAAGATCGCCTCGGCTGCCGTGTTCCAGAAAATAATGCGAATCTCGCTGTCGATACATATCACCGCCTCGTCCGCGTTCTGGGCGACGGAACGAAAACGCTGCTCGCTGTCCTGGAGCATCTCCAGGGTGCGGCTGTTGCGGAGGGCGAGAGATATTATTTCTCCGAATGCCGAGACCATAAGAGTGTTTTCCTTGGAGAAGCCTCCCGGCTTGTTCGCCAAAGCAACTACGCCGGCCACTTTCTGGTCGACAACCAGCGGCGATACAAGTATATTGTCAACGGGGAGATGTGGTTCGGGAAGATCTCCACCCCGTTCGGTTGAAGCATAATCATTAATGAATACGGCTTTACCCGAGCTGTAGGCAGAAGCGCTTAGTTCATGGATGCGCATATGCGCAATCTGTTGTGAGTCCGATATCAGCGATTTCGGGTTCATGAAAAGGACCTCTATATCCGATTCCTCTTCACCCAGCAACGCGATGAACCCTACTTTGGCACCGATCAGTTTTCTGCACAGGTCGAAAACCGCTTTTGAAGCGCTTTTGAAGTCCTTCCGCTCGAGGACAAGGCGTGTGCTTTCCAGCAGAGCGGAAATTTCTTCCCTTCGCTCGTTTGTTTCTTTTATTACGGTATGCAGCGCGGACTCAATCTTCTTCCATCTGGTAAGATCCCTGCAGGTCACCAGCAGGCGTTCCCCTTTACGGGTAGTGATTTTCTTTCCGCTTATTTCCACCGGAACGGAGTTTGAGTTTCGGCCTTTGCACTCAATCTGTATGGTTTCCCCGCCGGCGATCTGGGCGAAGGCGTTTTCAAACTCCCTTTTCCTGGAGGGTTTGATCAACTGCTCGAACGTTCGTCCCGTCAACTCGCTGACTGTATAACCGAAAAGTTCACAACCCGCGTTATTGACATCTTCTATTATGCCGTCAACCGTTTTGATAAACATTGGGATCGTCGCGTCGGTAAAAAGACTCCTGTAGAAACTTTCTCTTTCCTGGACCGCGAGTTCCGCTTCTTTTCGCTTTAATTCCTCCAATGCCTGCCGGAGTGACTGTGGAATCAGGTTGAACAGTTCATCACCTTTAGGGATGTAACCACAGGCCCCGCTCTGAAAAGCCTGGGCGGCTATTTCCTCGCTGCCGTGACCGGTTACTATTATTACCTGTGGGTGGTTTTTCAGCGCTGTGATTTCTTCTGTGAATGCAAGCCCGTTTCCATCAGGAAGCATCAGGTCCATTAGGATGACATCGTAGCTGTGGTCCTTCAGATTGGTTTTCGCCTTTGCCACCGAGTCGGCGATATCAATATCGGCTGGGAATTTCTTGACTATGAGCTTCTTGATCAAATCGGCCGCTTCGGGTTCATTTTCCACCAACAGGAGCCGAATCTTGTCATATGCATCCATATGCGAGGGCCTCTAAGCTTCCGGGAGGGACCTTGTTAAGTAGCACGTTGAATAAATTCTCAAGCCAAAAGCCGCTGATTTGAAGTACATCAGTCATTATAACACTTAGCGGTGATGGTCTGAATACATTTATGATATCGGCCTTTCAGCTTGAATTCTGAAATAGTGCTCTGAAATAGACCGCTCTTTAGGCCCATAGAACGTTACCTGCCTCGTCCGGTTCTGGAAGCGATTGTCTCTGGTGTAACGTGAGGCAGTTTCAGGTCCTACCCGGATGTACAAATGGCATATTCGGCCCTTGGCACCGTGGCACTACGGTTCCTAGTAATCGATGCCCAGGAAGTGCTTCCAGTCAAGCTTTGAGCGCCATCTGGCGAGAATCCGGCTGCGGTATTGAACAGGCAACATACTTGATCCTATTAAGAAATCCGCGGTTTTTGTAACGAGACCTCTTAATATGGGGGGCAACCTTAAGATTATCCGGTAGGCTACTTTCAGAAGGACGAAATTCTCGCTGATCATGTTTACAAGGCTTCTTGACATCTTGTCCAGTTCAAGTTCCGATTTGCCGGAGAAGAGGGTATCGGTGGAGGAATCGCCAAGCATCCCGTTTTTCTTGCATATATCGTAAATGTTTGTATTGGGAAATGGGTGAAGAGTGGTTACTTGTGCCAGATCGGGGTCGATCCTGGCGTTCATTTTCACCGTATCCAGGGCCATTTCCACTGTCTCGTGGGGAAAACCAATCATATTGAGCGAAACGGTTTTTATCCCGTATTCCCTGCATAACCTGAAAGCGCGATAGATCGTCTCGTCGGTCATGGATCTTTGCAGTACGTTCTTACGCAGCCACAGGTTTCCGCTTTCCACACCTATCGCAATCGTCGAGCAGCCCGATTCCGCCAGCAGCCTGACGCTGTTATCATTCAGCAAATCAGCCCTTGCGTTACAGATATAAGGTTTGCCGATTCTCAAGCGGTACGTTTCCGAAAACTCTTTCAGCCATGCCCTGTTCAAAGCCAGGATGTCATCGTCGAACCTGACCGTATCGAAGTCAGGATTCCGTCCAAGCTCTTGTTCGATTTCCCTGACGACATTGTCGGGACTTCTGAATCGAGTGTAACGGTCAGGATTAGGATATACGCGTTTAAGTGCGTGGTTACAGCAGTAGCTGCAGTTGAACGGGCAGCCGCGCGAAGCCATTACTGTCAGGCGTTTCTTCTGGTTCGGTGCCATATTAATGTCATGAAAGATGGTGCGGTCGGGGAAAGGAAGTGAGTCGAGATCGCAGATCAAAGGTCTCGGGGCGTTTCTGAACTGCCTGGCGCCCTGTTTGCCCCATAAACCTTTTATCTTTTCAAGCGGTGTACCTTCTTCAAGTGCATCGCATAGGTCGAGAATGACACCTTCTCCTTCGCCCACACATGCAAAGTCTATTTCTTCGGCCGATATAGTGTCTTCGGGGGCTATTGTAGGGTGTACGCCGCCGCATAATATCGGTGTTGTAAAGTGTTCGCGTATCCATCTGGATATAGAAATGACTTTCGAGAACTGAAGGGTTGTTGAAGAAAACGCGATAATATCGGGATTTGTGTTTTCGACCATGGAAACAAGCTGCTCTTTCCGGGGTGCTTCTACGAGGTGAATCAGTTCACAGTCGCGACCGCTTTTTCGAAGCGTCGCGGCGAGGTACGCGAGACCCAGGTATACCCTTCCCTGTGATTCCTGGTGAATTTGCTGGTCGTCAAAATAGTCCGGGTAAATAAAAGTTACCTTCACTGAATACCTTTCAAATCAAAGCTTTCCCCGTTGCGGGAGGCATATAGACACTGTACGGGAAGATACGTCAAAGGGCTTCTAATCATCGTCGCTGTTGTTCTTTACGGTTATTCCCGCGAAAAGCCCGATTAATAATATAATAGTTCCCAATACCAAGAAACCAAGCGGGATATAAGTATATTGAAGCGACTTTTTAGCCAGTTCATCCCTGGCATAAGCTATTGCTTTTATCACGCTTCCCTGTTCTTTAGAAAAGTTCATTTCTGATATCAATTTAGTTGCCCTGAAGCTTGTTTCAGGTTTTTCCACGTTCAACAACAAGTCAAATTCACCGTCGGTGACATCGACGATGGTGCCCATTACCGGTTCAATAAAAAAATTGATGGAAGCGTTCGCCTTGTAGCTAACCTGAAATAGTTCTTCGTTTTCTACGCCCAGTTCCGGCATTGAAAGAGTTTCCTTCAGTTGCGCACCGGTGTATTCATCAGGATAACCGGCGGGGGTTTCAACAGGTATGGTGGACAACTCGAGCTTGAACCCGAAAACCGGGAGCTCTGATTTCACGGTGCTTTCGGTGAATGTGGCTTTGAAAGAGTTACCCGTCGGCTCGAACCAGACCGGTATACTCTTTTCAGGTGTATTAAAAGGGAATACGACGAGATAGCCGTTTGCGCCGTTATTCGAATCCACTTTGGTGAGTTCACCTGTTTTGCGGTCTATACTGATGAGTTCTTCATATTCATAAAGCGTTTCCCCTCCGCTGCTTTCCAGAATGGTGGTCTCGATATCCACAACCGAGGTTCCCGGCGTTGACAGGTGCGGCTTGCTGAGAAGAAAACGCTCCATGACTATCGGAATTTCAACCGGCGAAGGCCCGATAACAGGATCGCCCGGAGGGTTGGCGTATCTGGTCAATGTGCCGGGGTATTTATAGAACAGGTCGAAGTCCGTGGGGACGACTTTGAGGGACGGCGCGACCACGAAACGCCAGCATGGAGCGAGGAGCAGAAGCAGAAGCCCCGCGATAACAAGAGCGAGGTTCGCTTCAATTTTCCTTACAGCGCTGATTCTGACAGCCAGCCGTTTCTTGAGCACCACTGTATTCTCCACCGGTTTAACGGTTACCCGACAATTTGAATGCTGACGACAAGCTAATTTTATCGTAAAAGGGTTGATGTTGTGTTAATCCACGTGTTAAGGCACGATCTTGAGGTTTACCTGCTGGAAAGGAAATATTCCGGGGTCATGCGCGGGACGTTAAGGTTAAGGGCATTTAAGGTATCTCTTCCTGAAATCTTCGGTGGTCAGCGTGTCGATATCGGACTTGATTTTTTCGATCTCATCTCTTGCGTCTCTTGAACTGTCAAAAAGCTCCCGCCGGAGCACTCTCTTGGTCCGGTAATTGACTATTTCTACAATATAGCCTTCGCCGAGTCCAACTCCCAGGAGCCCTTTTGTCAGGCGGGCTTTGTAGTTATCACCTGCCAGGTAACCCATTTCCACTTTGCTCGTGAGCTTATCTCTGTTCGATTGACTGTACTGTTCACTGCTGTACATACAGGCACTCCTGTTGCTCATTGACGAGCTTGAGGTTCGCTTCTATCAGCCTTCCGTGCCGCTATCTCCATGTTTTGGAACCACGATCCTTTGCAGGGCGTAGATACCGATGGCTGTTATCGCACAACTATGTGTCGACGGGAGTTTCGAAGAGGAAATATAAAGAGCACAATTGCTGTCACAAGGTACCTTTGCCCCTGGAATATTTGGTGTGCGCAACGGACACCAACTGTCTGGTATTGACGCCAAGCGACTCCTTCCCTTAAGTTCCGCAATATGACCAAGCTGCACTACCATATTCTATCCTTGAAGGTGTTCTATTGTAAATGCAAGCCCGTGACACGAAAGTCTACACGGAACAATAGAAGTTACTGTACAATTAAATTATCAATCTAAAAGTTTCGGATTTCTGAAAGAATAGTTACTTATGAGCATCAGGAAAGCTACTGTAATTAGAATAGCGTTCTCGTTTCTCATACTGGCGATATTCTCCGTTGTTTCGGTGGCAATGGTATATGTTGTAGCCGGTTACCAGAGGAACAACTATTACAAACTGCGTAAAGCCCAGGTTTCTGCAGCCGCGGCGGTAATAGATCCCCGGGATGTACAAGCTCTTTCAGGCGACGAGAGCGATGTTGAAAAACCTGAATTTCAAAGAGTCATAGAGCAGTTGACACGAATAAAGAATTCAGACCCGGACCTCGATTTCGTATATGTAATGCAGCCCCGGGGGCTCGAGTTCGTATTTATCGCCGATGCTGAGAACCCATCCTCTCCCGAGTACTCTTCACCCGGTGAAAAGAATGAAGTCTCGGGGTATGAAGAGTTGAATATTTTCGAGGGGAACGACCCCCCTGTTGCTCTTGTGGAGGGTCCGATCCACAACAAATGGGGCGAGTGGGTAAATGCGCTCGCGCCTATTGTCGACGACACCGGCCGGCCGATTGCGGTTTTGGGAACCGATGTTGAGGCAGGCAAGGCGCTCAAGTTGGTCTATAACACCAAAGTATATGGAATTACTCTTGTGTTTGGACTCATCGCGATTATGGCGCTTATCTTGTCGCAGTGGGTACTCTGGCGTTATCAAGCTCAGAAGGCTGTTCACCTGAAAGGGAAAGTACGGCAGTCCGTCGATGAACTCAACGAGGAATTGGTCAGGGCAAATCGCATGAAGCTGGAGTTTATCCAGCTCTCTTCCCATGAACTGCGAAGCCCGATGAACGCGATAGCGATTGCGATAAATGCTATCGGTCATCAACTTAAGGGCCAGCTGACAGAGGACCAGGAAAAACTGATCGAGATTGCGATGAGGGGCAGCGCCCGGCTGGTCGACCTGGTCGACAACCTGCTGGATATAACCAGGCTAGAGGCAGGCAATTTTATCTTGAGGCCGGCAAAAGTGAATGTGAAGGAAATCGTTGAAAACACGATAGCCATACATAAACCGCAGGTGTCAAACAAAGGTATCGCTCTAAAGGCGACACTGCCTGAAGAGGAGATTGAGGCCTGCGTTGATATGCAGGCGATGGTGAGGGTGCTGGAAAACCTGCTTTCGAATGCAATCAAATTCACCGATAAAGGGGAGATATCCGTGGAGCTTGAAGCAGACGACGATTATATCCGTATTACGGTGAAAGACACGGGCATTGGCATTCCGGAGGACTTCAAGGGGGACATATTCGAGAAATTCAAGACGGTTGAGCAGGGAAAAGACCGGCGCACAGGCGCAGGCCTCGGCCTCGCGTTTACGCGCAGCCTGATTGAAAATCAGGGAGGACGGATCTGGTAT
The DNA here is from genome assembly GCA_016927325.1 of Actinomycetota bacterium. Classification (GTDB taxonomy): domain Bacteria; phylum Actinomycetota; class Geothermincolia; order Fen-727; family Anoxymicrobiaceae; genus JAFGMY01. The sequence continues at coordinate 423 of JAFGMY010000121.1, read as the reverse complement.
GAGAGTAAGAGTAGTTCAGGTTCCCTGTTCGGTTTCGAGATACCACGATACCAGAAAGAAACTCCCTGATTGTTTATCCCAAAGAAGAAGGACTGCGTTTTACTCAAGATGCGTAGTCACATCATTAACATTAACAACATGATAATAATATAAGCTATTTAAATAACTATAATAATATATATAATATAATATCAACAATTACAACATGCTAATCAATAATCATCATTGATATACTTATATAACATCAAGAGCGTAACAAATGAAAAGATATTAACGGAAGAAATATTCTTATACCTTCACCTGATTTAAATAAATGGATAAAATATGTATACTGTTTTAGTTCATCCGGGCCCATAGCTCAGTTGGTCAGAGCAGCGGACTCATAATCCGCGTGTCGCAGGTTCGAGTCCTGCTGGGCCCACC
>JAFGMY010000120.1 GCA_016927325.1 Actinomycetota bacterium | reverse complement strand
TGTTCCGCACCTCAGCCGCCGGTTTTACCGACGTGCTCGCGCCTCACCTCTTCGAAAAGATCACCGAAACGAAGAACTTAAAGATCATCCTGGGTGATGCAATGCGTTACCCGTTCATGATCGTATTGGCGGGAAGCACCATGAATGAGCTTGAGTACCAGAAGAAGGCCATTCGTAAAATCGCAAGCGATAATGATGGAATAACCATGGATATCGATAAAATGAAACCGTTTAAATCGATGGCGTTAATGTCATGCATAAGAGCCACCCTTCCCGCCATGGTTTTCAGGCGCGGCGGTTCCTTCAGCACCGCCCTGTCGCGCAATGAAACTCTTGATTCACAGGTCGACTGGGGCGAGACGCTTGCCGGCCTTAAGCAGGAGTACATCGAGAGCGGTGCGATACTCAACGATCTCGGCGACAACCCTTATTTCGTAACCTATGAAGATAACATGTGGTGCCACTGCGAGACGGTCTATCAGTACGACCCCAGAAATGAAAAAAACAAGGAAAATCTGGTGCCGCTGCTCCTGGACTGCGTGACGGCCGCGATCGAAAGATGCATGGAGCCGGGGTTTGCCATGTTCCCCGCGATCAGGCCTATCTTAAGCCCCATGGCCAGCAACTTCAACGAGTGGCAAAAGAAAATATCCGAGGCGTTTGACCCCGGCCAGGCAGGCGACAAGGGTTTCTTCACCGATGAGGAAGAGATCGACCTGTCGATGTTAAAACCGGAGAAGCGCGCCAGGCTCGAGGAGCTGATCGCCTCACGGAAGTGGACCGAGGCCGGCCCCCCCGATGGTAATGTTTCCCGAGTAACGGATAACCCCTATCGCGGAAATTCAAGATTCAATAGACCGCCCCAATAAGCCGATTTCGTGATACGGAAGACTACGTTACCCGGCGAGGTTTATCGCAGGTTCGAGGGGATTATGTTCACGAGGTCCACTTCGTGACCCAGCATCTCTCTCAGCTCGCACTCCATTTGAACCATGTCCATCAGTTCGGGGCGTACACCGGGCTTGAAGCTCACGAAAAGTTCAACATTACTTTTGGGGCCGAACTCAGGGGTAAGAACAGAGCCGAAAAACGATAGTTCCTGTATGTCCCATCTTCTGGAAAACGCGTCTATCTCTCTTCTTGAGATATCGATATTATTTTTAAGGCTTATCATTTCAATCCAATCGTCGTTAGCAGTGAAGCAAACTGATATAACTTCCTGCATAATTCTATACCATCAGCCGCAAAAAGTGTCTTTTTAGTTGCCCCCAGCCTCGTATGCTGGGATTCAGACCCGAATCCGGCGATGTCATGTCAACCTGAAAGAACATGCCTGGTGCTCTGTCCCCGGTTTCCCCTACTCTGCTAAGATACTGCAGTACCTGCATATTACAACAGGGGTAAAGCATGAAACCAATTGGGCCGCTGATGAGAGAGCACAGGTTGATAGAGCGGATGCTCGCGCTTCTTGAACGGGAGTCAAAAATAATCGCTTCCGAAAGACAGGCCGACTCTTCCTTCATCGACAAGGCAGTCGACTTCTTCGAGGTGTATGTGGACTGGACCCACCATGGAAAAGAAGAAGACATCTACTTCAAGAAGGCCTCGGATAAAGCGATGTCCCTGGAACACCGCCGAATCATGAATGAGCTTATAGAAGAACACCGGCAGGCCAGGAAGTTGATCAAGGATCTTAAAAAGCTTAATTCGCTGTACAAGAATGGAGAAAGTTCTCTGCTTAACGGTATCTCCACAGCTATAGACAGCATGAATAAGCTGTACCCCGCACACATAGAAAAAGAAGACAAGCACTTCTTCTTCCCCAGCCAGGAACTCTTCAGTAAAGAAGAGCAGAACGAGATGCTTGCAGAGTATGATAGTTTCGACGCGAAGATGATCTACCTGAAATACACTGAACTGGTTGACGAACTTTAAAGGGTTCAAACCATTCTCTTTCAAAGCAATTAAAATAATTCTTATGCTAACCAAGGGGTGCTGTTGGATCCGTTAAACGTTCAGCCGGGTGATTCACTTCTTATATCGAGGTATATGTCCAGGGACAAGACCTCCCTTTTTCGTGCAGGCGATCCGGTGATAATTCTGGATATCGTCGTGAACCGGGAAATGCCGGATTACAAGTACCTGGTTCAGTCCCCGCTTACCTGTGAGTACTTCTATCTAAGCGATAACGACCTGCAGCTTTCCCCCGACCCGTTCGGCGGTGATTCTGCTCCAATGGAAAGCCTTGCTCCCGAAGCCAACTTCGCAAAGTCTGTCGCCAGGCAGAGTTCAATAGAAAACCTGGAAAACATCAAGCGATCCGACAAGTTCGCCGCGTTTATGTTTATCTCTACGGTGGGGATTCTTCTCTTTGTCGGAGCGGTTATGCTGGTGTTCATGTTCCTGGATATCGATCCATCCTTCTCGGCGGTAGGCAGACTCTTTTTTCCTTTCGGCCTGTTTCTGCTGGTACTGCCGGTCTTCATCCTGGTCGTACCGGTTGCACAAAGAGCGAGGGCGGTCCGTAAATACAATGAGTCGAGGGCAAACGTTTTACAGGAACAAAGCAGCCGGATCGACAGCCCGCAGGGATATAAAGAAGCGGCTTTGCCCATGCGCCCGTTCCCGGAAGGAAAAGAGAAAAACCTCTGCTGGAGGTGCGGAAACGATAACCTCGAGGGCGCCGACTCCTGCGTATACTGCGGCGCCAACTTCACCTACAGGTACATAAAAAACCTTATGATGCTAAATACGTATGCGGGCATACTCCTGATCTGGGCGGCGATCCCGTTTCTTTTTCTTGTGCCGTTGATGTTCGGCAACTCCCAGACCGGCACGTACTTCAAGATTTTTTTGTTCATTTACGGTTTGAGTTTTGTATATTGCCTGATGATCCTGTTCCCTTTCACCAGGTTGGCCGGTTTCGATCGCGAACAGCTTGCCGCGGCGGTCTTCCTGTCAATAGCACCTCCCTTGTGCCTTGCCTACCTGATAAAAAAAATGAACGACAACACCGACGAGTTCCGCGCACGTGACTTGAACCACTTCAGAAAGAACGGTGGTTTCATAAACCACTGGCAGGGTCTCGACGAGGGCCAGGTTAAGGGAATCACCACGGCATATTTTTTCGATAACGGCGAACTCTTTAAGTACAAGCCGGAAAAGCGGATCAAACTTCTCAAGCAGGCGGCCCATATGGACCCGCTAAACCACCGTATCCTGTTTCACCTGGCAAGAGAATATTTCGCGTTGGGAGAGATGAGACTCGGGTGCCATGAGCTTGATAATGCGCTTTCGCTGTTCCCCGCCAACGCGCAGTACCTGGAGCTCAAGGCGGCGGTTACCGGTCCTGGATAGAATTCCCACAAACCCCTTGAGGCGGGGTCTTTCAGGCCCCGTGGGTGTTTGGCAATCCCGGCACCCCTTGAGGCGGGGTCTTTCAGGCCCCGCGCGGTGTTAATCAATCCCGGCCC